>NZ_JAJPRF010000003.1:0-300000 GCF_021206925.1 Rhodoflexus caldus | reverse complement strand
AGGCTGCAACAAGGGTTTATTCTGCCTCTGCCGTCATTTGTTCCCCTTCAAACAGGGTTTCCACAGCTTGCGCATCCATTCCTTCTTCGCGCAGGTATCTGCTGAAAATGTGTGTGTAGCCGTGCGTAACCAATACCCGCTCGGCTCCGGTGGCTTCTATTGCACTGAGCAGCTCGTCCCAGTCGGCATGGTCAGAAAGCACAAAACCGCGGTCTATGGCTTCGCGGCGCTTATTGCCGCGCAGTTGCATCCATCCGGAGGCTACCGCCGTGGTGTAAGGCTGAAAACGACGCATCCATGGCGTATGAATAGCCGAAGGCGGCGCAATGACAATACTGCCTTCAAAATCCTTCTTGTTGCCGACAGTTTCCACGCGCTGCCATGGCGGCAGTTTAAGCCCTGCACTTTCCAGCACCTCATTCGTGTTGGCAATCGCCCCATGTGCATATATGCGCCCGATAGAAGCATCCAGCCCGTGCATCAGTCGCTGTGCCTTGCCAAGAGCGTAACCGCAAAGCACGCTTACGCGACCTTCGCTGCGGTTTTGCTGCCACCACCGATTGATGGCTTCGTAAACTTCCTGCTGCGGTTTCCACTTAAACACAGGCAGGCCGAAAGTAGATTCGGTAATAAAGGTGTGGCAGCGCACAGGCTCAAATGCGCCACTAATGCCGTCATCGCGGGTTTTGTAATCGCCTGAAACTACCCAAACCTCTCCGCGATATGCCACCCGAATCTGCGCAGAGCCTATGATATGCCCTGCCGGATGGAAAGATACTTCCACCCCGTTTTTGGTCAGTTTTTGGCCAAATTCAACGGTTGTCAGCGAAATATCCTGCCCCAGCCGCAGGCGCAATACTGCTTCGGAGCGTTTGTGTGCCAAATAAAAACTGCTGCCCCATCGGGCATGGTCGGAGTGCGCATGTGTAATTAATGCCGTTCTTACGGGTTTCCACGGGTCTATGTAGAAATCCCCTTGCGGGCAGTAGATGCCATTCGGCGAAAACTCGAGCAGCGGCATACCTGCTAAGGTCTTGGAATAAGAATAACGCGCCCTTCCCTGAATTCTCTGGCCGGATTGGTTATGTTGTTGGCTTTCAGCAACGCCTGTTCGCTGATGCCATAGCGAATAGCAACCTTGCCTGCTACTTCGCCGGCTTTAATCTGATGGCGGGCGCGGATACGCACTTTTAACTTTTGCCCCTCCCGAATCCGGTCGGAAGTAAGACCATTGACCAACATAATGGAGTCCATTGAAAAATGGAACAGTTCGGCAATCTGACTAAGTGCCTGCCCCGCCGGCACTTTATACTCCCCGTAAAGCGTATCAACAAAAACAATCACAGAGTCCGTTACTGTCGGAGAAAGCAGCGAATCTGCCTGTTTTTTCTTCCGCATCCACGGCGGGGTTGTTCGCGACATAATATCTATGGTAAAATAAACCAGCACACCCATAAAAACAGCCGACATTAGCAACAATATTTTTTTGCGATTATCCATAAGAGTACCCTGTTAGCAGCAGTGTAAAGTTACGGCTAAGTTACGGGTTTTCACAAGGGTATAGTAACTTGCGCACGTAGTAATAAAAAAATCGTAAAACGAATGAAAGTTGCAGTAGTAGGCGCAACCGGACTGGTTGGCGGCGAAATTCTAAAAGTATTGGCAGAGCGCCAATTCCCGGTAGATGAGCTCATCCCGGTAGCTTCCGAAAAATCCGTAGGTTCCGAAGTTACTTTTAAGGGTAAGGCATATACCGTTCGCAGCATGGACGATGCCATTGCCATGCGCCCTCAAATTGCCATCTTTTCGGCAGGCGGCGGCACTTCGTTGCAACATGCCCCCCGATTTGCCGAAGCAGGCATCACCGTGATTGATAATTCCTCTGCTTGGCGTATGGATCCTTCCAAAAAGCTCATTGTGCCTGAGATTAACGCCCATACGCTTACCAAAGACGATAAGATTATTGCTAACCCCAACTGCTCTACCATTCAAATGGTAGTAGTGCTCAACCCGCTGCACAAGCGCTACGGTGTAAAGCGCGTAGTAGTGAGCACCTACCAGTCCGTTACAGGCACCGGCAAGAAAGCCGTTGACCAATTGATGAACGAGCGCGCCGGCATAGACGGCCCCAAAGCCTATCCGCATCCGATAGATTTAAATATTCTGCCTCATATTGATGTATTTCTGGATAACGGCTACACCAAAGAGGAGATGAAAATGGTCAATGAAACCAAAAAAATTATGGGCGATGACAGCATCCGCGTAACGGCTACTACCGTGCGCGTACCTACCATCGGCGGCCACTCCGAATCGGTCAATGTTGAGTTTGCCAATGATTTTGATTTGGAAGAAGTACGACAAATCCTCAGCCATGCACCGGGTGTAGTCGTAATGGATGACCCCAAAAACAATGTTTATCCAATGCCGATTATTTCGCACGGCAAAGACGACACCTTCGTAGGTCGGATACGCCGCGATGAAAGCCAGCCCAATACGCTGAATATGTGGATTGTAGCTGATAATTTACGCAAAGGAGCAGCAACAAATGCCGTGCAAATCGCTGAATATTTGCTGGCGCATCACTTAGTATAGATATACGCAAACCTGACAGGCCTTGTAGGCTTGTCAGGTTTAAATACTTGTTTTTCAATAATTTACACAAAACATTTTTTGCAGAATCTTGCGCGCTTCCGTATAAGCGCATGAAAAATAAAACCCTGACCGAATATCATGCCGTCAGGGTTTATTTTGGTTGTTGAGGCGAATAAAACAAAAAACCTGCTTAGAATTATTTCTAAACAGGTTTCGTTGATTAAGAGCCCCCGGAGGGATTCGAACCCCCGACCTACTGATTACAAGTCAGTTGCTCTACCAGCTGAGCTACAAAGGCTTAATCGTGATGCAAAAGTAGTATGCCGCAAAATATCATGCAATACCTTCCTTGAAATTTTTTTAAAAAAATAAGGTGCACCTTTTGCGGGGATGCACCTTGTTATTGATTTTCAAATAGTTGCTATTTATTCAAATTTGCCGTATTAATGGCCTGAAAGGCATTGCGCACCAAAAATGCCGTGTAGAGTTCCTGATACTGCGGTGCATTGCCGGATATTTTAATGGCAGTTTCATATGCAGCGACTGCATCCGCAATCAATCCTTTTTCTTCAAAGAAATTAGCTTCGGCCAATTTACCGATGGCGGAGGTATTGCCAAACTCTTTGCGTATGTCTGCCAGTTCTTTGGAAAGTTCCGTCAAGGCAGTGCCTTCGGGTTTAATCAGTATGCTACCGTCTATCTGCTCGGGCGCAATTTTCAACTTGCCTGAAGCCGCATCTATCGGCAATACTTTTACAATGAAGTGAGGCTGACCGACCAGTTGCTCCGCTGTCAAGTTCACTAACAGTTGCCGCTCTTTGGTTTGGCTGCTGAAAAGAACTTGGTCGCTCAAATCGGAAATTTGCACCTGATAGGCGGTAGCTGGGTCATCGGCTTTGGCATCAGACCATTTAAGCAGTAGTTGTTCTCCTATAATCATTGAGTTAAGCGGCAACCATACTTTTACCGATGACACGCTTAAATCGCGCTCTACCGAACCGGTCTTATTCATGTGCTGAAATCGGTTGCGTGCGGCAGCTACTGATTGTTCATCCTGCGTAAGCTCATTCACTACAAACTTGGCATACTTACTTGTCATGGAAGTATTCTGCCCGATTTTGCTGCTCAGGTCTTTTGCCTTGTACGAACCGGCGGCAACTTCTATGGCTTTACCCGAATGATGCGCCAGACTTAAATAAGCACCTTCCGAAACTTTAATGGTCTGGTTATCGGAAATTTTTGCACCTACTTTAACAGTCTGCCCGTCTATGGTATTATTGCCCTTGCTGGCCAATACTTTAAACGCATAATCCTGCGCAAACACACTGCATGTGCAAAAGAAGAATAAAAAGAAACCTGCCTTAATGCTACTTCGATAGTTCATATGTATCTGAAAGTTGTGCTGTAAAAATTTAACGGAATTAGTGCGGGAAAGTTGAGGATATCATTCAGCTTTTTTAGCAGCAAAAATATTTCCAATCAATGCGTTGTAGATTTCGAAGATGTCGCCGGAAAGCAGCACTACCGCAATGGTAGCCGTAAAATCCAGTTTGAGGCTGTAATTGATGAACACCAACAATAAGATATAAACCAACAGAACAACTTCCAGCAACTGAATGAGCTTGGAAACAATATCGTACCACAGCCCCCAGAAAGAGTGTTCGTTAATGGCAGCAAAAGCAGCAACATTAAGCAAACAAAGGGCTACGGCCAGCACATAGGCCAACCATTCGGGGGCTTCGTCAATGTAGTTTTCGTGTAGAATCATAGATACGATGTTGGCATGGGCTACCCCTCCGTACATATCGGGAGGGTTGCGACCGATTTGCTTGCTGTTCAAGGGCGTGTAATATTTATCGGCATCCCATGTTGTATTGGTATATTCACCGCCCATGTAGCACATAATCACGATTTTATCTTTCAGCAAATCGGGAGTAAAATTTTCTTCAAAAACATCGCTTACGTCCAGTGCATGAAACTTATCGGGAACATTGCCCCGATAATTGATAATCTCATATTCGTTGCGGCGATTGATGAACTTTTGCGCCTTTGCCGAATCGTACAGCATTGCTATTTGTGTCGCAAAGCTGTATTCGGTAGTGCCGTCGGCTATTTTCTCGGCGGCAGTGGTCTCGCGCCACGATTCAAACTGGCTGTCGCCCTCTGTCAGCGCATTGGTATAACCCGTGTGTGCATGGCGTGCAAATCGGGGGAGTACTTTCCGAAGCGTATCCCATACAACCGTGCCATCTTCTTGCCGTCGGCCGCCTTCTACTTTGCTCCAA
Source organism: Rhodoflexus caldus (assembly GCF_021206925.1). Classification (NCBI taxonomy): domain Bacteria; kingdom Pseudomonadati; phylum Bacteroidota; class Cytophagia; order Cytophagales; family Thermoflexibacteraceae; genus Rhodoflexus; species Rhodoflexus caldus. Next base: position 295,123 of record NZ_JAJPRF010000003.1, on the reverse strand, counting down.
AGCACCAAATTTTTTGTTTGTGCAAATACAGCCTCCAACAAAGAATCAACAGGTTCTTCTTTTGCTTTGGTAAATTCTACGTCTATCCCTACAACCCGTGGCTGATAGCGGTTAATAATGGAAAGTTCCTCGGCAATGCCCTCGCGGCTCAGATTGCCGATATTTACTACAACTATGGTTGTATCGGCCTCCGGAGGGTTTCTCAGGTCGGAAAAGGCGAGGTCTGTAACGCTGTAATCGTTGAGCACTTCCTCAAATACGTTCAAAAAGTCCAAACTGACGGCAATTTGTTGCAGCAGCCATATCACAAGGAAGATAAATACCGTACCTCCGATATTGAACCAGTTGAAAATCTTTCGCATAGCCGTAGTAGCTAATAGTGAACAGCAGGTAGTTGAATAGGGTTACAAGATACGCCGTTCCGCTGCGGATTGAAAGCTCATCAAGGAAAAGTGCAAAAAATTATACGAACCATATAAGAAACAAACCCTTAACAACGTAGGGACGAAAAAAATTTGTCTAAATCGGCATTTTCACACAATAATTAGCCACCCATTTCTGTTTTTAAGCGTAGAATAGAGCAGATACTCAACTGCCGTTCTCAAATTTGTTCCCTGCCTGATAATCACCGTTATAAGTTTGGTAATAAATTTGAGTCTGATTAGTTTAGCTCGATTTGTAACACTTGCCCCAAACGATTGCATTTTAAACTTTTGAATTTGTGATGAACCTGTACAAAAAGTTGCTGTTGCTCTCTCTGTTGCTTCTTTTGGCAGCAATTGGCAGCGTTTATGCACAACCTCAGGTTGATTTTACCAAAGATGACCCTTACAAAAAGCCTGATTTATGGAAAAAAATCAAGGCTAACCCTAACGACTCGTCCCTTTGGGTAAAATATACAGGGAAAACATGGAAGGCCATGACCCCTAAGGAGAAAGAGAATATTGCACGCATTCGGCAAGAACTCTATATTCAATCGATTGCCGAACAGGAATCTATTATTGGTGAGTTGGATAATACGGCCGCCCAACCAACGGCCAGCGCCAAAGGTGAGGCACTTTTTGTCGGTTACGCCTCTCCGAAAAGTCTTGCCAAAGCAAAGACCGTCAGCGAGTCGGACATGAAGCAACTGGCGCAATTAGAAGCCATGATAATGCAGGAACGCAACGATATCGCGGAACTCAAACGAAACGTATTTGAAAATTTTGTTTTGATAGAAGATGCCCTCAAAGACGAGTTTGCCAACTTTGGTGTTGAATACCAATATTACAGCGACATACATCCGGACGGGAAGTACAACGAAATACGCTGGATAGAGGAGCAAGAACTTCGCCTCAAACAACTCAAACTCAAAAAAATTGCCGAACTGAAAAAGAAAATCAGAGGGCAATAGCTTATAATTGTCCATTCCGTTCTATCTTTCATTTCCATAAAAAAACAGGACACGGACATGGACCGAATGAAAAATAAAACCATCCTTATTACAGGTGCGGCGCGCGGCATAGGTTTGGCAACTGCCGAACTTCTTCTGGCAGAAGGCGCGCAGGTAGCTCTCACCGATATTAATGCCGACAACCTCAGAGATGCCATGCACCGCCTCGGCACCGATAACGCACTTTACGCCAAAGCCAACGTTACCCAAAAAGATGAGATTCAAGCAATTGCCGATGAAGTGCTGGAAACTTTCGGCAAAATAGACGGCGTTTTCTGTAACGCGGGTATTGGCGGCCATTCATACAATTTCTGGGAGTATCCGGCGCAAGATTTTGCTTCGGTAATAGACATCAACCTTATGGGCGTACTTTACACCATGCAGGTTGCCATGCCGGCACTCATGAAACAAGGCGGCAGCATCGTCATTACTTCTTCGGTAGCCGGTTTGGCAGGTATGCCCAAAGGCGCAGCCTATTCGGCAAGCAAGCACGCTGTTATCGGGCTTGCCAAATCAGCGGCCATAGAGGCAGCCCGCTATGGTGTGCGCGTGAACACCATCCACCCCGGCCCGATTGAAACCGATATGGTGCGTATGCTGGAACAGGCACTCAGCCCCAAAGATGCAGCCAAAGGAAAAGAACGGCTGGAACATGCGATTCCCATGCGCCGCTACGGAACGGCAGAAGAAGTTGCTCGCTTAGCCATGTTTTTGCTTAGTGATGACAGCCGCTACATCACAGGAACAGAGCACCGCATTGACGGCGGTATGAGAGCTGTTTAAATTTTCAGGATTACTTTGATTCCTTCCCAAGAAGACATTCTAAGCCGCGCCGGTACGATTGTGCCTTTGCTCGAACCGTTGGAGGAAAGGCGCAAGCGTGCTTTTGCGTTCATCAAATACACGCTCATTTTTTTGGTGGTATTTCTGGCGACGCACTTGTCCGTTATCATCATTTTTAAACAACCATTTTATTACATCGTGATTTCCTCTGCACTGGCAGCAATAGTTGCCTCGCAGATGTACAACAGACTTTTTACCGACAAAGCGCTGGCACTGGAATTAAAAGACCAACTCTTTAAATCGCTTGTACCCGTAATGCTGCCGCTGCCGCCCATGTTCGAACCTGCGCGGCATGTCGCTTTTAAGTATTTTCAGGACAGTAAGTTGTTTTTACATTTTCCTTCCAGTTTTGGTGGTGCCAATGCCGTTAAAGGCGGCACGCTTGAATCCACCTTCCTGTACTCGGAAATAGAGGCCTACGTAGGTGATGCCGTCGGGGAGATAGCCGTGTTTGACGGTATGTTCTATGTTTTCAGCGCTTTTGGCGACTACAACCCGCCGATTGTGATAGTACCCAACCGCCTGCAAAAAAAATTAGGGCTGATTGGCAAACAAATCAGACGGCACAGCATGTTCAGAGGTACTGCCGCCAAGTTGTTCGATGAAGCATTTGAAAATGAATTTTCCGTTTATTGTGAAAACACCCGCTATGCCCAGCAAACCATCACGGAAGATTTACGGGAACAACTCTTAGACTTTCAGGCAGCGACAGGGGCAGACATTTACATGTCATTTATCGGGCGAAAAATTTACATAGGTCTGCACAATTGCCCGCCTGTTCGGTTTTCCATGCGCAAGCCCTGCACCGACCTGTCTTACATTGACGAAATGGCGATGAAGTTTACTTTCCCTGTCAGGTTAGTGAGTGCCATCAATCAAAAACTGATTCCGCCCAAAGCACCGCCCAGTTGGGATATTTGAGTTATTTCATTGAAAAGTTTGCAACGAAACGCCTATTTTTTGTAATATAGCCAACTAAAACGTTCTGCTTTTGCCATATTATAAATTTTTACTATGAACACTCAACCCTTTGTGGAACAGCTTGGCAGGCTGTTCCCCCATGCGGAAGAAATTCCCGAACAGTTCCGCATCGAACCGTTGCATCAACGTTCTTTTTTGGTAAATGGTCAAATGAAGCCATGGAACGGCACTACGCACGATGTATACTCGCCCGTACATACTCGCACGGCTGACGGCGAGTTGGTGCCTCAACTGATTGGCAGCTATCCGCTGACAGGTGAAACAGAGGCCATGGAAGCGCTGGAAGCTGCCTGTGCGGCCTACAACAACGGCAGAGGACTTTGGCCTACCATGTCGGTAGAGGAGCGCATCCAATGCGTAGAACATTTTACCCGCCTGATGATTGCCCGAAAAGCAGAGGTGGTTAAGTTGCTGATGTGGGAAATAGGTAAATCACATGCAGACTCCGTAAAAGAGTTTGACCGCACCGTAGAGTACATCTACAATACAATAGATGCTCTGAAAGACCTCGACCGCGCCAACTCCCGATTTGTTATTGAACAAGGAATCGTCGGTCAGATACGACGCGCCCCCTTGGGCGTGGTGCTTTGCATGGGGCCTTTCAACTATCCGCTGAACGAAACTTTTACTACGTTGTTGCCCGCCATCATTATGGGCAATGCCGTACTTTTCAAACCGCCTAAATTCGGCACTTTGTTGCATTTTCCGTTGCTGGAAGCATTTAAAGAAGCCTTTCCGCCAGGGGTAGTCAATACAATTTACGGCAGAGGCAATGCGGTAGTACCGGCCTTAATGCAGTCGGGCAAAATCAATGTGCTGACTCTGATTGGCTCGAGCCGCGTAGCCGATTCGCTTAAAAAACAGCACCCGAAAGTAAACCGCCTGAAAGCCATTTTGGGGTTGGATGCCAAAAATGCAGGGGTCGTACTGGAAAATGCCGACTTGGAGTCTGCCGTTAAAGAGTGCATACTGGGGTCTTTATCGTTCAACGGGCAGCGTTGCACAGCTATTAAAGTTATATTCGTCCATCGGAAAATTGCCGACCGTTTCCTCGAGCGTTTTTCCGAAGAGGTAGGCAAACTGAAAATGGGAATGCCTTGGGTAGAAGGTGTAACGCTTACTCCGCTCCCCGAACCGCATAAACCTGCCTATTTGCAGGAATGTATAGATGATGCCATTGCACACGGAGCAAGAGTGATTAACCCTAACGGCGGTACGCATTTCAAATCGCTCTTCTATCCTGCCGTTGTGTATCCCGTAAACAGTGCTATGAAATTGTACCGCGAAGAACAATTCGGCCCTGTGATTCCGGTAATTCCTTTTGATGATGTGGAAGAACCAATCCGCTATCTGGAAGAGTCTGACCACGGGCAGCAGGTAAGCATTTTTGGCACCGATACCGACCAGATTGCGCACCTGATAGACCCCTTGGTAAATCAGGTATGCCGCGTAAATATCAACAGCCAGTGCCAGCGCGGCCCCGATACCTTTCCGTTTACGGGCAGAAAAGACTCAGCCGAAGGAACGCTCTCTGTCAGCGATGCGCTGCGGTCTTTCTCTATCCGCTCGTTAGTTGCCACCAAACTGACCGAAGAAAACAAGCACATTATCAATGAGATTGTGAAAGAACACAAATCTAAATTTTTGGCAACCCGCTTTATTTTATAGAAAGAATTTTCAGCTCCACCCGCATATTGTCGGGGGAGCTTTTATTAACCAATGGTCTCTCGCCCCCGTAGGCTTCCAGCGTGATTCTTTCGGGGGCGATTCCCATGCCAATCAGATAATCGGCAACCATTTGCACCCGATTGAGCGATAATTCGTAGTGTGCTTTTTTAATTTTTTCATATTCCGGATGCGAAGGGTCGGGGTTTTTATCAGAGTGCCCGATAAGTGCAATGTTTACGCCGGGGTTGTCGCGCAGAAAATTCAGAACCAAGTCTGCGCCGCGATAGTCGGTCAGTTTAAAACTGCCTTTGGCAAAGTTGATATTTTGCAACTTGACCAAATCGCCTTTCTTAATGGTTTGATTTTGCAATACGACGGTTTTCTCCTCTACCGGCTCTGCTGTTTTGGCAGGTTTAACCTCGTCCTCGTCTTTGGGTAGCTCTGCCACGATTTTTACCTCTTCTGCCTTCTTCATTTCGGGAGCTTTGATGGTTGGCTGTACGGCAACCTCCTGCAACTTAGCCGATACTACGGGGGCAGTTTCTACTTTTTGCGGTTCAGGCTCGGGCTTCGGTACAATTGGTTCGGGTTCCGGCTGAGCGGCAGCCACTGCCTGCGGCGGAAAACTCAACTGAAACAGTCCTTGGTCGGCAGTTCCAATCCACAATACGCGCCCGTTTTCGCCGCTGCCCAGTGCCATACAAGTGGCGGCGTTGCTGCTGAAAGCGGAATTGTCCCAGTCAAACAGCATCTTTTCGGATTTGGCATAGCGGGCAAGTCCTGTTCCGGCAGCCCATACAATTTTATCCTCCGGGTCAATCAACAGGCTTTTGATGCGGAACAGATTGTCGCGCTGCTGTTTGCCCATAATTTTGAATACTTCGTTGTTGCAATACAGGCGCTGTTTTTTATTGCGCTCCACCACGCTCACGCAAACGTTGCCTTTGCCATCGGCTGTCAAGGCGTTCACATCATCAATCACATCATACAGCGTCCATTGTTTGCCATCCATCGTGCTGATGAGTCCTTGGTCGGTGCCCACCCATTTGATATCTTCCTCATCTACCACTATCGCCCTGATTTTATTGCTGGGCATATATTCTTCGGTGGAAGTATCGTAGCAAAACCATTTGCCGTTGGTATCAATCATCCATACGCCGCCGTTTTCCGTGGCAAGCCACTTGCGCCCGACGCGGTCAATGGCAATGCCGTTGATGTACTGATTTTTATTTTGAAAATTAGGTACGTCAAAATGGCGGATATAATTGCCTTGTTCGTCCAAATGTACCAGTCGCACTTCCGGTTTACTTACGCCTATCCAAAAATGCCCTTGTTCATCTTGCTGAATGGCGCTGATGGTCGTTAGCCATTGGGCTGCTTCCTGTGAAACCTTTTTCCATTCGCCGGCGGCATTGCGCACAACAAGCCCCGCATCTGTACCTACCCAAAGCCTGCCTTGTGTATCGTTGAGTAAGGCATTGACCTTAACGGAGGGCAATTCGGTAGTAAATTGCATAAAAGTTTGCGCCACTGCCTGACCGTAACCAAACAGCACCAACAGCAGCCAATACAAATATTTTTTCATACGACAGGATAGAAAAACCCAACAGTTACAGCGCAAGAACCATGCACTATTCGGGCTTGATGTTTTTTTGGGCGATTAATTGCTCAATAGTATGCACGTCATTGAAAGTTTGCGCAAACCGCTGCACATCGGGGCTGACAATCACATCGCGCATTCTTACTTTCTGACTGAGGGTAATGCCTTCCAGTGTGCGGCAGCGGCTAAGGGCTACATACAACTGCCCTGCCGCAAAAGCCCCCGTACCCAAATTGATATTCACATTGTCAAAAGTAAGCCCCTGACTTTTATGAATGGTAACTGCCCAAGCCAGCCGCAAGGGGTATTGCGTAAAGCTACCGAGCACCTCGGCTGCAATACAATCTTTTTCTTTGTCGTAGGTGTAGCGGATATTTTCCCAAGTAACGCGCGTAACCTCATGCACTTCCCCGTCTTCCAGTACTACCTGAATTACGTCTTTGTCCACGGCATATACCTCACCAATGGTGCCGTTTACCCATCTGCCTTCCGAATCGTTGCGAATAAACATTACCTGCGCACCTACTTTAAGCACCAAGGGCTGGTCGGTCGGGTATAATTTCTGCTCAAACTCCCCCTCGGTGGTCGCCACATATTCAAAGGACTGCCCCGACAAGCGGGCAAGCATCCTCGCATTGATTTGGTCTGCCTGTGCATTGGTTGCGCACAAGGTAATTTGAAAGTGCTGTGGTTCCAGTGGCGAGTGGTTGCCGATATAGCGGAGGTTAAGCTCGGCGAGGTCGTCCCATTCTACCGTGCCCTGCCTGATTCTGTCCAACAAACGGATAAAAGTCATATCGCGCTGCCGATAGACCTGCTGCAATTCAATGGCAGGAAGCCCCATACCGGAAGATGCCATCCGGCGAAAAACCTGTGCATCAAAAAAATACGGCGAATCGTAAAACCGCTCCAGCAGTTCCCTTTCATTTTTAACAGAAGAAACAACGGGGCCTAACTGGAACAAATCGCCAATGAGCAGCACTTGTTTGCCACCAAAAGGCAAAGGGTTGCCCAAATTTCGGCGCAAAGCCACATCCACCGCATCCATCACATCCGCCCGAATCATGCTTACCTCGTCTATGATGAGGGTTTGCATCCGCTTTAGCACCTTGTAGCGCCATGAGTCGGCATGAAACCTGACAATGCCCTTGTCTTCGGGCATCAGCGGGCGCGTGGGCAACTTGAATAAGGAGTGGAGGGTCATACCGCCCACATTCATGGCCGCAATACCCGTAGGTGCAGCTACTACAAACTCTTTATTGATGTGCCTGACCGAATCGCGCAGGAAAGTAGATTTGCCTGTACCGGCCTTGCCCGTCAAAAAGAACGGGTGGTCGGTATGCTTCAGCAGGGTGTGCGCATACGAAAGTTCGCGATTGTGAGGCTCGTCTTGTTTCAACACAGTCTGTTTTGCCCAAAATTAACGGATTTTCTTTTCTTTTATAAAAGGATAGTGTATTTTGCACACCATTAAAATCATGTGTTATGCCTCTTGCCAGACCTTTCAACCTCAAGCAATGGATAGACGAGCACCGTCATCTGCTCAAACCGCCTGTGGGCAATCAGCAAGTTTTTACCGACAATGAAGACTACATTGTTATGGTAGTAGGCGGCCCAAACGCCCGCAAAGATTTTCACTACAACGAAAGTGAGGAGTTCTTTTACCAATTAGAAGGCGATATGAACCTGCGCGTGATAGAAGACGGCAAACCGGTAGATATCCCCATTCGCGAGGGGGAGATTTTTCTGCTGCCGGCGCGTGTACCACATTGCCCACAGCGAAAGCCCAATACAATCGGGTTGGTAATTGAGCGCTACCGCCGCCCGGGAGAAAAAGACGGGTTTCTGTGGTTTTGCGAAAACTGCGGCAATTTGCTCTACGAAGAATATTTTGAACTGACCGATATTGTAAAACAATTGCCGCCACTGATGAATAAGTTTTACGATTCACAGGCGCTTTGCACCTGCAAAAAGTGCGGAACCGTTATGCACCGCCCGATACCGCAACCTGTTGAATCATAAAAGAGAAGGGCTGCCTCAAACAGCCCTTCATATGTTTTCATTATTCACATTCTTCCTTAATAATTGGTCAGTAATTACTTGTCAGCCAAAGCGGCCTCCAAGTCGTCGAGCAATTTTTTGGCAACGGCATTCGGCTTTTTGGCCTTGATTGCTTTGAGCATCTCTAAAGCCTCTGCCCCTACCTCGTACAAACCGACAGGATTTTTATCGGCATTGTAGCTGGTAATCAGGTATTCCAATTTGCTCAGGATACCCTCATACTGTTCTTTACCCAGTTTGAGAAACTTGGCATGTGCTTCACGGCACGCCTTTTCAATGCGTTCACCCGGGATTTTTTCCATTTTGTTTGTGAGTTAAGTGAGTGAAAAACTTCTGTACAAATTTAAAAACAAGCCCGCTAATTATTCTGCAACACTGCCCCCGAAAAAGATGCAAGCATATTCTTTGTGTTTTGTTTGACTTTAACAATCAAAATAACTTTATTTGCGCAGATTTTCTCTAAATCAGATACTAACATGTCAGAAATTGCTCAAAAAGTAAAAGCTATCATTGTTGATAAGCTGAATGTCGATGAGTCAGAAGTTACGCCGGAAGCAAGCTTCACTAACGATTTGGGTGCGGACTCATTAGATACCGTAGAGTTGATCATGGAATTTGAGAAAGAATTTAACATTTCTATCCCCGACGATCAAGCTGAAAACATCGCTACCGTAGGTCAAGCCATTGCCTATTTGGAGCAGAATACAAAAAAATAACCTCTACCGAACAAAGTATTGGTCATAGGCAACAGGTTTTGGGCTGAATTTCCCTGACCTGTTGCCTGTTTTGTATCGTACATGTGCGTTTTAAGTCAGGAGCGTAATTTTGTCCAAAAATTCACTACCCATGAAACCCAGAAGAGTTGTAGTTACCGGCCTTGGCGCTGTTACTCCTATTGGTAATACCGTAGCCGAATATTGGGATGGCCTTGCCAAAGGTATCAGCGGCGCTGCCCCCATCACCCGATTCGATACGGAAAAGTTTAAAACCAAATTTGCCTGCGAGGTAAAAGGTTTTGACCCGTTATTATACCTCGATAAAAAGGAAGTGCGCAAATACGACCTGTTTGCGCAATTTGCCACTGCTGTTTCAGACCAAGCAATGGCAGATGCCGGTATAGACATGGAAAAAGAAAACCGTTATCGCGCCGGTGTTATCTGGGGTTCAGGTATAGGAGGAATCAACGCCATTCAGGAAGAATTACGCACTTATTTTTTGGAGTATCAAGGCACTCCCCGATTCAGTCCGTTCTTCATCACTCGGATGATTATTGACATATGCGCCGGGCATATTTCTATGAAATACGGACTGCGCGGGCCAAATTTTGCTACGGTTTCGGCTTGTGCGTCTGCCTCCAACGCCATTGTTGATGCTTTTAACTATATCCGCTGGAATAAGGCTGACATCATGGTTACGGGAGGCTCCGAAGCCGCTATCAACGAGTGCGGCATGGGTGGTTTTAATTCCATGAAAGCACTTTCCGAACGCAATGACTCCCCGCAAACTGCTTCCCGCCCATTTGACAAAGACCGCGACGGTTTTGTGATGGGAGAAGGCGGTGCTTGCCTCATTCTGGAAGAACTTGAACACGCCCTCAACCGCGGAGCAAAAATATATGCCGAAATTGTAGGAGGCGGCATGACGGCCGATGCCTACCATATTACCGCTCCGCATCCGGAAGGGTTAGGCGCAGAAACCGTCATGCGCAATGCACTGGAAGATGCGGGTTTGAGCGCCACAGACGTGGACTACATCAACGTTCACGGCACTTCTACGCCATTGGGCGACGTTAGCGAAACGCTGGCCATCCAAAAAGTATTTGGTGAACATGCATACAAACTCAATATCAGTTCTACCAAATCTATGACCGGCCACCTGCTGGGGGCTGCCGGTGCGGTGGAAGCATTGGCGTGTATCTATGCCATTCAACACCAGAACATTCCACCAACCATTAACCATTTTACAGATGACGAACAGTTTGACCCTCGTCTGAACTTCACATTCAATCAGGCACAGGCGCGCAAAGTAGATGTTGCACTCAGCAACACCTTTGGATTTGGCGGGCACAACTGTTCGCTGATTCTTAAACGTTATCAGGCATAATCAGGCATACATTTGAGTAGTTTTTTAAGGCATATCAGTAACTGGTTCAGGGCCTACTCGTCGGAAGATAAAGTGCTGTTGAAAGCCATTCAACAGATTACAGGCAATAAGCCCTCCAATCTGCAACTCTACAAACTTGCCCTGATTCACAGCTCGGTGGCAAAGGAGATGCGCGACGGCTACCGCGAATCTAACGAACGCCTCGAGTATTTAGGCGATGCCATACTGGGGGCAGTAGTTGCCGAGTATCTGTTTAAAAAATATCCGTATAGGGATGAGGGGTTTCTCACCGAAATTCGCTCGCGAATTGTCAGCCGCGAATCTCTGAATTTGCTTGCCCGCAAAATCGGCCTTGACAACTTGGTTGTGTACGATGCCAAGCGCAGCAAATCCTCTCCGCAATCGTTTAAATATTTGTACGGAGATGCGATGGAGGCATTCGTAGGGGCTGTATTTTTAGACAAAGGCTTTCATTTTTGTAGGCGGTTTATCATAGAAAAATTATTGGGCAACCATTTTGATATGGACGAGGTGGTTGAAACCGATACCAACTACAAAAGCCGCCTGATAGAATGGGCACAGCGCAATAATAAACAAGTGCGTTTTGAATTGCTATCGGAGCGTGCACACGGCTCACACCGTCAGTTCAAAGTGCAGGTAATTTTGGATGGTGAAGAGGTTTCACGCGGCAACGGTTACAGCAAGAAAAAAGCCGAGCAAGATGCCGCCCGCAAAGCCTGTGAACAATTTGCCATTTGACAGAAATCTGCGGATTTCTACTACCGTGTGAAATAAGAACGCCTGCTTGGATAGCACCAAAGCAGGCGTTCTTATTTGATGTAAGCTATTGAATTACTTTTTGTTGCTTTCTACCGGTTTAGCCGATTTTGCATAACGTTCGTTCAGGCCTTTCAGAATATCGTTGGTAACATCTAATTTATCATTGGCCAGCAAAATACCGCCGCCTTTGGTATAACCAAAGATATACTGATATTTTTTATCCTTGTTGTATTCTTTCAGGTAAGCCATCAAGCTGTCGTACAGGCGGTTATTCAGCACTTTTTCTTCCTCCATCAGGCCTGCCATGATAGTTTCACGGTAGGCAATCAGTTCCTGCTCTTTCTGACCCAGTGTTTGCTGAGCTTCTTTGATTTGGTTGTTGGTCATCAAACCTGCCTGAATACGCTTCTCTACGCTGCTGGCTTCCTGCTGCAAAGACTGACCACGTGAGATTAACTGCCGTTCGGCTTTGCCTTTTTTTTCTGCCAACTCATTTTGCATGTCTTCAAAAAACTTGTAGTTGCTCAGCAATGAGTCGGTATTGATATAGGCTATCATGGCTCCACCCTGTCCTTCGCCTGCAACAGGAGTTGAATGAGTGCCGGATTCTTTACCGGAAAAATGCAGATAATACAAAAATGCAACTGCAACAGCTAATACGATATTGAGTATAAGAGATAAAGAGTTGTTATTCACGCGAAATGCAGATTTAAGGTGATACAAAATTTTAGCGGACAAATATATGCAAAACAATGAGCATCAAAAAAGGGAGCTGCCATATAAAGCTCCCTTTTTAACCTGTAAACAGACGAGGTATATCCGATTAAACTTCGCTTTCCACATTTGCACTGCCGGTAGTAGCAGATTCGGACGTTTGTGGAGAGCTTTGCGTATAGGCTTCGTAGGTTGTTTGATGTGCAAAAGGACGTTTGCCAATCAACCGCTCAATGTCATTCTGGAAAATAATTTCCTTGGAAAGGAGTTCCTGGGCTATTACTTCAAGTTCGTGGCGCTTACTAATGAGTAGGTTTTTGGTGCGTTGATACGCTCCATCCACCAATTTTTTCACCTCGTCGTCAATCAGTTTTGCGGTTGATTCGGAGTAAGGCTTTTCAAACATGTAATCGGAGCGCTTAGAGTCGTAAAACGATATATTCCCGATTTTATCGTTCATGCCATAAACGGAAACCATGCTGTAAGCCATTTTGGTTACGCGTTCCAAGTCGCTGAGTGCTCCTGTAGAAATTTTACCGAACACTACATCTTCCGCAGCTCTTCCGCCCAGCGTCATACACATTTCGTCAATCAGTTGCTCGGTTGTGTAGAGGAACTGTTCTTTGGGCAGGTATTGCGCATAGCCCAGTGCTGCTACGCCACGCGGCACAATGCTTACTTTTACCAACGGGTCGGCATGTTCCAAAAACCAGCCGGCAATGGCGTGCCCTGCTTCGTGGTAGGCAACAATTTTCTTTTCTTCGGGTGAAATGATTTTGTTTTTCTTCTCCAAGCCTCCAATCACGCGGTCAATGGCATCTTGGAAGTCTTTCATTTCAATTTTCTTCTTATCGTGGCGTGCAGCAATCAGAGCGGCTTCGTTGCAAACGTTGGCAATTTCCGCACCTGCAAAACCCGGAGTTTGCGCAGCAAGTTTTTTGATATCCACATCTTCCCCAAGTTTCAACGGTTTCATGTGTACGCGGAAAATAGCTTCGCGGCCAATGATGTCGGGCTTGTCCACGCTGATTTGACGGTCGAAGCGACCGGGGCGCAGCAATGCACTGTCCAATACGTCGGGGCGGTTAGTAGCAGCCAAAATGATAACACCGGAGTCTGTTCCGAAACCGTCCATTTCAACCAGCAGCGAGTTTAAGGTATTTTCGCGTTCATCGTTAGCCCCCGGCATGGCACCCTTGCCGCGCGAGCGACCGATGGCGTCTATTTCGTCGATGAATACTATGCAGGGGGCTTTTTCCTTGGCCTGTTTGAAAAGGTCGCGTACACGGGCAGCACCCACACCAACAAACATTTCTACGAAGTCGGAACCGGAAAGGCTGAAGAAGGGAACGCCTGCCTCTCCTGCCACAGCTTTGGCAAGCAGGGTTTTACCTGTTCCAGGAGGGCCTACCAGCAAACACCCTTTGGGTATTTTGCCTCCCAAGTTGGTGTATTTGGCAGGGTTTTTCAGAAAATCTACAATTTCTTCTACTTCCTGTTTGGCTTCATCTAGACCTGCTACATCGGCGAAAGTAACTTTCACTTTGTTTTCCGCATCAAACAGGGCTGCACGCGACTTGCCGATGTTGAAAATCTGTCCGCCGGGGCCTGCGCCTGTCATACGACGCATGAGGAAGTAAAACCCGAAAACGAGCAGAAACAGGAAGCCCCATGTCCAAAACAGATTGGTAAAATCCGGCCTGTCGTTATCGGTGGAGTATTCCAGTCGCTTGTCGCGCGGGATGTCTTTTTGGATTTCGTCCAAATCGTTCAGAAATTTTTCATCGGAAGCGATGTTGAACTTGTAATGAGGCCCTTGCATGAGTGCCATAGGGCTGCGTTGGGCGAACTCTTCCCTGTATTCGGGCTTGTTGAGTGCCTCAACGGTCAGATACACTTCTACAAAGCGTTTATTAACGATGATGATATTCTTAACATCGCCCGCAGCGAGCATTTGCTCAAATCGCTTTTGCGTAATGCTGATAGTAGGAACTGCCCTGTTGAAATAGTACAAAGAAGAGACTACACCAATAATGAGAATAAGCAACCATATTTGGTAGTTATTTTTCGGCGTAGGTCTTGGAATGATTGGGGGTTTCTTCTGATTATTATCCTGATTATTTGCCATTGTCTCAAATGCCTCAAAAGGTGTGGCTGTTATGCCGAATAAACAAACATAAAAAGGTGAATGTTTCAATTAGGAATGTGAGGGGGAAAACGCTGAATTTTCTACGTGGATGGTTTCAGCATCGCCCCACAATTCTTCCAAACCATAAAACTGTCTCCTGTCTTTTTTAAAAATATGGGCTACCACATTCACGTAATCCAGCAAAATCCACTCGCGATTGGCTTTGCCTTCTTTTTGCCAAGGCCATTCGCCTAAGTGTTTGTGCACCTGTTCTTCCACCGAGTTCATCAGGGCTTCTACCTGTGTGTCGGAATTACCGGAACAGATTACAAAAAAATCAGTTACCGCATTTTTGGCTTTTCGCAGATCCATAATCACTACGTCTATGCCTTTTTTTTCTAACATGCCTTCAGCAATGATTCGGCTTAACATTTCCGCATCGGCTTGTTTCTTTTTTGCTTGGATTCCTTGTGTCATGCAGTAGTTGAGGAGGTACTTGTTACTACGGTTGATTTAACTTTGCGTTTATACAAAAATACATTTTTTTCTTGTACAAAATTGTTGCTGATACCTTATTCACGGGTAAAAAAGTCGTTCACCTGCCAACTTGTCAGTCTACTAATGACACAGCGGCAGAGTTTATACAGTCCGGCCGTGCCATCGCCGGCACGGTAATTATTGCTGACAGTCAGACCAAAGGCAGGGGGCAGCGCGGCAACAGTTGGCAGGCGGCTCCCGGGTTAAATCTGACTTTGTCGCTCATATGGTCGCCTTCGTTTATCGGTGCTGCCGATTCTTTTGTGCTGAATATGGCTGTTTCGCTTGCCATAGCCGAAACAGTTGCTCATTTTCTGCCCGATGCGGCAGTAGCCGTTAAGTGGCCTAATGATATTTATGCGGACGGGCAGAAAATATGCGGCACTTTGATTGAAAACACTTTGCAAGGTGCGCAAATTCGTTACAGCATTGTTGGCATTGGCCTGAATGTAAACCAGACTGATTTTAACGGGATAGTTGCCACTTCCTTGAAGTTGGTTTCGGGGCAGCAACAATCGCTGCCCGAAGTGTTTGATTTTTTGATGCGTCAATTAGAAAAGCGTTATTTACAGTTGCAAACACAAGGCAACGTACCCATCAGGCTGGCCTACCTGAACAGGCTATATCGCAGGGGGCAACCCGCCGCTTACACCGATTTGCGGAATGATGTGCCTGTTATTTTTGAAGGCATTATTGAAGATATTGATACGGCAGGCCGCTTGTTGGTGCGCACGCAAAACAGCATAGAAACTTTTGACCTGAAACAAATTCAGTTCAACGCCTAATGTTTGTACATCTTTTGTACGGCTGTTTGCGTATGTATTTCGGTTGTGCATTTAATAAACTGCCGTATAAGGAATGAAAAGAAATGTAGCTTTAGTATTGTCCAGTGGCGGCTCACGCGGGCTGGCTCATGCAGGGGTCATTCAGGCGCTCGAGGCGCAGGGTTTTCATATCTCATCGGTAGCAGGGTCTTCCATTGGGGCTGTTATTGGCGGCTTGTATGCCATGGGGCAACTGGATGCCTACACCGAATGGATTAAAAGACTCAACAAACGCGACATTTGGGGGTTAATGGACTTTACACTTGCGCCGCACGGCCTGATTAAGGGAGAAAAAGTTTTTGAAAAGATGAAAACTTTTATCCCCGATATGCTCATAGAAGACATGCGGATTCCATATACTGCCGTAGCAACAGATATCCTCAACGAGCGGGAAGTTGTTTTTAACAAGGGCAGTTTTTACGATGCCGCGCGTGCTTCTATTGCCATTCCGGCGGTAATTACGCCCGTCAGGCACGATGATACATTTTTGATTGACGGCGGTGTGCTCAATCCCGTTCCGATAGATTTTGTTCACCGAACCGGTGATGATCTGTTGGTTGTGGTGAATCTGTACGGAGAGCCAACGGCCAAAGTGCCTAAAAAATTATTACCCGAGCCCCCGGAAAACGAAGGCACAAACAATTTCAGCTTGAACGGTTTGTTCAGCAGGCTTTCAAGGCTGGCTTCTTCTGCCGACAAGCAGAGTATCGGTTACTATTCGCTGATTTCTGCCTCGTCTTCGGCAATGGTGCGGCGCATGGCACAACTGACCATAGAGCGCCACCAGCCCGATATTGTGATTGATGTGCCGGCAGATTCGGCAGGCACTTTTGAGTTTTTCAAAGCCACTGAACTCATTGAACTCGGCAAAGAACTTGCCTTTGAGGCCATCGGAGCGTTTGTGCAGTAAATTGCCGAGGCAATAAAAAAATCCTGACGAGCGCTGTGCCTGTCAGGATTTTTTATGCAATTTTTTTACTTATTGCGCGGCTTAGCTCAGTTTTACGATGTCCTGAACATCAATCATGCCGACCGCCGTGTTGCCATTGGCTACTACGATGGTATCTACTTTGCTTTTCTTGAAAAGCTCGGAAGCCTCAAACAGGAGGGCATCGGCCTGAATGGTAACGGGTTGTTTAAAGGTCAGTTCACCCATTTTCTTGTGCAAAATAGCCTCGCCGTGTTCCAGATTGCGGCGCAGGTCGCCATCGGTAAACACTCCTTTTACGGTGCCATCGGCCTCAACAACCGTTACTGCTCCAAATCCGGCCTTGGTCATCACCACAATGGCCTCCATCACCGAATGATGTGCCTGTACTACCGGATTTTCGCTGCTCATCACATCTTTCACACGCATGGTCATCAGTTTGGTATGTTCAATGAACTGCTGTGTGCCAATGGTTGTGAAGTTATTTTCGGTGAGCGATTTCATCACTTTCCATGGAACGGTGCAAGTGTGTACGCCTAAGTTAATTGCATTGCGAACGTGCTCGGCATGGCGCACGGAAGAGAACATGATTTTAGAGTCGTAGCCGTAATAATTGACGGCCTCTACGCACTGTTCTACCAGCGCCAGCGCATCATGTCCTTGGTCTTGCAGGCGACCTACGAGCGGGCAAACGTAAGTTGCGCCGGCAGCCATTGCCATATAGGCCTGTTGCAACGTATAAACCAAGTGGATATTGACCATAATACCTTCGTTTGAAAGGCGTTTGCAAGCCGTTACACCTTCCAAAGACACAGGTATTTTAAACACTGTTTTCTTAGGGTCTAAACCAATGCCAATCAGTCGTTTGGCTTCGTTGTAAATAGCGTCTGCCGTTTCACCGAGTGCTTCTACTTGCAAAACGGGCACCATTTGCGCCAGTTTCAGGATTGTACCGTCAATATCGGTAATGCCCTCGCGGTGCATGAAGGTAGGCGTAGTGGTCAGACCTGCCACAAAACCGAGCTTCATAGCCTGCTCAATTTCCTTGATATCAACCGAATCTAAATAAAGTTCCATGCCGGTAAGCTAAATAATTGATTGTCATATAAAAATGCGGCTGCAAAGTTATGCCGAAATATGTGGCTGCCAAATATTCGGGCAAATAAACCCTGCAATTCGGATACGGACAACATCGGCTTATTGCTGCATGTTTTTGCGAAAATTTTGCTGTGGCAACTCTTTTTCGGCTTCCTTGCGAATGGTTCCGTCGGGTTGGATGCGGTAGATTTTTTCTTTGCCGGAGCGCGTGATGTCAGCATGGCCATCTTCGCCGTACTCTCCCGACTCATTGAGTTCGCTGATGCTGATTGCTTGTGCAGGACTGATAACAGCGGTTTGGAGCGTACTGCCAAAAGCAGGAGGGTCGCCGCCGCTGCTGCGTTCCGCAATCAGCAAAGACTGAATAGGCTTCCCTTCGGGCGTGCAGGTAAGCAGCACCACTGCCTGTCCGGCACTGTAAGGGTCGGCCTCATAGCTTTGGAAATCAATCAGTACGGTAAGGGCAACGACCTGTTCGCTGACTTTCCATTGATTGAGGGCATAGGCCTTCACTTTTACCAATTCGCCGATGTCAAAAGTCGGGTTTGGATTGGCTTTGTACAGCGAATCCAAATACAAAAAGCGGCTGAGATAATAAGCCCCACCTTCATACGCTACCGCTTCGGTTACGTTGCGAAACAGCAGTGCGGCGGTTTCGGCCGCGATAGGCTTTTCCGTTCGGTTCATCAACAGCGTATCGGCGGTGTAGGGCAAATTTGCCTGCACAAAGTCGGCTAATGCAGATGTTGCAGCTTCCGATATTGCAGCCTCTGATGACGTGCTTTCTTTGGGAGCACAGGCAACACTTGCCAGCAACAAGCAAGCGCCGAGCAGATGCGGGAATACTTTCATAGGTTGTATGGTCTGATAAATGATGAACTTATTTTTTCAGTTGGTATTTCCGCCGCACCTGATTGATTTGATACAACTTCTGTGCAACAAAACTTTTGGGGTGCACCTGTGCAAATAATTGCATCCACTCGGCAAAAAGTTGCTGTTCGGCATGAGCCAGTGCTTCGCCGTCTATATTCTTACTTGCCAGAAACCGAATAAACTCTTTGCGGAGTTCTTCCATTACGATGCAGTGTACTTTTTCAGGTACCAAGCTACGGTCTTTTCTATACCTGTGTCAAAGTTTTCATCGGCACGCCAACCAAGTTCATTTTCTAACTTGGATGCATCTATGGCATAGCGGCGGTCGTGTCCGGCGCGGTCTTTCACAAAGGAGATAAACTGCTTGTATGAGCCTGAGGCCAGCGGTTTCATGCGGTCTAAAATTTCGCAGATGGTATGAACAACCTGCAAATTGGTGCGCTCGTTTCTGCCGCCGATGTTGTAGGTTTCGCCTGCTCTGCCTTTGTGGTAGGCAAGTGCAATCCCTTTGCAGTGGTCTAATACATACAGCCAGTCGCGAACATTTAGCCCGTCGCCGTAGATAGGGATGGGCTGATGCTGCAATGCTTTGCGGATAATGACAGGAATGAGCTTTTCGTCATGCTGCTTTGGGCCGTAGTTATTGGAACAGTTGGTCGTAACGCAGTTCAGGCCATAGGTGTGGAAATAGCTCCGCACAATCATATCGCTGGCTGCCTTAGAAGCACTGTACGGGCTGTTGGGGGCATACGGCGTTGTTTCCGTAAACAAACCGGTTGCTCCAAGCGTTCCATACACTTCATCGGTAGAAACGTGGTGGAATCGGCAGTTCAAATAATCTGCCTTGTACTGAAAAGGAGCATCCATCCAATAGCGACGGGCAACGTCTATCAGGGTAAAAGTGCCGTTTACATTGGTGCGGATAAATGCCTCCGGCCCTGCAATGGAGTTATCTACGTGGCTCTCGGCGGCAAAGTGTATCACGCCGCGGATATCGTACTCGCGGAAAATAAACTCCACCAGTTCACGATTGCAGATATCGCCTTTGATGAACTTATAGCGCGGATGCCCCGCCAATTCCTGTAAGTTATTAAGGTTGCCGGCATAGGTGAGTAAGTCCAGATTAACGACAAAGTAGTTAGGATTTTCAGCCAGAAAGTACGGTAAGAAATTAGCGCCAATAAAACCTGCGCCGCCTGTTACGAGAATGTTTTGCATAGGTTAGTGAAATAGCGTACAAATATAAGTGGTGCGCCTTGTTTTTATGCAAAGCTTTGTAAATTAGCTTTTTGACTGTTAGCCTCTATTTTTATGAACACCACCCCACCTGAAACCGATAAACCGGAAGAGCCCGACAACCAGACTGTAGATACAGTTGCTTCGGATGAGGCAACCACAACACCCGAAAAGGAGACCACCACTGCGCCGATTGCAGAAGGCGACATAGAGCCCATCGGCTTGGAATTGCCCAAGGCCATTCAGGCACAGATACAATGGGCTACGGAAGAAGCCAATATTTTGCTGGAATACGCCATTCAGAAAGGCATTGAAATCAGCGATGATACCCTGAATACGATTACCCGCGCCAAATATACTACCGATTGGAATGCGGAAAGCGAAGCTGCTTTTTGGAAAGCCTACCGCGAAATGTCTATTGCCGTGCGCCCTGCAACGGTGAATAGCATCAAAGCCGGCAAAAGGTTCTATGGCCAGAAAATCTCTACATGGATTAAGTTGCTGACGGGCAGATGGTCGCAACAGACGATGGCTGAATCGCGCATTGCCGTTTTGCGCTATCGGGCGGTGGCTGTTATCATCCTGCTGGTTATCATTATTGCACAGATTTACTCGTTTACGGGCAGCGAACTGACCAAAGAAAATAAAGCCTTGCGGATACAGTTTGACTCGCTGCTTTTCAAAAGTTGGGCTATGCAGGCGGGGGCTGTCCCCACCAATGCGGACAGTAGCGCCATGCTAAGCACAACCTATCAACTCAACTACAACATCGGCAAGATGCAAACCATGCTGGAAGCCAATTTTAACTACATGATTAATTGGCATAAATGGTGGACACGTGCCGTTACTTTGGGATTTTACACCCCGAACATTGAGCGCGACACTGCGGCAATTATAGAAATCGGCTGGGCTGCACCCGATGAAAACTTTAACCGCTATCGTCCGTTGGCGCGCATGGCCTATTCGGTAGGGTTTCCGCTGCAAGTAGTGAATATGTACCTGCTGCCGCTACTTTACGGCATGATGGGGGCATGTGCCTATGTGCTGCGCGAAATTTCCAAAGAAGTGCAAAGCATGACCTACTCCAACGATGATGCGGTAAACTACAACCTGCGAATTCAGTTAGGCGCACTTTCGGGGCTTGTGGTGGGCTGGTTTCTCACACCGGCAGGCGGTACGGCCGACGATATATTCAGCGTATACAACTTAGGCCCGTTTGCACTATCTTTCCTGTCGGGATACAGCATTGAGTTGGTATTCTCGGCAATGGACAGGTTCATTGCCGCATTTTCCAATAAAACAGCTAATAACAGTAACTCCTGATTGCATTGAATTGGACTGATTGGGGTATCTACCTGCTGCTGCTGGCGGCAGGGAGTTTTGCCGGTTTTGTAAACACGCTTACGGGAAGCGGCTCGGTTGTTACTATTGCCGCCTTAATTTTTGCAGGATTGCCCGCCAATATTGCCAACGGCACTAATCGCCTCGGCGTTATGGTACAAACCTCTGTGGGGATGCTGACCTTCGCCCGACACGGGAAAGCACACGTACAAGGTTCTGCTTGGTTTATTACACCTGCCGTATTGGGGGGTATTGCAGGGGCTTGGTTAGCTACGCAAACTTCGGGAGAAGTATTTGAGCGCTGGCTGGGCATCATTATGGTAATGATGCTGTTTATTATTCTGTACAAACCCAAAAAATGGCAACGCGAACACAGCGAAGCCCAAGGCCAACGCAACCTGCTGAATCTGATAGTATTTTTTGGTATTGGGTTCTACGGCGGGTTTATTCAGGCAGGCATCGGCATTTTCCTGATAATTGCGCTGGTGCTGGTAGCACGATTCAATACGCAGGAATCTACCATCCTGAAACTCAGTGTGGTGTTTTTCATCAACATCCCCTCTTTTCTGATTTTCATCTACTACAACCAAGTAGATTGGGTTTACGGCGGAATTATGGCAATCGGGCAGAGTATCGGAGCCGCAATAGCGGCGCGTTTTGCACTGAAAAGCCAACACGCCGCCATATGGACTTACCGATTGCTGGTGGCGGTAGTAGTTGCTTCCATTTGGCAACTGTTTGATTTGGGGCAATACCTCCCGTCTTTTTGATTTCACAACAAGAAGGAAGCAAGATTTTGAGAGTGTTAATCTTGCACCAACTTAACCAAATACTGCCCGTAGCCGCTTTTGAGCAATGGTTCTGCTGCTTTTAACAATTGTTCTTTGCCTATAAAGCCCATGTTATAGGCAACTTCTTCAATGCAGCCGATTTTAAGGCCTTGCCGCTCTTCAATAACCTGCACAAATTGCCCGGCCTGCATCAGGGAGTTAAAAGTACCTGTATCTAACCAAGCCGTACCGCGCTGCAATACACCTACTTTCAGCTTACCCATGCGCAGGTATTCTTTGTTTACATCGGTGATTTCATACTCGCCGCGTGCCGAAGGTTGTATAGAGGCTGCAATGTCCAGCACCGAATTGTCATAAAAATAAAGCCCCGGAACGGCATAATTAGACTTCGGTTGTTTGGGTTTTTCTTCAATGGAAAGCACGTTCATGTCTTTGTCAAACTCCACAACCCCGTAGCGTTCGGGGTCAGACACGTGATAGGCGAATACTACGCCGCCCTCGGGGTCGTTGTTGGCCTGCAACAGTGCCGACATACCTGCTCCATAGAAAATATTATCCCCCAAAATGAGAGCAACCTTGTCATTGCCTACAAACTCTCTTCCGATAACGAAAGCCTGTGCAAGCCCGTTGGGTACGTGCTGTACCGCATACTCAAACCGACAGCCGATTTTGCTGCCATCGCCCAACAGGCGCATGAAGGCCGGCTGGTCTTCCGGAGTGGTAATAATCAGTATTTCGCGAATACCTGCCAACATGAGCGTAGAAAGCGGGTAATATATCATCGGCTTGTCATATACAGGCACTAACTGCTTGCTGACCGCCATTGTGATAGGATACAGGCGCGTGCCGGAACCGCCGGCTAATATGATTCCTTTCATAATTATGGAAATAAAAATGGCAGAGGATGAAGCCCTCTGCCAAATTTAGAAACACAAATGAATACGGTGCAAATTTTACTTATTCAATTACCAGTCGGCGGGTAATTACAATCGGTTTTTCCAGCGAAGCATGGCTTACTTCTATGCGGCACAGATATACGCCTGCTGCAAGTGCCTGTGAAGCATTGCGCTCCCATGTGCGGGCATGAAAGCCTGCGCCATAGTTTTTACCTTCACTAAAAATTTCCTGCCCCATGCTGTTGATGATGCTGAGGCGAACATCGGCACCTTGCAGGTTGTCGGGCAGGGCAAAGTCCAGATGAGCCTCGCTGCGTGCAGGATTTGGCCACACTTGGAAAGACACCTGCTCGGTATTCATTTGTTTTTTGACAAAGTCCCAGTTGCCGTAAATGATGCGGAATCGGTTGGCGGCCTGCTCGCTGCGGAATACATAGCGATTGGTTTTGCTCATATCCACATAGCGCTGTGCTTCGCGGTCGTAGAGGAAGAGCATACTGCCGCTGCCGAAATAGCTGTTGTCCCATTCAATGGTAGTATTGCCCCCTGTCCGATTGCTTTCTACGGTAAACTCCCACACATATTCGGAGGCGGTCGGCACTACATCTTTGGCAAATTTCGGATAGAAATAGGCCGGGCGCAGGAAATTTACTTCCAGATAGTCGGCAAAGCGGGGCAGGGTCATGTCGTCATAATCATCTTTCAACTCGCTTGCATCGGGGCGCATACCAAAGCCTGCCAGATTGTTCACTAACTCACCGTTGCGTACGCGGAGTTGTACATCCCACTCGCCGCTGCTGAGCGCATTGCGCAGCGTAGGGTCGTTTTCTTCCACTCTGCCGCTGTTTACGTTGCGGTTTTTCAGCACCGGAATATTGATGTTGAGCGCTCGGTCTGCGAATACAAATCCGCCACGGAAGCGGCGCAGTACGTCTTCATCCTTAAAGCTGCCGTCAAAAGTGCGCAGCCTGCCCAATCCGTTAGGGTTGTTGTTGGCTGTGCGCACGTCTGTCCATGAAATATTGAAGTTGTAAGGTGATGCAATCTGATTCCAGCCTTGTTGCAGGTTCATTACGAAAGGTGTTGCCTGATTGGCGCGTGCACCATCGCCGGGGCCGGAGTCTATACTGTTGGATGCACCCGACCACGGTTCGCGGACAATCAGCCAGTAGCCTTTGCCCAATTCTATATTTCGGAAACCCTGTTGGTATTCTATGTTCTGCCCGTTTTCATAGCGGAATAATCGCCAGCGTTTATCGTCGTAAGCGCCCAGTTCATTTTCAAAAACGGCCAAGGCTTCTTTGTTATCCAAATTGAGCGGAACAGAAACAATCTGATAAGCCTGCTGCGAATCGCCAAAGCGAATATCGGGGATAGCAAGGCCGCGCGCACTTGAATAACGGATGTAGGTATAACCGCGCTGCGAACGGGTCATATTGCCGGAGCGGTCGGTTACTTCAAAGTAATACTCTGCACCCAGCTCGTCAAAATCGGTACTTGCAATAAATGCACGATAAACATTATCAACCAGCACGGCATCGCGTTGGCGGAACGAGTTATTGTCCTGTGTGATGCCTTTAAAGAAGCATACTACGCGTTGGATACCTACGTTGTCGGTGGCGGTAATGGTAGGCGCTACCGACTCAATGGTTTGGCTCAAATCGAGCAGGGCAGGGAAGTTGGTATTGGTTATGACCGGAGGGATATTATCTACTGCAATGCTGAATGTGCCGTTGCTTAGTCCGAATACGGCACTGTTGGTTGCCACAGATACACGCACGCGGTAATTGCTGCCCAATGGGAAATCAGGTGTAATCAAGCGGTTGAAAGTGCCGCTGTTTTCTACACTGCTGGCTAATTCGCGCACCACGGTTCCGTCGGCCGTAACCAACTCTATGCGGTGCAGCAAACTTCCCAGATTGCTTTGCCATACGATGTTGTAGCTAAGCGTGCGGAACCACACATCCCCCGCGGCAGGAGACGTAACTGTAATCTGCGGACGGGTAATGCGAAAATCGGCATTGCTGTCATCAAAGAATGATGCAGCCCCCGCCGCGCTGATGCGAACGCGGTAGTCTGTGCCTGTTACGAGGTTATCGGGCAGTGTCCATGTAAAAGAACCGCCTGTGGCAGCCGTAGTAATATTTTGCAGCACAAGGCCGCCTTTCAGCAAGTCAATCCGAACAGGGTTGTTGTTCAGGTTGTCCTGCCAAGTGATAGTATAGCGGAAATTATTGCTGAACCAAGCCTCGCCGCCGTTAGGCGTTAAAACAGTGATAGAAGGGCGAATCAGCGTAAAGGGGAAGGTATTTTCCGTAAATACGGTTTCATCGGCAAGGTTGGTGATGCGGATGCGATAGTCGCCCGAAGGTGGCAAATCGGTTGGAACAGTCCAGCGCAAAATATTGCCCGTAACGTTGTTGGCAATATTGCGCAACAACACGCTGCCTCTGAAAAGGTCTACACGCACGTTGCCCGGCAGGTTGCTCACCCATGTGATGTCGTAGGAGTAGCCCAGAAACAATTCTTGGCCGGCCATGGGGCTTGTAATGGCAAACTGTTGTGTCAATAGGCGGAAGTCATTATCGCTTACATCTGTCGCGCGGTTGTCTTCCGTGCGAATGCGGATGCGGTAGCCCTCCTGCCCAATGCCAAGCGTAGCAGGGGCAATCCATGTAAAGCTGCCTTGCACGGCAGGAACAGCGGGATTAACCACCCCCACCAAACTATTGTTTTGCAGCAATTCAATAACCACATTGCCCGATGTAATGTTGGTTTGCCAGCGGATGATAAATGTTGTCCCGCGAACAATGGCTTCGCCTCCGTTAGGGGCTGTAACGCGAATGGTGTCATTGTTGGCAATTGCAAAATCATTGTCGCTCAAATCGTGGATAGTAGTATCGGCTGTACTTCTTACCCGCACGCGGTAGTTATTGCCTATGGCTACATCGGCGGGAACAGTCCATGAAAAGTTGCCGTTGCTTGGCACATTGGTTGCAATCGGACGCAGAAAATTGCCGCCTCTGAAAAGGTCAATATTAACGTTTTCGGGAATATTGTCCGTCCATACGATATTGTGATTACGGGTGCGGAAGAAAGTTTCGCCGCCATTGGGGGTTTGCACGGTGATTCTTGGGTCATCCAAAATTTCAAAATTTGCCGCACTTTCCGACGTAGAAGCGTTGGCATTGAAGATAATGCGCAGTCGGTAGTTATTGGCAGGCGTTACCGATGGGGCTATCAACCAGTTAAAAGTTCCGTTGTTGGGAATATTAGTCGCTAAATTTTGTACAACAGTACCGGCGCGAACCAAATCAATGGAAACAGTGCCACCCAAGTTGCTTTGCCAAGTAACGGGATAGGTACGTGTACGGTTGAAAGTTTCGCCTCCGTTAGGGGACGTAATGCGCCCGAAAGGCCCTGTAATGGAGAAATTGCCGGAAGTTGCCGTATATTCGGGCGTTGTGCCGATGCTTACCAAACGGATGCGGTAATCATTGCCATCGGCAAGCGTGTTGGCAACCGTCCACGTGAAAGTACCGCCCGTTGCGGGCACAGTTGCCGCCAACACCTCCGTAGTACTACCTCTCAACAACTCAATCCGCAAATTGCCCGTCAGGTTGGTTTCCCATGTAATGTTGAAATTGGCGCCTTTCAGTATGCTTGCGCCTGTGGTTGGGGCTGTTAAAATCAGAAAATTGCCAATTGTGAAATTATTGGCAGAGGTGATGGTAATGCTGTTGTCGGAGTTATTGGTTAAACGGATGCGGTAGTCATCGCCATCGGGCAGCGTATTAGGAACTGTCCATGCAAAGGGATTCGCACCTGTTCCTGTGCTAATGTTTGCCGTTACCACCCCTGCCTTCAATAAATCAATGCGAAAATTACCGGGAATACTGGTCAGCCATTGAATATTTTGCGTAGTGCCGCGCTGCCAGCGCTCGCCGCCATTGGGAGCAATCAGCCGCAACACACGCCCAATGATAAAATCCGAAGCACTTACCACTCTTACAAAAGGGTCTGAAATGCTGCTGATACGGATGCGATAGTTCGAATCATCGGGCAAATCTGCTGCTACGTTCCAAAGTTCGTTGCCATCGTTAGGCGTAGAAGCAAACAATGTTGCCTGTACAGCATTGCCTCTCAGTAATTCTATACGCACGTTTTCCGTAGGCGGCAAGTTGGTACTTGTCCAAGTGATGGCATAGACTGTGGGTTTGGGCAAAGCCTGTCCGCCATTGGGTTGTGTAATGCTGATGCTTCTGCCGCCGGTGATAGCAAAATTGTTATCGCTTTGGTCGGTGTCTGCCGAAGCAGTCGCCCGACGGATGCGGATGCGGTAATCGTTGCGGGTGGCAATTGTTGCGGGTACGTTCCACACAAAGGGGCTTGTTGTGATGCTGGTCGGGGTTAGTGTTTGGTATAACTCGCCGCCGGCAAGCAGTTCCAACACGAAAACATCGTTGGCCGCACCGCCCGAAGTAAAGGTAAAGGAGATATTCACTGTACTGCCTGCGGCAATCGTCTCACCGCCATTGGGAGAAGTAACGGTTACGCTCTGGGAAAATACCCATGAGGGCATTATCAGCCATGCCCATAGCATGAGTTTTCGGAATAGTTGCTTTGTCATCATAAGTATCTGTGGCAAAGTTGGAAAATGCGTGAAAGGATTGAGATGACGGGTTTATTTATTGCCCATCGGGAAGAGGAGGTTCGGGCAACGAGCGGGTTTGAGGCTTGGTCAGTTGAATGCCCAGAAAAGTAAGCCCCGCGGCTACTATCAGCCCGCCTGCAACCAAAAGAATTTTCTTGCTGTTTTTATTATCCGACTTTACTGTCAGCAAGTTACTTTTTCCGCTGATACCATCGTTGTTCAACGGCTGTATCACTAAACGATATCCTCCGCCTTTGGGAAAATTGGCAGGTACATTCCAGACAAAACTGTTTACCCCTGCACGGCTGGCAACGCGATACTCAACAGTGGCATAGAGTATCTCATTGCGATACAAATCTATTCGCACAGTATCAGTAAAGTTGCAAGTCCATGTAATAATTTGTTCTTTACCCGCTAGAACAATATCTGTCGGCTGCTCTATTCTGATAGCCTTGATGGTATCAGCCCAATTCAACAGTGTTGATGCTTTTGCAGGAAGGGGGGCAGATGCTTTTGCCGAAAGCAATGGCAGCCAAGCAACCGCTGCCAAAATGAGGAAAAACTTTTTCATAGGCAAACATATGGCAATTTGTGCGCAATATACGATAAACAGGCGGCTCAACTACGGGCGGCACAGCGAATAACTGTACGTAAAGCATTCGTCGGTGGATGCAGCAGCAACAAAAAAGCCCTGCCAAAACTAAGCAGGGCAAATATTGATTGTCGGTCGGCGGCAATTAGTGCGTCGGAGTATCCGATGGCGGCAATGCCATGAAAAAGTCGTTGTAGAATCGTTGTGCATAGCTTTCCAGCAATTCGGTAACGCGCTCCAATTTTTCCGATTGCACAATCAGCCCTGCATGTTGTGGCATATTCATTCGCCAAACAATTTCAGGGTCGTTATAGCTGCTTGTGTCCGGATGCTCCTGTTTGGCAAGCGATACAATAATGCCCGCATACAAGTTTTCTATTTTGGGCAATTCGTACTTTTCGCCTTTGCGGCGGGTTTCAATTTTTGCCCACTCAGTCCATAAATTGATGCCTGCCGAGGCTTCTACCATTTCCACCAAATTAGCGCCTCCTACACGGGCAGAGGTTTCCAGAAAATAAAATTTGCCATCGGCTGCCGATTTAATAAACTCCGTATGCGAAGCGCCACGCTTCAAACCAAGCGCTTTGAGTACTTTTTTGTTCTGTTTGAGCAGTTCTTTTTCGTCTTTGCTGCCGAAAGCGACTGTATGTGAACGGAAAACACGCCCTTCGTGGGCAACTTCCATGGGCGGGTTCATGTAGCGGCTGGCACGGGCAAACACTATCTCATCGCCATCCACCAATGAATCTACGTGATACACATCGCCGGGCAGAAATGTCTCCAACAGATAGCTGTATTGCATATCGCCAAGGCTGTCTAAGGCAGGCCAAAGCTCGTTGATGGTATGTATCTTTTTAATGCCCGTGGCAGAAGCAGCGGAGCGGGGTTTCAGCACCCACGGGCCGGGGGTGGTTGCCACAAAGTGCCGCAATTCGTCGTAGTTAAAAGTGGGGCAAAATGCCGGTACATGAATACCCTCATCGGCAGCCTGCATACGCATGGCGAGTTTATCGCGGAAATAACGCGCACGGGTTTGCCCCATGCCCGGTATGCGAAACTCCTCGCGGATATAGGCTGCTTTTTCCACGTCGTAGTCATCCAGTGCTACTACCCTGTCTATTTTTCGGGTGCGGAAAATGTAGGCAATGCCGCGTATAACTTCTTCCATGTTCCAGTGTTCCGAATCCTGCGGCACGTAGAAAATCTCATCTATGCTTTCGCGAGGCCACTCTTTATGTTCTAATTTTTTAGCTGTTATCAGAAGCACGCGGCAGCCCAACGCTTTGGCAGCCCGCATAAATTGCCCTCCCTTAAAATAGCCCGTAATACACAGAATTGTTATCGGTTGCTGATGTTCATTCATAATTTCAACTGAATTGGTAATCAAAAAGCGCCTTTAAGGCAACAACAAGTTTCGTAATTTAAGTAAAGGTTTGGAAAATGCGATAATTTGTTGGCTTTACTCCTAATTTTGCAGCACACCTCCGACAACCGAATCGGTCTGCAAATCGTTAAATCCCTGATAAAAACTTTATCCTATACTAACTATGAATGCTCCCACTTACACAAAACCCAAAAACAACGGGACAAAACAGCTTTTTCAAAACCCGATTTTAGAAAAACTGACTCGTACACACATTGCCGTCCCCATCAGTCTTTTTATCGGTATTTCCGCCGGTCTGATTTACTACGGCACCATTCTGACAAACTTGGCAGCATGGCAATTTGTCGCCCTGTTTTTTGTCGGTTTGTTCGTTTTTTCATTTGTAGAGTACACCGTGCATCGCCGCGTATTCCACATGGAGCCTGATACGCCCCGCAAAGCAAAACTGCAATATACCATGCACGGCGTGCACCATGAATACCCCAAAGACAAAGACCGTTTGGCAATGCCTCCCCTGTTAAGCCTGACCATTTCGTCTGTTCTGGGAGTGCTTTTCTATTGGTTGATGGGCGACTACATGTTCGGTTTTTTACCGGGCTTTTTAACAGGCTATGCGGCCTATCTGTTCGTTCACTATGCCGTTCATGCCTTTGCACCGCCTAAAAACTTCCTGAAAGTATTGTGGATTAATCACGGTATTCACCACTACAAAGACCACGACAAAGCATTTGGCGTATCTTCTCCGCTGTGGGACTGGGTATTCCGCACATTGCCGTAGATGCCAATAAAACCGTAATGCAAGCGCCATCTCGTAACCGACGGGATGGCGTTTTTGCTTGCCTGCAACAACCATTTCCGCTGCAAGGCTGCCCCAAAACGCAGTTGAATAATTTGGAACGCATTGGATTTTATCAAAACAAACCCCGCCGCCGCCTTGTTAATTGCTTATGCAATCGGTTAGAGAGAAAACCCAACGGCTGCTGGCGCAGCTTTCCAAAGGCATTTACGAAAAAGAAGAAATTATCCGCCTGTCCTTGCTGGCAGCGGTCGCGGGGGAAAGTGTGTTCCTATTAGGCCCTCCGGGCGTAGCCAAAAGCCTGATTGCCCGCAGGCTGAAGTTTGCCTTCCGCGACGGCAAATCTTTTGAGTACCTGATGAATAAGTTCAGCACGCCCGATGAGATTTTCGGCCCCGTATCCATCAAAAAACTCAAAGACGAAGACCGCTACGAACGCCTCACCGATAACTATTTGCCCGGGGCAAACGTGGTCTTTCTGGATGAAATCTGGAAAGCGGGGCCTTCTATCCAAAACGCGCTGCTGACCGTACTCAACGAGCGCATCTACCGCAACGGCGAAACCGACGTAAAAGTCAATGTGAAAGGCATTCTTGCCGCATCCAACGAGTTGCCGCCCGTGGGTGAGGGTTTGGAAGCCCTTTGGGACAGATTCCTGCTGCGCACCGTCATCGGCGAAATTCGCCAAAGCGGCAACTTTATCAGCATGATTCTCAGCACCGAAGACGTGTACAAAGACACGCTTACCGAAGAGGAAAAAATTACCGCCGAGGAGTTTGAGCAATGGAACGAAGCCATAGAAACCGTTACCGTTCCCGATGAAGTCGTAAACGTGATTCAGGTAATCCGCCTGAAATTGGAAGAATATGATGCCAAAAACGACCCGCCGTTCCGCATCTATGACCGCCGATGGAAAAAAATTGTTCGCCTGCTGCGCACGTCGGCATTTCTGAACGGGCGCAACAAAGTGGATTTGATGGACTGTTTCCTGATTGCCTATTGCCTTTGGTCGCATCCCGAACAAATTGACGTAGCGCGGGAAATTGTTGCGGAAACCATTCGCAAGCACGGCTACACGCTGGTGGTCAATCTGGCAGCACTGCGCAAGGAAATCAACCAATTTGAGGACGAGGTAAAAACCGAAACCAAAATCCCCAACACGGTTTTTTCCGAAGAACTCTACTTAATAGACCGCCAATATTTTGAGGTATTGGGCATTGAAAATCACTTTGAGGGCAAGTACATCAAAAGTGCGGAATTTGAAAAACTCAGCATAGACGAGCCTGTAACCATCGGTGTATACGATGAAAACGAGAAACTGACCTACCGCGTCAAAGCCCGCAAAGGTAAGAGCGAACATCAGGTAGAATTTACCTACAATTCGCAGGCGATTATTTTGCCGCTGAAAACGCACAAGGTGGAAAAAACCACCTACTTGTATAAAAAACCACACCCATTGGTAGAAAAATATTGGGACGAACACGCCGAGAAACTAAGCGCGTTCATTGCTGCCCAAAAAGAGCGAATGCACCGCGAAACCCCCGCCGAACTGCGCCACAGCCGCGAAAATTTGTTTGTGGACAAGCGATTAGCCGAATTGGTGGAAGCCAACCACACCGAAACCCTCAACGCACTGAACGCGCTGGAGTTGAGCGTGGAAAAAATCAGGCATTACTACAAGAATTTGTAGAGCACGGCATTATTCCGACCGCTGAAACAGTTGGTTTCTTATCGGAAATTGCCCGTTGAACAACATCGGCACACTTTTGCCCGAAAGCAGGCGGCTTGTGTCGCTGCCCTGAACGGCGTGTATGTGTAGATGCGGATTGGACGTATCGCCCGAATTGCCTACGCGGGCTATCGGCTGCCCGCGGCGCACCGTGTCCGACAGTTGCGCCGTCAATGAGCCGGGCATGAAATGCGCCATCATCACCAACACGCCGTCACAGGCAATGGCTACGTAGTTGCCTGCAGGATTTTTTGCGTCCGATTCGCCGATGGCTTGGTTGGGCAACCCATCTTGCAGTTTGGCAACCGTGCCGTCGCAAGGGCAAAAAACCGTATCGCCAAAAACGGCGTAATCCTCCAACTTTTCGGGAAAAAATCCCCGTGCGCGCATCCCTGCACGGTTGAGGCGGACAATATCTACGGCATATTTTTGTGCGCCTTTGTCCGAATAGTGGTAGTTGATGAAAGTAGAAGCCCCGCCGTGGCTGATAAAACCTTCCCTAAGCGGAAAATCCAATGCAATTGGCTGACTATCAGGTGTAAATCCCGCAATAGCTCTTTCTGTAAGCCATGCAAAAACAGCCAACATCAGCAGTTGGGAAAACAGGGTAGCCTTCGGCAAGGGTACGTAAAAGGGCGTTTTGTACGCTTTATACAGGCACGCAAAGGATGCGGCAGCAAGGACAATAAGCAGTGCATAGCGCAAATAGTGGGAGGTAAAATCCCAACGACCGACGTAAAAAATGTATAAAAACCACGTCCACGATACCGCCAAGGTCAGCAATGCCTCAAAAGTTGAGCGGCAGCGTTTGAGCAGCACCCAAACAACAAGGGCAACAGGCACAAAAACCTGCCAAATTACAACAATAGCGGCGGTCAGTGGAAACATAGGTTCTCAAAAGACTCTGCTTACGGCACCACGTTAGCCCGAATCAACAGGCGTTCTATTTCATTTTTGGCATTGGACAAAACGGTAACAACTTTGTTTTGCGGCCCCATGCGGTCGGCAGAGTTGAACTGCACAAT
This sequence comes from Rhodoflexus caldus, assembly GCF_021206925.1. NCBI lineage: Bacteria > Pseudomonadati > Bacteroidota > Cytophagia > Cytophagales > Thermoflexibacteraceae > Rhodoflexus > Rhodoflexus caldus. Next base: position 262,109 of record NZ_JAJPRF010000003.1, on the reverse strand, counting down.
GATTGTCCCTTTTTCACCCGGAGGTATGGGCTGACGTGGCCAGTTAATCACCGTACAGCCACAAGTTACGCGCACATCCGCCAATATCAGCGGAGTGCTGCCGGTGTTGGTAAACTCAAACGGATGCATCACTATTGCACCCGCTTTCACATCTCCAAAGTTGTGTTCGCGAACGGTGAAACTGAGTTGAGCCGTCTTTTCGGCCGTTGCGACAGCAGTAGTTTGCGGAGTCTGTCCCACGGCAATCGCACTAAAAAACAACGCGACCAGTAGATTTATGTACTTTTTCATCTAATTTTAGGCAAAAGAATGTTGCCTCTAAGGCAACAAATATCAGGCAAATAAAGTGCAAAACATGGATACTGATAATTATCTCACGCGATTTTTCATTGACTATCAGGCAGTAAGCGAAACCAAGCTCAACCGCGAACAGTTCATCACGTTGCTGACTTTTTTCCCGACCCTGTTAGTGGTGGGTGCCGATGAAAATATTGACGATGAGGAGTGGATTTTTGTGGAGCACATCGCCAAGGCAATGGCAGACACCTTCCGCGAAGAATTGCCTGATTACAATGCCAGAATGCAACTCAAAGAGCACTTTTTTGCCGACCTGAAATTTTTGACAGAGCACATGCAGGCATGGAAAGAACCGTTCCTGCAAACCCTTAAAAAGTATTTGCAGGAACTGCCCGATATTGCCGATGAAGTGCTGGACGTACTCTACCTGTTTGCAGATGCCTCTGAAAGCACCTCAGAAGAGGAGGAACGGGTTATTAACAACATCCGCGAACAATTAGGCATTTGAAGACACGGCAAAGCGGATACCTTTGGCTTTTGCCTCTGCATAAATCGGTTCGCCCAAATGTCCCAAACCGGTTACATCGCTCATACAATCGGTCAGTACAATCATTTTTTGAGCCAATGCAGGTGCGTAATCCATTGCCTGTTTCAGGCTGGTAGCCACACAGTGCGATTTTGCCTCACCGGCCAAATAAACGTTGTCATAGTTCATCAGCGCCTCAATCAGTGAAGTATTCAACTGCGTTTCCGGACGGTCGGCTACGGGAATCTGCGCCTGAAAAATGCCGAAATGTTCCGTTAGCGGGTAAGTGCCTTTTTCAACCGTGATGTACTGCTTGCCGCTGCGTGCCCATTGGCTAAGTGCCTCCATCAGCGTATCGTCTATTGCACCGCCTTTGGAATGTGTCAAACAGTGTTCCGGCCATATAAAGTGCGGAAACTGCCCTTGCGCTTCCAAATCTGCCAGATATTGGGTTGCTTTTTCAGCCTCAAATTGCGGTATCCAGCGCCCTTGCTTCACCTCTGCCAAGGTAATTTGGGTAAAAGGCGGCGGCGGATTGCCCTGACTGTCGCGCCAGAAATTCGGATGCGAAATATCATTGACGGGGTGGCTGTCTATGGTTACAAAAATCTGCGCCAATTCGTCGCCTTTGCGGGCTATAAACCGACTCAGCCTTTGCATATCCTCTACCGCACCGGGTACAAACAGCGCACCTTGGGGGTTGCAAAAATCGTATTGCGGGTCAATAATCAGCAGGGCATTTTTTGCTTTCATGGCTCTAACAAGTTAGTGTTTACAATACATAACGTATTTTTTACACTAAGGTTACGCCAAGCGCTTAATATTTGCACCCAACGCATTCAGGCGTTTGTCTATGTGCTGGTAGCCGCGGTCAATCTGTTCGGCATTGCGGATAATACTTGTGCCCTGTGCCGAAAGTGCCGCAATCAGCAAAGAAACCCCTGCGCGAATGTCGGGCGAAGTCATTTGAATACCGCGCAGCGGGTACTTGCGGTCTAAGCCGATTACCGTAGCGCGGTGCGGGTCGCAAAGGATAATCTGTGCGCCCATGTCTATAAGTTTGTCCACAAAGAACAGGCGACTTTCAAACATCTTTTGGTGAATCAGCACTGTTCCCTTTGCCTGTGTGGCCGTAACCAGCACAATGCTGAGCAAATCGGGCGTAAACCCCGGCCAAGGTGCATCGGCAATGGTGAGGATAGAGCCGTCAATGAATTTGTCAATGTGGTAATGCTTCTGTGCCGGAATGTGGATGTCATCATTGACAACAACCATCTGGATGCCGAGCCGCTGGAATACGTTAGGAATCAGCCCCAACATATCTATGCGTGCGTTTTTGATGGTAATTTCGGAGGCCGTCATCGCTGCCAGACCAATGAAACTGCCAACTTCAATCATATCGGGCAGCATGGTATGCTCTGTTCCGCCGAGGCTGTCCACCCCATCAATTGTGAGCAAGTTGGAGCCGATACCCGAAATTTTGGCACCCATTCGGTTCAGCATGGCGCACAATTGTTGCAAATAAGGCTCGCAAGCTGCGTTGTAAATGGTGGTTCTTCCTTTGGCAAGCACGGCAGTCATCACCACGTTGGCCGTACCCGTTACGGAGGCCTCATCTAACAGGATGTAAGTACCTTTCAGTTGGGTTGCATCAATATGATAGAAATTGTCATCGGCATCGTAGTTGAAGCGTGCGCCGAGCTTTTCAAAGCCCAGAAAGTGCGTATCTAATCTGCGGCGACCGATTTTATCGCCCCCGGGTTTAGGCATTTTGCTTTTGCCGAAACGCGCCAACAGCGGCCCGAGAATCATAATGGAACCACGCAGCGCTGCACCCTTTTTGCGGAATTCTTCGCTTTCCAAGTAGTCAATGTTCACATTTTTGGCTGTGAACCGATAGCTTCTTCCGGCAGGATTTTCACCTATATATTCCACCTCTACCCCCAAGTCTGCCAGCAGTTCAATCAATTTGTTCACATCCAGAATATCGGGGATATGATGAATCGTTACGGGTTCGGGGGTTAGCAATACTGCACACAAAATTTGCAGTGCCTCGTTTTTCGCTCCCTGCGGAATAATCTCGCCTTTCAGCTGAGCGCCGCCGCTTACTTCAAAAGTTGCCATGTATAGTGATTCCGTTTTTTGTCAAAATCGTTTCGCAAAATCCGCATGATGTGTGCCTCGGATATGCTTGCGAATAAGCATTAAATATAGCGCACAATGGGCGGCAAAAATAAGGATATGTTACGATGAATTGGCGTAAATTGAAAGCAAAAACCACCTGATATGAAAACGATTTGCCTATCGCTGTTCATGCTTATCCTATACCCTTTGGGAGCATTTGCACAAATATTTTCAAAGAAAGCGGACGCAAAAATCAGCCCGCAGCCACAGGTAACTTTTCAAACCATTGAAAATCTCAGCGGCAATTATTGTCAGGCCAATTATACCGATAAGGCAGAAGATGCCGTCGGCAAGTTTATGCTCAACCGCCTAAAACCCACCAACATTCGCTTTGCCATTCCTATCAGGCAGTGGGAGCCGCAAAATGACAACAAATCTGCCGCAGAAGTTTACTGGCCCGGCTTTAAAGATGTCGGCGTTACCGAGTCGCTGTTTCGGATGCTCAAAGCCATGAAAAATCAGCACAGCGTAAAAACTTTTACCGGCAGCATCTGGGACTTACCCGACTGGATGGTGGCAAACCCCAAAGCAAAAGAACAGCGAACCATCAAGCCGGAGATGTATGCGGAAGTAGCCGAAAGCATTGGTACATTCCTTCGCCATGCCAAAGGCAAATACGGCGTTGAAATCAACTACATTTCTTTCAACGAAGCAGACGGCGGCTATCAGGTGCTGCTCTCTGCACAAGAGATGATTGCTTTTATTAAAGTAGCTGTGCCTATCATCGAAAAAATGGGGGTATCGGTCAAGTTTCTGACGGGAGACGTACACAAAACCGATGCTACCGTACCTTACGTAAGCGAATTGCTGGCAGATGAAAGTATCCGAAAGCACTTGGGGCCAATTTCCTTTCACAGTTGGTGGTCTGCTACACTCTCCGACACGGAATTTGAAAAAATTGCCGCTTTGGGCAAACAACACAACCTGCCCGTGTGGTGCGCCGAGCTTGGCTACGATGCCTTTCTTTGGAAAACCCCGGAGGCACATTCTACTTGGCTCAATGCATGGGAAATTGCCAAAATCTACCACCGCGTGCTGCGATACAGCGGAGCGGTAGTTACGCACTACTGGACTTTTCAAGACAATTTCCCCATGGTTTCCACAGATACCCTCACCACATACCCCATTTTTCAGTATACCGAACGCTTAGTTAAACAATTCAAACCCGGCACGGTCATTATTGATGCCACAACCAACGACCCCGACCTTTGGGTATTGGCCGGAAAAGATGCAAAAGGCAAACTCATGATGCAAGTGCTCAATGTTTCCGAATGGCATAAAGAGGTGGAAATAGACAATTGGAAAGCCAAAGAAGTCAATGCAACACTCTCCTCGGCCGCAACTTCATCTTTTGACACCCAAACCATTAAAGTAAAGTCAGACAAGTTTAAGATTAATCTGCCGCCTCGGAGCATTGCTTTTTTGAGCATGCCCTAAAAAAATACTCGGCTTGCATAATATTTTTCGTCAAATCCTTTGCAGGATAGGTGCATATCGTTAGATTTGCATAAACACCTAATTCAGACACCCCAAACCGGTAATTATGGACGCATATATCGTAGCAGGCTATCGTACAGCCGTAGGAAAATCAAGCCGTGGCGGTTTTCGTTTCACTCGCCCCGACGATTTGGCAGCCGATGTAATCAAACATTTGGTAACCTCCGTGCCCAATTTTGATGCTTCGCGCGTAGATGACCTTATTGTGGGCAATGCCGTTCCCGAAGCAGAGCAAGGTATGCAAATGGCACGCATGATTTCTCTTCTGTCGCTGCCTATCAATGTGCCGGGCGTTACAATCAACCGCTACTGTGGCTCGGGCGTTGAAGCCATTGCTATGGCAACCGCTAAAATCAAGGCCGGCCATGCCGACTGCATCATTGCCGGTGGTACAGAATCCATGTCGCTTGTACCCACTACCGGCTGGAAAACCGCCCTCAACTGGAAAATTGCAGAAAAACACCCCGAATACTATTTAGGCATGGGGCTTACTGCCGAACAGGTTGCACAAGACTTTAAAATCACCCGCGAAAAGGCGGATGAGTTTTCATACTACTCTCACCAGAAAGCCATTGCAGCCATTCAGGCAGGTAAATTTAAAGATGAAATTGTACCTATAACCGTAGTTGAAAACTACATAGACGAAAGCGGCAAGAAAAAACAGCGTCAGTTCGTGGTAGATACCGACGAAGGGCCTCGCGCCGATACCTCTCTGGAAGCGCTGGCCAAACTGAAACCTGCTTTTGCCATGGGTGGCCAAGTAACCGCAGGCAACTCATCGCAAACTTCCGACGGTGCAGCTTTTGTAATGGTAATGTCGGAGCGCATGGTGAATGAGTTAGGACTGAAACCCATTGCCCGCATGATTGCCTATGCGGCAGAGGGTGTAAACCCGCGCATTATGGGTATAGGCCCTGTGGCGGCAGTGCCTAAGGCGCTTAAGCAGGCAGGCTTAAAACTGAATGACATTCAATTAATTGAATTGAATGAGGCCTTCGCCGCGCAAGCATTGGCGGTTATGCAAGAGTTGGATATGAACCCTGAAATTACGAACGTAAACGGCGGCGCTGTGGCATTAGGCCATCCGCTGGGTTGCACAGGTACGAAGTTATCCATCCAACTGTTCAACGAAATGCGTCGCCGCAACCTGAAATACGGTATGGTAACGGCCTGCGTAGGCGGTGGACAAGGCGTGGCAGGCATCTACGAGCTGTTGAACTAACCGAAAAATCTTATCGCATTCTATCATGCCCCTGTACCCGAAAGCGTACAGGGGTTTTTCATTATCGGGAATCATTAGTGCCCCCCCCGAGAGCAATGTGCATTGCCTCTGCGTAAAACCTCTCAAAAACGCTAAACTGCGATGCGTTTAGATTTGCTTCCTTTGCTACTTCAATCGGTCGGCTACTTTGGGATTCCAGCGCAAAGTGTTGATAATGTGCACCATATCTTGCGTAGTATAGCGAATCAGGGGTGCAAGCGAATCATTTTTCTGTGAAGTAGGGAAATAGAGCGATGTTCGGAAAAAATGCTTCACCGAATCGGTTACGTAAAACTGGAAGGTCGTAGGCACGTCCCCTTCTAACTGATACATCACCGCAGTCATCCCGTTAGGTGTTTTGGTGATGATTTCCTCAATAGATTCTGCGCGGATATTGTGCTTTTGCGCCAATTTATAGCAATCGTTTACGTAGTCGCGTAGGTCTTTGGGGCTGCGAATGCGCTTATAGGACACATCAATATTGGCAGTGAACTCAGGGTAATATAACTCCATCCAGTAGCGCTCTGCCACAAAAGATGTGTCGTTCATCAGTTTTGCGTGCGTAGAATACTCAAATATATACGGCAGCGAATCGGGCGTAAGCACATATTGATGCGGAGGCAACTCAATATGGTGGTACCCCTTAGGTTTTGGTTTAAAGTCCTGTTCCGACCGGCAGGCAACCAGGGCAAGCAGCCCGCTAATCATGTATAACAGGCGCATCTTTCCTGATAAATACCCTGACATTTTTTATGCGTTTTTTATCCACGGACATAACCGTGAAAATGAAATTTTTAAACCTTTTCTTTTCCCCTACGCGCGGCATACGGGCAAACAACTCGAGCAGCAAACCGCCCAGCGATTCACTATCGCCCCTCACCTCATCAAAAATATCAATGTCCACATCTAAAATGCGGCAAAAATCTATTAACAAGGTTTTCCCTTCAAAAAAGTAAGTGTTTTCATCTACTCGCTTGTAAGTAACATCGCGTGTATCAAACTCATCGTTGATATCGCCGATAATTTCCTCTATAATGTCTTCCAATGTAATCAGCCCGGCCGTACCTCCGTATTCATCTACCACAATCGCCATATGTACGCGCCTTGCCTGAAAGTCTTTCATCAGTTGGTCTATCCGTTTGTTTTCAGGTACAAAAAAGACCTCGCGCCTGATGAGCTGCTGCCACTCAAAATCATCGGATTGTTCCAAATGCGGGAGAATGTCTTTCACATAAAGAATTCCCTCAATTTTGTCAATTGTTTCCCGGTAAACAGGCAAACGGGAGTACCCCATCTCATTTACGTAGGCCAATAGCTCATGGAAACGCCACTCGGTGTCGGCCGCACAGATATCCATACGCATCTGCATAATTTTGCGCACGGTGATGGTGCTGAAATTAACTATGCTTTTCAGGATTTCTTTTTGGTCATCGCTGGTTTTTTCAGACGTGGTAGTGATTTCCAATGCCTGATTCAACTCCTCAATAGACACGTTGTAGCCCTTCTTTTGCATACGACTTTCCACCAAGCGGCTCATCTGTAACAATAAAAAAGCAACAGGATGCAGAATTTTGCTGAGCCATAGAATAGGAGTAGCTGTTAATCGGGCAAAACTAAGCGCCCGCTGATTGGAATAAACCTTGGGGATTACTTCGCCGAAAAAAACAATCATGAAAGTTACTACCAGCGTAAGAACAGACATGGCAAGCGTTGCCTGTGGGCTGTTCTTCCCGATAATATCTATCACCATGTAGGTAGAAAGCGTAACAATGCTGATGTTCACTAAATTGTTCAATATCAGCACCGTAGCCAGCAATTTGCGCGGGTCGCTGACCAACAGGGCAATATCGCGTTCGGTTTGCGAACTGCTGTGGCGACACTCAGCAAGTTGCTGGGGTTTCAGTGAAAAGAAAGCCACTTCCGAACCGGATATCAATGCAGAACAAAGTAACAGAAGACATAATATAATGCCTTCTACCGAATACATAAGCCAAACAGAACTGATGACAATCGGTGGCATTTGCCCAAATAAGTCGGGGATTGCTTCCAAAACGGAGGGGTCAGTTTGAAAACATTAAAAAGGCAGTTCGTCGTCGCCGGATGATTCTTGTACCACAGGCGGAGTTGGCTTAGTGCTTCCTTGGCTTCCTGTGCTGCGATTCTGATAAGCAGGCGGCTCTTCGGGCATTGGGATTGCCTCGCGGCCACCTCCACCCGACTCGCTGCGGCTGGTCAGAATCTGCATGTTGTTACCTACAATCTCCGTAATATATTTTTTTACCCCGTCCTGTTCGTATTCACGGGTTGTAATTTTTCCTTCAATATATACCTTCATTCCTTTTTTCAGGTATTTCTCCGCCACCTCGGCCAAGCCACGCCATAAAACAATATTGTGCCACTCGGTTTTTTCTATGCGCTCGCCGCTCTCGTCTTTGTATGACTCAGAAGTTGCTAAGGAAAAAGTAGCTATCGGTACCCCGTTGGCAGTATGCCTGACAACAGGGTCTTTACCCAAGTTGCCCACAAGAATAGCTTTATTAACCATGATTCTTTTTTGGATAAATTTACTAAAAAAAATATTCCTGCAAGTAATTTGCCAGTAAAACCGGCTTGGGCAGTTCTTCAAGTACTGCCTGTGAAACCGACAAAAAACCTGCACCGGATATCTGTTGCCAAAACTCTGCCGCAATAACTTTCAGGTGTACAAATTGCACCAATAACGACTGATGCGTCAGTTGATGCTTGTATGTGCCTGAAATCCCTGCAATTTGTAAGGGCAGCCCATTGACCAATGTGCCTGCCGCAAGATTTTGCAAAGGTAGCAAAGGTAGTATTTGTTCATACGTTTGACGAATAAGTTCAGAGGACACAATCGGCGCTCCTTCCTTTTCTTCAACCATCGGGAAGTCATACAAACCTTGCCAAATATCACCACGCATGCGCTCTTTTACCAAAATTTGCCCTTCGTAGTCAAACAGAAAATAGATAAAGTTCCGTTGCTTTGTCTTTATCTTCTTTTCTTTCACAGGCAATTGAGCCTGCATTTCATTGGTATAAGCATAGCAATATTGCTTAAACGGACAGGTGTTGCAGGCCGGAGCAGCAGGCGTACAGTGAATGGCACCAAACTCCATAATTGCCTGATTGTAGACCGAAGGCTCAACCGAAGGTAAACTTTCCTGCAATAATTGCTGTGCATATTTTGCAAAAAATTGCTTGCCTTTGTGAGAGGAGATGTCATCTGTGATGCCGTACAGCCGTGCGAGTACACGATATACGTTTCCATCTACCACTGCCACAGGCTCATTGTAAGCAAAAGAAGCTATCGCAGCAGCCGTGTAGGGGCCAATGCCTTTCAATTGCAGTAAATCCGAGTAATTATCGGGGAATTCCCCTCCATACTGTTCTGCTATTGTGCGTGCCGTTGCGTGCATATTTCTGGCACGGGAGTAATAGCCCAGCCCTTGCCACAACCTAAGCACCTCTTGTTCAGAAGCGGCCGCTAAATCAACGACTGTAGGGTAGGCAGCAGCAAATTTTTCATAGTAAGGCAGCCCTTGTACTACCCGTGTTTGCTGCAAAATAACCTCCGAAAGCCATATCAGGTAAGGATTATCTACATTGCGCCAAGGCAAGTCGCGCTTATGGGCATGATACCAACGGACAAGTTGTTGCCCGAAATTCAAAATACTTTCCGCCATGAGTCGGTTATTCTTGTTTCAGCCACCGAACGGGAATTGTCTTATTCTCATGATTAACAGCCGTTCCGACAAGCACCGAAGGCGATTGGCTTAGTTTCAGTTCATACTGCACTGTGGCTGAACCGGTTTTGTATTTGTTATCCCTAATTTCTAATTGTAAGCGGAGTATTTTCTTATCATAACTTACCCCACTGATAATATAATTAGCTTTCCCTTTGCAAGTAATCGCCAGTTTGTTGCCGCCCAGATGCGCAATCTGATAAATATCATTGTATTTCACATCTTCTGCCCCCCATTCTTCTTTCCACGAGCCGGCAAGTGTCCGGTAGTCTTTTTTCACACTCAAAGAACGGCAGGAAGAAACAACAGCCATTAACAGGCAACTCACTGTCAGCAATAAAAGCCTTGAGGAAACTTTCATAAGTGTGTGGAATAAGCCTATTAAAATAAGAAGGATTTGACATATCGCCAAATCCTTCCCATATCTTATCAAGTGCTGAACATTCTGAAACTACTCAGTTGCAGGTGTTTCGGCAACATTCTCAGCAGCTGCTGATTCGGTAGCAGTAGTTGTTGATTTTTTGCGTCCGCGACGGGTTTTCTTGGCTGTAGCGGCTTTTTCATTGGCCAACATCACGCTGTTGTAATCTACCAGTTCCATCATGCACATTTCCGCATTGTCGCCCAAACGAAAATCGGTTTTCAGGATGCGGGTATATCCACCCGGGCGGTCTACCACTTTGCGTGCTACCTCATCAAACAGAATACGTACAGCCTCTTTGTCTTGCAGGTAAGCAAAAGCCATACGACGCGAGTGTGTAGTATCTGTCTTTGACTTTGTAATCAGTGGCTCAATAAACTTGCGGAGAGCCTTAGCTTTAGCCACTGTTGTATTGATTCTTTTATGAACAATCAGTGAAGCGGCCATATTGGACAGCAACGCCTTGCGATGCGAAGCAGTACGACCTAAATGATTGATTTTTCTTCCGTGTCTCATGGTAATAGTTAATCTTCGTCCAATCTGTATTTTGTTACGTCCATGCCGAAAGCAAGATTCTTCTCAGCTACCAGTTGTTCAAGTTCTGTTAATGATTTGCGTCCGAAGTTGCGGAACTTCATCATTTCGGAAATTTCCAACTGTACCAAATCGCCGAGTGTTTTGATATCAGCAGCTTTCAAACAGTTGTAGGCACGCACCGACAAATCCAAGTCTGACAGTGAGGTCTTCAACAGTTTACGCATGTGCAAATATTCCTCATCAACCGCTTCTTCTTCTTCTTGCTTAGGCGACTCAAAAGTCATGGTTTGGTCAGCAAAAAGCATGAAGTGTTTAATCAGAATATTGGCAGCGCCTTTCAAAGCGTCTTCAGGGTGGATGGAACCGTCGGTCTGAATTTCAAGCAATAAGCGCTCGTAGTCAGTTTTCTGTTCCACGCGTGTATTTTCAACGCTGTATTTTACGTTTCGGATAGGTGTAAAAATAGCATCGATAGGAATATAGCCGAAACTGCTATCCGCAACCCTGTTTTCTTCGGCAGGCACATAACCACGTCCTTTGTCCAAATGAATATCCATTTCCAGTGAAACAGAGGGATCCAAGTTGCAAATGACGTGATCCGGATTAAGTACCTGAAACTGGTCGGTGAAATTATTGAAATCGCCGGCAGTAAGTACAGACTGTCCTTTAACGGTAACCGTAAATTTCAAGTCAGGATTATCTACCAGTCGCTTAAAGCGAACCATTTTCAAATTCAACACAATTTCAGATACGTCCTCAACAACACCTTCAATGGTTGAAAACTCATGGAGTACCCCATGTATCTTGATGCCGATAATTGCGTAGCCTTCCAATGAAGAAAGGAGAATGCGACGCAGAGCATTACCAATAGTAACCCCATAACCTTTTTCAAGAGGCTTGAATTCAAACAGACCGTGAAAATCGTCTGCCTTCTCCATCACCACCTTATCGGGCATTTGAAATGCTAATATGGACATAGTTTACTCCTTACTTGTTTTTTGTTAAGCAACCTGATAACCAAAGAAAGTAATATTATTTTGAGTAAAGTTCAACGATGAGTTGCTCTTTAATGTTTTCCTGAATTTCCTCACGTTCAGGCATACTTACAAATTTACCTGAAAGTTCTGCCGGATTCCACTCCAGCCATGGGAAACGGTTCACACGACCTGAAACAGATTTTGTGATAGCTTCCAGAGATTTAGATTTCTCACGAACAGCCACTACATCACCCGGACGGAGAGAATAAGAAGGGATATTAACTACTTCGCCGTTCACGGTAATATGTTTGTGCGATACTAACTGGCGTGCTGCGCGGCGTGTAGGAGCAATGCCTAAGCGATAAACAATGTTATCTAAGCGAGCTTCCAACAATCGCAATAAGTTAGTACCTGTAACACCACCCATACGGGAAGCGCGCTCAAATGTGCGGCGGAATTGACGCTCCAATACACCATAGATGTATTTTGCCTTCTGCTTTTCCATCAACTGGACAGCATATTCCGAAGACTTGCGTTTTTTTCCTCTGCCGTGCTGACCCGGAGGATAATTTTTGCTTTTCAGTGCTTTGCAAGGACCAAAGATAGGCTCACCGTAACGTCTTGCTATCTTCGATTTCGAACCTGTGTATCTTGCCATTGGATTGTAAAAATTTGTGTTTCAATGTTGCATCTTCTCGGTAACGGAAGATTCAGCAGTTCAACATTATTAAACGATAGAAAATTACACACGACGCTTTTTAGGAGGACGGCAGCCATTGTGTGGCAGAGGGGTAACGTCTTTGATAGTAGTTACCTCAATACCTGAACTTTGGATAGTTCTGATAGCCGATTCGCGCCCTGCGCCGGGACCTTTAACAAAAACCTCAGCTTTACGCAAGCCCAAGTCAAATGCTACTTTCGCACACTCGGCAGCAGCGGTTTGTGCCGCATAAGGAGTGTTCTTTTTAGAACCCTTAAATCCCATTTTACCGGCAGAAGACCAAGAGATAACTTGCCCTGCATTATTGGTAATAGAGATAATAATGTTGTTGAAAGACGCTTTGATATGCACTTGGCCTGTAGATTCAACATGAACTACACGCTTTTTGGCTTTGTCTTTTCTTTTGGATTGAGTTGCCATAATATTACACGCCTAATTATTTCTTAGATGCTACTTTCTTGTTAGCTACGGTCTTACGCTTACCTTTACGCGTGCGAGCATTGTTCTTAGTCTTCTGACCTCTCACAGGGAGACCTTTGCGATGACGCAAGCCGCGGTAACAACCAATGTCCATCAGGCGCTTAATGCTCAACTGAACTTCAGACTTGAGCTCGCCCTCTACCTTAAACTCGCCATTGATGATATCACGAATGGCTTTTGATTCTGCATCATTCCATGTAGAAACTTTGCGGTTTGCATCTACACCGGCTTTGGCCAAAATCTTCTTTGCAGAAGACCTGCCGATACCGTAAATGTAGGTAAGAGAAATCTCACCGCGCTTGTTGTCTGGAATATCAACTCCGGAAATTCTTGCCATGATTCTTCAGGATGAATAAAATCTTAATTAACCTTGTCTTTGCTTGAACTTGGGATTCTTTTTATTGATCACGTACAGCTTGCCTTTGCGACGGATCACCTTACATTCAGCACTACGCTTTTTAATGGATGCTTTGACTTTCATGGTCGTGTGAATTAAAGTCCTTTATTACTTGTAACGGTAAACAATTCTTCCCTTGGTCAGGTCATATGGAGACATCTCCAACTTTACTTTGTCTCCCGGCAATATGCGAATAAAATTCATGCGCATTTTACCGGAAATATGGGCAATAATCTGATGGCCATTTTCAAGTTCAACACGAAACATGGCATTTGACAATGCTTCTATGATTGTTCCGTCTAACTCAATGTTTGCTTGTTTTGGCATATTATCAGCTAAAATTTGAACACTTGTTCAATATATTCAAAACTGGTCAGTACTTCCACCTTATCATTATACAGAGCAACCGTATGTTCATAATGGGCAGATGGTTTTCTGTCTCTTGTGCGAATTGTCCATCCGTCTGCCTCATGTACCACATCGCGCTTGCCCATATTAATCATAGGCTCTATGGCAAGCACCATACCGTTTTGAATCTTTGTACCCGAACCTCTTTTTCCGTAGTTAGGTACCTGAGGTTCTTCGTGCAGGTCTTTCCCTATGCCATGCCCAACCAATTCGCGCACCACAGAAAAACCGCGCGGCTGTACATAATTTTGAATGGCATAACCTATATCACCTATCCGCTTACCTACTGCCATCTGTGCGATACCTTCATACAAAGACTGGCGAGTAACTTGCAACAACTCCATTACCTCTTCACTTACCTCGCCCACCGGATACGTATAAGCACAATCGGCATGGTAGCCATTCATATACACACCGCAGTCAATAGAAACAATGTCACCTGATTTTAACCGATATTCACCGGGAATACCATGAACAACTGTTTCATTGACAGAAATACACAGAGAAGCGGGGAAGCCGTTGTAATTATAGAAAGAAGGTACAGCCCCATGGTCTCTGATGTATTCCTCTGCACGCTTATCGAGCTCTTTTGTTGTAATTCCTTCCCTGATTAACTTAGCTACTTCTCCATGTGCCTTACTCAATAAAGCACCACTTTGTCTAATCCCTTCTAAATCAGCAGCGTTCTTATAATAAATCATAGAAAGCAATTAAGCAACAGCAATATTACCCGTACGACCTTTTACTTTACCGGTTTTCATCATGCCTTCGTAATGACGCATCAACAGATAACTTTCAATTTGCTGAAGTGTATCTAAGATTACGCCAACCATAATCAATAATGAGGTGCCGCCATAGAACTGAGCAAATTCCATATTTACACCTGCCATACTTGCAAACGCAGGCATAATAGCAATAATTGCCAAGAATAGCGCACCGGGTAAGGTAATGCGGTCAATAATGTGGCTGATATAGTTTGCCGTGTCGTCTCCCGGCTTCACGCCCGGAATAAAACCTCCATTGCGCTTCATTTCATCTGCCAACTGCGTAGGGTTTACGGTAATGGCAGTGTAGAAGAATGTGAAAACTATAATCAGCACGGCAAACAACAGGTTGTATTGCCAAGAAGTAAAATCGGAGAACGTAGTTGCTATGTAGTTTGCCCAATCATATTTATCGGCCAATGTAGATGCCAGCAGAGAAGGCAAGAACATTAACGACTGTGCAAAGATGATAGGCATTACACCGGCTGCATTGAGCTTTAAAGGCAAGTAAGAGCGTTGTGCGCCCAAAGCAGACAATTTTTTGCCTTTTGCGCCTGCACCTGCAATCTGTTTGGCATATTGCACGGGGATACGACGTACAGCCTGTGTAATCAATACCACACCCATTACTACAAAGAACAAGGCTACCAATTCAAGAACGAACAGTAACAAGCCGGCAGAACCGCGTGAAGCACTTTCAGCAACAAGGGCAGCAGGGAAACGAGATACAATACCAATCATAATCAGCATTGAGATACCGTTTCCTATACCTTTTTCAGTTATTCTTTCACCCATCCACATACAGAAAATTGTGCCTGATGTGAGGATAATCATAGAACTGATGGTAAAGAATGCCCTGTCAATTACTACGGCTTCGGGCTGCGGTTGAATAATGGTACCGGCAATATAAGCCGATGATTGAACCAGTGTAATCAAAATTGTGAGGAGGCGTGTTATTTGGTTCATCTTTTTGCGACCCGACTCACCCTCTTTCTGCATTTTCTGGAAGTAAGGAACAGCTACTGTCAGCAACTGAATTACGATTGATGCAGAAATGTAAGGCATGATACCAAGTGCAAAAATAGAAGCTCTTGAAAACGCCCCTCCTAATAAGGTATCCAAAAGACCTAAGATACCTGCCGAAGAACCGCCGCTTGAAAGCATGGCCGGATCTAAGCCGGGCAACACTATATAAGAACCTAAACGGAATATAACCAGAAAACCTACGGTGAAAAGGATTCTGTTTTTAAGTTCCTCAATAGAGAAAATGTTCTTTATGGTAGTGAAAAACTTATTCATGAGCGGCGATTGATATTAGAGCTTAACAACTTTGCCACCGGCTTTCTCGATGTTCTCAACAGCGGATGCTGAAAAAGCATGAGCAGTAACTTCAACGGCAGATGTGAGAGTTCCTTTGCTTAAGATTTTAACCAAATCCTTTTTGGCAACCATCCCGTTTTGATAAAGGAATTCGAGCGTGATAGCAGTAACGCCTGTTTTTTCAACAATAGCCTGAATATCGCCCAAATTGATAGCCTTATATTCTACACGGTTAGGGTTTTTAAATCCAAACTTAGGAACGCGACGCTGCAATGGCATCTGACCACCTTCAAAACCCAACTTTTGGCTGTAGCCTGAGCGGGATTTAGCGCCTTTATGACCACGTGCAGAAGTTCCGCCTTTGCCTGAACCATGTCCACGGCCTAAACGAACTTTTCTAAAAACAGAACCTTTTGCAGGCTTTAATTCATGTAGTTTCATTGCAATCTTTCGATTAAAGCACTCTGTAATGACTATTTAACTTCTTCAACGCGAACCAAGTGCGCTACTGTGCGAACCATACCCAAAATTTGAGGATTAGCCTCTTTTTCTACTGTACGGTTGATTTTGCCTAAACCAAGAGAGATGATGGTATCTTTCTGGTTTTGAGGGCGCTTAATGGTGCTTCTGATTTGTGTGATTTTAATCTTTGCCATGTTTTTATCCATTAAACACTTTAGACAATGAAACACCTCTTTGCTGCGCTACTGTTTTTGGGTCGCGCATTTTAACCAATGCATCGATAGTAGCTTTCACCACGTTGTGTGGGTTAGAAGAACCTTTAGACTTTGCCAACACGTCGGTAATGCCGGCAGATTCTAACACAGCGCGCATCGCACCACCCGCAATTACACCGGTACCGGCAGCCGCAGGTTTCAGCAATACTTTACCGCCGCAAAATTTTCCTTCCATTTCGTGAGGAACAGTACCTTTAATAACAGGTACTTTTACCAAGTTCTTCTTAGCGTCGTCAATAGCTTTGGTGATAGCGTCTGTTACTTCGTTAGCTTTGCCGAGACCGTAACCAACAACACCTTTGCCATCACCTACTACCACGATAGCTGCGAAGCTGAAACGACGACCACCTTTAACTACTTTAGCCACGCGATTGATAGCCACCAATCGGTCAGTCAATTCGATTTCGCTGGCCTTAAAGCTTCTGATATTTGCCTGAGACATCGTTCTGTGATTTAGAATTTAAGACCTCCTTCGCGAGCACCCTCGGCTAAGGATTTAACATTGCCATGATACAAATAGCCGTTGCGGTCGAATACGCTTTGGCTGATACCTTGCTGAATTGCACGTTCGGCAAGTTTCTTGCCCACTTCTTTAGACAGGGCTACATTAATAGAGCGCTTATCGCTTAATTCACGTGAAGATGCGCTTGCCAATGTTACGCCTCTTTCATCGTCAATTAACTGAGCATAAATAGCCGTATTACTGCGAAAAACAGTCAGACGGGGCACACTCGCCGTGCCGCTGATACGGGCACGGATGCGCTTCTTAATTTTTTGTCTTCTGAGTTCTTTCTGATTTCCCATTGTATGATTAGGTCAAAAAGACTATTTCTTAGCAGCAGCTTTACCAGCTTTGCGGCGAATAGCTTCGTTAACAAACTTAATACCTTTTCCTTTATATGGTTCAGGTTTGCGGAATGAGCGCAACTTAGCGGCAACCTGGCCAATAAGTTGCTTGTCAATGCCTTCCAATGTTACCACAGGCGCCTTACCTTTCAGGGTTTCGGCACTCACTTTGATTTCGTTTGGTATGGCAAACACAATATTGTGAGAGTAACCAAGGCTTAATTGGAGCAACTGGCCGCTTGTTTCGGCTTTGTAACCCACACCTACCAACTCCATTTGTGTTTTGAAGCCTTCGTGAACACCTGTAACCATGTTGTTCAGCAATGCACGATAAAGACCATGTAATGCCTTATGACGCTTCTGGTCAGTTGGACGCTCAACTATAATCTGGCCGTTTTCCACTTTCACGGTAATATCCGGGTCTACCTGCTGAGACAGCGTCCCTTTAGGGCCTTTAACAGTTACCGTGTTGTCGGCAGCAACATTAACAGTTACTCCGGCGGGAAGTGTAATTGGTTTTTTTCCTATACGCGACATAGTCTTATCAGTTTTAGTACACGTAACAAATTACTTCACCACCCACATTCAGTTCTTTCGCTTCTTTATCTGTAATCAGACCTTTAGAAGTTGAAATGACAGCAATACCAAGCCCGTTGAGTACACGAGGCAGTGCATTTGACTTAGTATATTTACGCAAACCCGGCTTGCTTACACGCTCTAAGTGCACGATTGCCGGTTGTTTGGTTACAGGGTGATATTTCAGGGCGATTTTAATCACACCTTGCGGACCTTGCTCCTCAAACTTGTAGCTTTGGATATAACCTTTGTTGTACAACAACTTGGTAATTTCTTTCTTCAGTTTTGAGGCAGGTATTTCAACCACCCGATGATTTGCACGGATGGCGTTTCTCAATCTTGTCAGATAGTCGGCTATTGGATCAGTCATTGCCTTATAAATTTTGCTTTCGTCGATGGCTTTCGCCTAACAGAAAGGTATGATTCTAATTTACAAATTGAAGGTAAACCGGACAAACTTGTAATTACCAACTTGCCTTTGTTACACCCGGGATTCTACCGTCAGATGCCATATCGCGGAACAGCACGCGTGAGATGCCAAACTTGCGCATATAACCGCGCGGCCTTCCGGTAATTTTGCAACGGTTGTGTAAGCGAACCTTAGAAGAGTTGCGAGGCAGTTTGTCTAATGCTTCCCAATCGCCTGCTTTTTTGAGTTCTTCTCTCTTCTTGGCATATTTAGCCACCAAACGGGCTCTTTTTCTTTCGCGTGCCTTTACGGATTCTTTTGCCATATCAAGCTATTATTTTTGATTTTTAAATGGCATACCAAGTGCTGCTAACAGAGCGCGGCTTTCTTCGTCAGTTTGAGCAGTAGTAACAAAGGTGATATCCATGCCGGAGATTTTGTTTACTTTGTCAATACTGATTTCAGGGAAGATGATTTGCTCTTTTACACCCAAGGTGTAGTTGCCGCGGCCATCGAAACCACTGTCGCTGATACCACGGAAGTCGCGAACACGAGGAAGCGCTACTGTTGCCAAACGATCCAGGAATTCGTACATACGATCCCCGCGCAGAGTTACGCGAGCGCCGATAGGCATATTCTCACGTAGTTTGAAGTTTGAAATCGCTTTGCGGGATTTGGTAGGTACGGCTTTCTGACCGGAGATAGCCGTAAGTTCTTCCACGCCGATTTCTACCAGCTTTTTGTCTGCTACAGCCTGACCAATACCTTTGTTGATACAAATTTTGGTTAGCTTAGGCACTTGCATTACTGACTTGTATGCAAATTTTTCTTTCAGGGCAGGAGCTACCTCTTTGAGGTATTTCTCTTTTAATCTCGGTTTAGCCATTGTTCTTGATGGTTTCGCCTGATTTTTTTGAATATCTTTCCAATTTGCCGGCTGCATTCTTGCGGCGGCCGATACGTGTAGGTTTGCCTGTTTTAGGGTCTACAAGCATCAGGTTGCTGATGTGAATGCTGGCCTCTTTTTCTATAAATCCACCTTCGGGATTTTCGTTAGAAGGTTTTACTGCGCGTTTTACCACGTTCAAGCCTTCTACAATCGCACGCTGTTTTTCTACCAGCATTTTAGTAATGATACCGGTTTTGCCTTTGTCGTCGCCGGCAATTACCATTACCTGATCTCCACGACGCACGTGGAATTTTTGAGGTTTTGGGGCAGTCTTCTTCATTGTCTTGTCCTCCTTATGCTGATTAGAGTACTTCAGGCGCTAATGAAACGATTTTCATAAATTGTTTCTCGCGCAGTTCACGTGCAACAGGCCCGAAAATACGGGTTCCGCGGGGTTCGTCTTGGTTATTCAACAAAACAACCGCGTTGTCATCAAAACGGATATATGAACCGTCTTTGCGGCGGATTTCTTTTTTGGTGCGTACAATTACTGCTTTGGCTACTGTGCCTTTCTTCATGTTGCTTGAAGAGAGGGCAGACTTAACAGTAACAACGACCTTGTCTCCTACGCTCGCGTAACGTTTGCGGGTGCCGCCCAAAACTCGGATTACCAAAACTTCTTTAGCACCGCTATTATCAGCTACATTGAGCCTTGACTCTTGTTGTATCATTGCTCTTCTCTTTTGAGATTACTTCGCTCTTTCAATAATTTCAACTAAACGCCAGCGTTTCAATTTGCTGAGCGGGCGGGTTTCCATAATTTTTACGGTATCCCCTTCTAAACACTCGTTGCGCTCATCGTGAGCAACGAATTTGGTCGTTTTCTTCATGAACTTGCCGTAGGCAGGGTGCTTTACTTTGCGTTCTACCGAAACGACAATGGATTTGTCCATTTTATTGCTTACTACGACCCCCACGCGGGTTTTTCTCAGATTTCTTTCTTCCATTGTATTGCTCCGATTTATTTACCTTGTTTAGCAGATAAAATGGTGTTCAGTCTTGCGATTTCACGTTTGATGTTGCGCAGTTGCATCGGATTTTCCAACTGAGATACCGCGTGTGAAAAACGCAACCTGCGCAAAGTTGCAGTGGCTTCCTGAATTCTGTTTTCTAATTCTTGAACAGAAAGTTCATGTAATTGAGCGTACTTTTTCATAGTTGTTGCGCAGATTATAAGTTACCTTTCAATTCGTTTGCAACCACAAACTTGGTGGTAATGGGCAGTTTTTGTGCCGCCAAACGCAGTGCTTCCTGAGCAAGCGCAATGTCGATACCACCTGCTTCAAACAGAATTGTTCCGGGTTTTACCGGAGCTACCCAGTACTCAGGCGCACCTTTACCTTTACCCATACGCACCTCGGCAGGCTTCTTCGTAACGGGCTTGTCAGGGAAAATGCGAATCCATACTTGGCCTTCGCGTTTCATGGCTCTGGTCATGGCAATACGGGCTGCCTCGATTTGGCGCGCTGTAATCCATCCCGGCTCTAAGGCTTTAATGCCAAATTCGCCAAAAGCTAAGGTGTGCCCGCGTTGTGCGATGCCTTTCACGCGCCCTTTTTGCTGCTTTCTGAATCTTGTCCTTTTCGGTTGTAACATGGCTACAAACGTTATTTATCTGTTACCTCAAAGCGGCAACCGCCGTTTGATGAAATTTAAGCCCATAAGAACCTTGCACCTTTTTTTACAAGGCCTTACAAAATGTGAGCGATAAGTCTAAAAACTAAAACTTGATGTCCGACAGGACTTTTGCTCGTGTCGCTTACAAGCAGAGTTTCCTATCGCTTACGATTTGGGACTGCAAAGTTAGCACACTATTTATAGTATCCAAACTTTGCCGCAAATATTTTCAAGAAAATGAGGCAGATAGCTTGCCGGACTCTCTCTCAACTTCTCACAAGTTGCCGCCTTACCGGTTGTTTTTATTACCGATAAATGTTAATTTAACTAAAAATGCGGCTGTGGGCAGCAAGTTTGCGTATATGTAAAGGATTATTTAACCCAACTGCATGAAATACATTTTTACGCTGTTTTAACATCACTCGAATCACTCAAAAACCAATAATTTACATGCAGCGATACAATATTTTATGGGCTGACGACGAAATTGATTTGCTCAAACCGCACATTCTGTTTCTTTCTAAAAAAGGCTATGACATCACGCCCGTGAACAGCGGCGCGGATGCTCTGGAAAAGTTCGGCGAACAATCCTACGACGTTATTTTTCTGGATGAAAATATGCCCGGCATGAGCGGGCTGGAAGTGCTTTCACAAATCAAAACCATGCGCCCGCACGTACCGGTGGTGATGATTACCAAAAGCGAGGAAGAAAGCATTATGGAAGAGGCTATCGGCGCTAAGATTGACGATTACCTCATCAAGCCCGTTAATCCGAGCCAAATTGTGCTTTCTATCAAAAAACTGTTGGAACAAAAGCGCATCATCAGCGAAAAAACCACGCAAAGTTATCAGCAGGACTTCCGCAACATTATGATGGCGTTCAGCGAAGAAATGAACCACGACGAATGGGCAGAAGTCTATAAAAAATTGGTGTATTGGGAGTTGGAAATGGAAAGCACGGGCAACCAAAGCATGGCAGACGTGCTCAAAATGCAAAAAGACGAAGCCAACGTAAATTTTGCTAAGTTCATTATGCGCAACTATGAGGAATGGCTCAACAATCCCGATATTGAAAAGCCGCTGATGTCGCATCAGTTGCTGCGCAAAAAGCTGTTTCCAAAACTGACCAACGAACCTACGTTCTTTTTCCTGATAGACAACCTGCGCTACGACCAGTGGAAAGTATTGGAGCCACTACTGGCCGAGTACTTTAATTTGGAGCAGGAAAGCACCTATTACTCCATCTTGCCCACGACAACCGCTTTTGCCCGCAATTCTATTTTTGCGGGTGTATTGCCCGCCGAACTGGAAAAAATCATCCCTAATTTTTGGCAGGACGACGAGGACGAAGGCGCAAAAAACAATAACGAAAAAGATTTCCTGCAATACCAACTCAAACGCAACCGACTGGAACACATCAAGTTCAGCTATCACAAAATCATCCACCAAAACCAAAGCAAGACGCTGGTAGAAAATTTCAGTAATTTGCTGCACAACCAGCTTAATGTGGTGGTTTACAACTTTGTGGATATGCTCTCTCATGCGCGTACCGACACGGAAATGATTCGCGAGCTTGCGCCCGATGAAGCTGCCTATCGCTCTATTACCAAGTCGTGGTTTTTACATTCGCCGCTGGTAGATATGGTGCGCAAAATTGCCGAGAAAAAATGCCGGTTGATTATCACCACCGACCACGGCACTATTCGCACCACAAAGCCTTACAAAATCATCGGCGACAAAAACACCAACACGAACCTGCGCTACAAACAGGGTAAGAATCTGGATTACGACAAAAAAAATGTATTCGTATGCCGCAAACCCGAAGCGCTGCACTTGCCTAAGTATAATGTATCTACTTCGTATGTATTCACGACGGAGGATTACTTTTTTGCCTATCCGAACAACTACAACCACTACGTGAAATACTATAAGGATACGTTTCAGCACGGGGGCATTTCGTTGGAAGAAATTATCATTCCTTATGTGGAGTTGATTCCGAAATAACAAGGCAATACAGGCCGCGCACGACCATTATCCGTCGGTTTTTGTATATTTTTTCTAAATTGAGGCATACTAAAACTACCTGCCACATGAAAAATATACTTGCGCTGTGCCTGCTTTTGATTGGCGGTGCGGCATTTGCCCAAAAACAAGAGTTGCCTGCCGTCAGCTTTGAGAAAATTCCTGAAAGCGTGGAAGAATTTATCAGCCTGCGCGACCGACTGGCTACCACGCCTCAGGGGGGCGCTGCCGTTTTTGTGATTGCGTCAATCATGTATGTGCGCAACCCTGAAACGGGCTACCCTTGCCTGATTATCGCATCCGACAAATCGCTGCTGTCGCCTTCCGACAAGGGCGGTTATCAAGGTTTTGACTTTGGAAGTTCATCGGCTTATTTGGTGAAACAGTTAGACAGCAAGAAATACGTACCTTACAGCTACATTCTGGGCACCAAACCCGCAACAAGCTATGCGCTTGGCAATCCGCCGCATCGGGTAGCCTGTTCTACCAATCCATACAGCGGCAAAGAGTCCGACGGGCAACTGAAAGTTTTTGTGCGCTGCTCAGGTGCCGATTCAGACCGACCGCTTACTTTGGTCAGGAATGACAGGGGCATATGGAAAGCCAAAGAATTTAGCTCATTGATGGTAGGCGTGCGTCCTCCGCAACAGAAAAGCGCAGGTGCTGCCAATGGTGATTTTTAGCAATTGCTTATCTTCGTTTTTTTAAACAATCCATGAAAAACGGTTTTCTGATAGTGCTCATGTTGTTTGCAACGGCAGCATGGGCACAAAAAAATGCGTCCAAACAGGCAAAAATTGAAGCATACACGGAAAAAATCCCCGGAACAGACCTTTCTTTCCGAATGCTGCCTATCCCCGGCGGCAAGTTTACGATGGGCAGTCCGTCTTCGGAAGTAGGCCGCAAAGACGACGAAGGGCCTCAGCACGAAGTCAGCATTGAACCTTTCTGGATGGCAGAGTTTGAAATTACATGGGACTTGTACGATGCCTTTGTCAACAAGGAAACCAACGGCAGCATGAATCCCGATTTCATCAAAGGCGAATACGCAGGCAAACAAATGATAGATGCCGTTGCGCTGCCCAGCCAGCCCTATGTGGATATGAGCTTTGGCATGGGAAAGCGCGGTTTCCCTGCCATTAATATGACACAGTACGCAGCACTTGCCTTTTGCCAATGGCTAACCGCCCAAACAGGACATTTCTATCGGCTACCGACCGAAGCAGAGTGGGAGTATGCCTGCCGTGCAGGAAGCAAAACGGCTTATTGTTTCGGTGATGATGCTTCGCAATTGGGCGACTATGCATGGTTTTACGACAACAGCAACGGCGCTTATCATCCCGTAGGGCAAAAGAAACCCAACGCATGGGGCTTATACGATATGCACGGTAACGTTGCCGAATGGGTATTAGACCAATATGCAGCCGATGCTTATGCACAAAAGAACAGTAAACCCTACCTGCCCGTAGAATCACTCTATCCTATCGTTGTGCGTGGCGGCTCATGGGACGATGACCCCGACCGCTTGCGCAGTGCTGCCCGCCGAGGCTCTGCCCCCGAGTGGAAACAGCGCGACCCGCAGATTCCCAAAAGCAAATGGTGGTTTACCGATGCCTCTTTCGTTGGTTTTCGGGTAGTACGGCCGCTCAACCAGCCCTCCAAAGAACAAATACAGCAATATTTCAAAACTCCGCCTGCCGACTTATAACAGAACAAGCAACATTGTTCCCGAAATATTATTTCTTAACGCGTTGTTACTACCTTTGACCAAAACATATACAACCACGATGGCAAGTATTGAAGAAGAAATACAAAGCCGATTCCAGAACGACCGGCACAAGGCATCGGTTAATCTTATTTATACAGCCAATTGGGCTACTTCCGAATTGGACAGTTTTCTGAAAAAACATGCCCTGACTTCACAACAGTACAACATGCTGCGCATTTTACGGGGCGCATACCCCGAGCCTGTATCGCTGAAATACATTCGGGTGCGTATGCTTGATAAAATGTCGGATGTTTCCCGCATGGTAGAAAAACTGGCCACCAGAGGCTATATTGACCGTTGGCGTTCCGATGATGACCGACGAATTGTTAATATTTTAATCAACGAGCAAGGGCTGGCATTGCTCAAAGCCGCCGACCACGACGTAAAGCGCATGGAAGCTCGCTTTGGCGCACTCACCCCCGAAGAATTGGTGCTGTTTAATACCCTGTTGGACAAACTACGCACGGAAAGCAAAAAATTTGACTAACGTCGGTAGCTTTCCAAAAACTTCTCCAATTTATCTAAGGCAACGGCAAGTTCGTCTACCGTAGGCAAAAATACGATGCGAAAATGGTCGGGGTGCGGCCAATTAAAACCCGAACCCTGTACAATCAGCAAATGCTGTTGTCGCAACAGGTCAAGCACAAACTGCTGGTCGTTGTCCACCCGATACATTTGGGTGTCAATCTTAGGGAACATGTAAAAAGCCCCTTTGGGTTTTACACAACTGATACCCGGCATCTGGTTGAGCCTTTGCCAGCAATAATCGCGCTGCTTGCGAAGCCTGCCGCTGGGCATTACCAACTCATTGATGCTTTGGTAGCCCCCAAGCGCTGTTTGAATGGCAAATTGTGCGGGAACATTGCTGCAAAGTCGCATACTTGCCAACGTGTTCAGCCCGTTAATGTACGACTGTGCGTGCTTTTTATCCCCGCTCAAAATCATCCAGCCCCCGCGAAAGCCGCAAGCCCTGTATGCTTTGGAAAGCCCTCCGTAGGTTACAAAAAGCGTTTCGCCGGAAAATGCAGCGGTAGAGAAATGAGCAGTGTCATCATAGAGAATTTTATCATAAATCTCATCGGAAAAGACGATGAGTTTGTGCCTAACGGCTATTTCCACCAACTGCTGCAACATATCCGAAGAGTACACCGCACCGGTTGGGTTGTTGGGGTTAATAATGACAATGCCCTTGGTTTTGGGAGTGATTTTTCGCTCAATATCTGCCAAGTCGGGCATCCAGTCGGCCTGTTCGTCACACATGTAATGTACGGGAGTGCCTCCCGAAAGATTGACAGCCGAAGTCCACAGCGGATAATCGGGAGCGGGCACAAGAATTTCGTCGCCGTCGTTGAGCAGCGCCTGCATGGAAAGCAGAATGAGTTCGCTCACACCGTTGCCGATAAAGATATCATCAATGGTAACATCCTTAATGGCTTTAAGTTGCGAATAGTGCATCACTGCCTTGCGGGCGGCAAAAAGACCTTTAGAATCCACGTAGCCCTGCGCATTGCGCAAGTTCATGATGATATCGTGTATAATTTCATCGGGCGCATCAAATCCAAACGGCGCAGGATTCCCGATATTGAGTCGGGTGATTTTATAGCCTTGCATTTCCAACTCGGCTGCCTGTTCATATACAGGCCCGCGGATTTCGTAGAAAACCCTGTCTAACTTATGACTTTTTTCAAACATGTTCCGACAATTGAGGTAGCATAGCGGCAGTCAGGCAACAGCAGCCGATGCAAACCGCTTAATTGATAGTTTTGGTCGTTTCCGCATCCGGCATAATTTCCGGCTCAACCTGTTTGTCGGATTCAGGCACGGAGCGGTCAAAAAATTTCCCCTGAAAAATCAGAATCAACATTACACCTATAAAAATAGAAGCATCGGCAACGTTGAATATAGGCCAGAGCGAGTAATAGTTGCCGCCAATCAGCGGTATATAGTCAGGTAAGGCGCCTTCCCAGATGTCTAAGTAGAACATATCTATTACCTGCCCGTGAAACCAAGGATACAAAGGCGGAGGATTGAGGACAAACAAAGCATTGTCCAGCAATACGCCATAGAACGTACTGTCTATCACATTGCCCAAAGCGCCACCCAGCACCAAGGCCATGCACCAAATAAACCCGCTGTGAGCACCTCGGCGCGCCATATAAGCAATGTAAACCGCAATAATTGCCACAGCTACAATACGGAACAGCGTCAGCCCGATTTTGCCGTATTCCGAGCCAAATTCCAGCCCGAATGCCATACCGGGGTTGAGTGTATAGTGCAGTTTGAACCAATCTCCAAAGATTTTGATTTCACCCAGCGGCCCCATCTGCATGTACTCATGAACAGCCAACTTCACGGCTTGGTCAACAAGAATGACCGCCAAAGCGAGCAAATAATATTTTAAATATTTCATTGTTAGCAATTTGTATCTACAAAGTAAGCCAAGTTTATGCCGATTTGCAACGGATTTTGCATTGCTTAACTGTGCGGACGAGCATGATTAAAACTGAAAATAAATAAACGGCTGTACCGCCGCGGTTTTCATCTGAAACAGCAGCAGCGCTACAAATGCAATAATGATCGCTTTGGTCAGGTCGGGCAGGGCGGTAAACCGCACCGAAAGCGAAGTTTTGAACGAACGCGGCAACAGGTGCGCCGCAAATCCGAAAGCAATCAGCAGGAAGGGCTTGTAGTACGCCCCAAGTGCCGCCGCAATGATTTCAGGCTGAAAGTTGAACGCAATTTGCGAGAGCATATCGCCGACGGCTTGCATATCGGCAGCGCGGAAAAATATCCAGCAGAAAGCTACAAAATGGAAGGTGAGCAGGCTGCTCCAAAGGGCAGCACCTGTTTCGCCTTCTGTTTTTTTGGCAGGGAACGCCTCCATCCACATCTTATGAACCGCCAGAGCAATGCCGTGCAATGCGCCCCAAATGATGAATCGCACGTGTGCGCCGTGCCACAAACCGCCAAGCAACATGGTCAGCAGCAAATTGATGTAGGTGCGTACCTTGCCCTTGCGGTTGCCGCCCAGCGAAATATAGAGGTAATCGCGCAGCCAAGAGGAGAGCGAAATATGCCAGCGTCGCCAAAAATCGGTGATGTTTTGTGCCTTGTAGGGCGAGTTGAAGTTTAGCGGCAGGCGGTAGCCCAACAGCAGCGCAAGTCCGATAGCCACGTCGCTGTAGCCCGAAAAATCGCAGTAAATCTGGATAGAATAACCGTAAACAGCCATCAGGTTTTCAAATCCGCTATAAGTCAGCGGGCTTTCAAAAACCCTGTCCACAAAGTTGATGGAGATATAGTCCGAAATGAAAATCTTTTTAATTAAGCCGTTGATAATCAGGAAAACGGCGTGCCCGAACTCCTCTTGGTTCAAGTTGTAGGGCTTATAGATTTGCGGCACAAAATCCGAAGCCCGCACAATGGGGCCTGCGACCAACTGCGGGAAAAAACTCACGAAAAAGGCAAAATCCCAAATGTCGTTCACGGGTTTGAGGTTGCCCCTGTAAATGTCTATGGAGTAGCTGATAGTTTGGAACGTATAAAACGAAATCCCGACGGGCAAAATAATATTGTCAATATCAAAAGAAGTACCCGCCAACTGATTCGTAATAACTGCCAACAGATTAGTAGCCTGAAAATCCGTCCCTGCCAGTTGGTTGATAATGTCGGTCAGGAAGTAGGTGTACTTAAAATAGCCCAAAATGGCAAGGTTAATCACCACGCTTGCCGTTACGAGCCGTTTCCGAAGCACAGGGTTATCCGACTCATAAATTTTCTTGCCGATGTGGTAGTCTATGATAGTGGAAAGTATCAGCAAAGTAAAAAAATAGCCTCCCGAGAGGTAGTAGAAATACATGCTTACTGCCATCAGGTACAGGCTGCGGGCGCGGTTGTTTTGGTAAATAAACTGATACCCTAATAATACTACGCCAAAAAAGACCCAAAAGATAGCTGCGCTGAAAATCAGCGGCTCATTTTCTTTATAGACAAACCACTGCCACATAGCGCCAAAATTAGGCTTTTTGCATTTTTCGTATCGCTTTTTTTATTTTATTTGTGCACGCAAGCCTAAATACCAAACAAAATACTGTGGAACAAGTAATTCGCATCGGTACGCGCGCCAGCCGATTAGCCCTATGGCAGGCCGAATATGTTGCCCAACGCCTGCAAAATGAAGGATTCGGAGTAGAGATTGTTCCGATAGAAACCGCCGGCGATAAAATATTGCACAAAACCATTTCCAAAATTGGCGGTAAGGGCATTTTCACGGAAGAGTTAGAGCAGCAACTGCACAGCGGCGGAATAGATATTGCCGTACACAGTGCAAAAGATTTGCCGTCATCATTACCCAATGAGTTGGAAATCATTGCCTACACCGAGCGAGAGAAAGTACACGACGTACTGGTAAGCTACAATAAGTATTTCACACTGGACGAAAGCCAAAAAATCGTATTAGGTACATCTTCCACCCGCCGCATCGCCATGATTAAGCATTACATGCCCAAAATGAAGACCGTAGATGTGCGCGGCAACCTGCAAACCCGTATGCGCAAAATGGAAGAAGGGCTTTGCGATGCGTTGGTGCTTGCCTATGCGGGCGTTAATCGCATGGAGTACGAGGAATTTATTGTCATGCACCTGCCAACCGATACGTTTACTCCCGCCGTTGGTCAAGGCAGCATTGCTGTTGAGGCTTCCATGCGAATGAATGAAGACCTGCTTCACAAAATCAGAAATGCGGTTAATCATGAGCCGACCGAATTGCGTCTGCGTGCCGAGCGAGCTTTTCTGCGCACGCTGCAAGGAGGGTGCAGCATCCCGACTTTTGCATTGGCAGAGTTCACA
This sequence comes from Rhodoflexus caldus, assembly GCF_021206925.1. Classification (NCBI taxonomy): domain Bacteria; kingdom Pseudomonadati; phylum Bacteroidota; class Cytophagia; order Cytophagales; family Thermoflexibacteraceae; genus Rhodoflexus; species Rhodoflexus caldus. The sequence goes on along the minus strand of NZ_JAJPRF010000003.1, from coordinate 232,786 downwards.
TCAAACAACGAGCTGACCATCAAAGGGGGCATTATCAGCCTGAACGGTCGTGAAATTGTGCGTGCAGAGCAGACCGGAAGCACAGATGACCCCGAAGCTATCGGGTATGCCTTGGCCTACAAAGTACTCGAACAAGGCGGCGAAAAGATTCTGCACGATATTAAAAAGCAACACGCATAAAAAAATTTTTTGTGAGCGCTTGCAATTTTATTCCGATGCTATAAATTTGTGGCACAATTAAGGATTGACTGATGGTGTAATTGGCAACACAGCAGATTTTGGTTCTGTTATTCCTGGTTCGAGTCCAGGTCGGTCAACAAACAAAATAATCCCGATGCACATCGGGATTATTTTGTTTTAGTAAGGAACATTAGTTATAAGCGGTTATGCCCGTTAAGATTTTCTCAGGCAGCGGCTCCTTGGAACTTGCTGTTAAAATAGCCCACTCTTACGGTACGCCTCTTGGCGCATTAGAGCGCAAGCGTTTTAGCGATGGCGAGCTTTCGGTAGCCTTTGAGGAGTCTATCCGCGGCGAGCATGTATTTTTGATTCAGTCCACCATGCCGCCTGCCGAAAACTTGATGGAACTGCTGCTTATGATTGATGCGGCACGCAGAGCATCGGCCAAATATGTAACCGTAGTAATTCCATATTTCGGTTATGCACGACAAGACCGCAAAGACCGCCCCCGCGTCAGCATCGCTGCCAAATTGGTTGCCAACTTGTTATCTGCGGCAGGTGCCAACCGCATCATCACCTGCGACCTGCACGCCGGACAAATTCAGGGCTTCTTTGATATTCCGTTAGACCACCTGAGCGCCATCTCCATTTTTGTTCCGTATATCCGCAACTTGGTTAAAACACACCAGTTGAATGTCATATTTGCATCGCCTGATATGGGAGGAGTAGCCCGTGCGCGCGCATTTGCCAGCTATTTCAATGCCGATATGGTCATTTGCGACAAGCAACGCAAACGCGCCAACGAAGTAGCAGCCATGCAGGTAATCGGCGAACCGGAAGGAATGGATATTTTCCTGATTGATGACATGGTAGATACAGCCGGCACGCTTTGCAAAGCGGCAGAAGTGCTGAAAGAAAAAGGCGCAAAGTCGGTTCGTGCCATTTGCTCACATGCCATCCTTTCCGGAAAGGCCATTAGCAACATAGAAAATTCGCAGTTGGAGGAATTAGTTGTTACCGATACACTCCCTCCGCGTGTTGAGAACCATCCTAAAATCACGTATCTCTCGGTAGCGGATTTATTTGCCAAAGCCATTCGCAAAATCCACGACCAAGAGTCTATCAGCACCTTGTTTATTTAATCATATTTTCCATTTTATCAACATCTATTTATGAAAACGCTTGAGATTATAGGGTTTAAAAGAGCAAATCTCGGAAAAAGGAACGCTAAAGACCTTCGCAACGAAGCGCTTGTTCCTTGCGTGTTGTATGGCGCAGGCCATCAGGTACATTTTGCCGTACCTATGATTTTGTTCCGCGGGCTGATTTATACACCGGAAGTTCACATGGTTGAACTCAACATTGAAGGTGATATCTATAAAGCTATCCTGCAAGACATCCAGTTCCATCCTGTAAACGAGATGATTATGCACGCTGACTTCCTCGAGTTGCAGGATGATAAGCCCGTGAAGATGAACATCCCCGTACACCTGAAAGGCACTGCCATTGGTGTACAAAAAGGTGGTAAATTGGTGGTAAAACAATCAAAAGTACGCATCAAAGCTTTGCCTGCTCATATGCCTGACTTTGTAGAGTTAGACATTACCAATATGGATTTGGGCAAGTCGGTTCGTGTGCGCGATATTGTAACCAACAATTTTGAAATTCTGACCAACGGACAGGTAACTGTTGCAAGCATTGCCATTCCACGTGCGCTGCGCGGAAAAACTCAGGAATAGCACTTCTGCAAAACTCTCCTCATCAACTGCCAAATCCCAACCGATTTGGCAGTTTTTTTATGATAACACCTTGTTATTATCCTGTTTATTATTGGTAAGATACAATAAAATACGTAACTATGCGTAAACTTTACAGGCAGCAACAAGTGTTTGCATAAAAATCCGTTAAAAAAAATCGCTTTTAACAAAAGTGCGCTAAATTGCTGCGTAACCCTTTATCAATCAATATTTTCAGTTAAACCTATACCTGTTCTGCTGACGTGAATAAGCGATATATTATTCAGTTCGCCATTTTTGTTGTTGGCTTTATATTTTTGGTAAAACTGTTCTTTTTGCAGGTACTTGACCAAGACTACAAAGTAGAAGCTGACAATAATGCCGTGCAGCGTGTAGTACGCCATGCCGTACGCGGTATCATCACCGACCGCTACGGAAAGCTCGTTGTTTCCAATACGCCCGTATTTGATATTTACATCATTCCCAAAGACTTTTTTCTGAAAGACACCGTCCAATTTTGCAGCCTGTTCGATATCAGCAAAGAAGAGTTGATTGATAAATACACCAAAGCAAAACAGTACTCCCGCCATAAACCCTCCTTATTTTTAAAGGACGTTAAGATAGACCACTTCGCCAAAATCAGAGACCGTATGGATGAGTTCAGCGGTCTTTTTGAAGAAGCTCGTACCGTTCGCGAGTATCCGCATAAAAGCATGGCCAATGCGTTGGGTTATGTAAAGGAAGTTGATAAGAAAATTTTAGAACAAGATGCGGAAGGCTACTACAAAGCGGGTGACCAAATAGGCAGGTCGGGTATTGAAGCAAGTTATGAGCGCATATTGAGAGGCAAACGCGGCGTAACCTATAACTACGTGGATGTACGGCGCGTGGTAAAAGGCTCTTATCGCAACGGAGCATTTGACACCTTGCCCGAAAACGGCAAAACGCTGATTTCTTCGGTAGATTTGGAGTTACAGCAATACGGCGAACTGTTGATGCAAAACAAAATCGGCAGCATTGTAGCCATAGAACCGGCAACGGGTGAAATTTTGGCAATGATTTCTGCCCCCTCCTACGACCCCAACAAACTGACCGGCTCAGGCAAAGAGGTGTCGCAGAACTATGCCATGCTGGTAAACGACACGCATCGCCCGCTTTACAACCGCACACTAATGGCTCCTTATCCGCCCGGCTCTATTTTTAAGTTGGTGCAAGCACTTATCGGCTTACAGGAGGGCGTAATAGATACCGTAAATACCAGAATCCCTTGCGTACAGGATATTGTCAAGTGCCACTCGCACCCCAGCCCGTTAGATGTAAGAGGTTCGGTGCAACACTCCTGCAACCCATTCTATCATCGGGTATTCCATCGGATTATCATTCAGGAGAAATCCAAAAACTATGTGGAAGATACCCGTATCGGTCTTGCCAATTGGGTGAAATACTTAGATAAGTTCGGGCTTGGCAAGCCGCTCGGGTCAGATTTGCCCAATGAAAAATCGGGCTTAGTGCCTACCGTAGCGTACTATGATAAAAAGTACAAGGGCAATCCTTGGAAATTCGGCAACATCTATTCCCTTAGCATCGGGCAAGGCGAGATAGGTGTACTGCCCATTCAAATGGCCAACCTTGCCGCTATTATGGCCAATCGCGGCTATTATTATACGCCCCACATCATCAAAGGAATAGACCAACCGGGCAATATTGACGAAAAGTTCCTGGTGAAGCATGAAACCGGTATCAAGCGGGAATATTTTGAGTACATCGTTTCGGGTATGGAACAGGTAGTGCGGGCAGGCACTGCCAGACGTGCATTCATCCCCGATTTGCCGATTTGCGGAAAAACAGGAACGGCACAGAACCCCCACGGCGATGACCACTCAGTATTCATCGGTTTTGCCCCCAAGCACAATCCTAAAATTGCCATTGCGGTTTATGTAGAAAATGCAGGATTTGGCGGCACATGGGCTGCCCCTATCGCCAGCCTGATGATGGAAAAATATATCCGTCGCACAACTTCCAGAAAGCATTTAGAAGAAGAAATCATCCGTAAGGATTTTATAACGCCCCGTCAGAAAAAGGCAGCAACCGAAAAGCCTGCCACCAAAATTGCGGGCAACCCTGCCCGGCAACCGCAAGAACAAAAAATGCCGGACATGCAAACCCTTCCTTTGCGAACTGTGGCATTACCCTTGCGCAGTGAAAATTGATGAGAAACTACTATCTGACTTCGGCAGGTTTAATATGGCTTTTCCTGTCTTGGAGCCTGCACGCGCAAACCCCACAGTTTACGCAGTTTTACCTTGCGCCTATGGCTGTAAATCCTGCTTTTACAGGCACTACTACGCAATATCGCATGGGATTACTGCATCGGCAGCAGTGGTTAGGTGCGTCGGCACGCATGGCGACTACCTATGCCGCTTTTGATGCTAACCTCCCAACCATTAGCAGCGGAGCAGGGGCTTATTTGACCCACGATACGGCACCGACCGGTCAGTTCCAGCAAATTGCCTTGCAGGCAGTGTACAGTTTTCAACTGCGATTGAGCAGCAAGTACATATTGCGCATGGGACTGAACGCGGGGCTGTCTAATCGCAGCACTGCCATCAACTCACTGCGCTTTACCAGCCAAGTGCGCCCCGATGAACCCGATGTATTTGAGGGCAACGGCAGCAACAGCCGTTTTTTTGCTGATTTTGGCTCCGGCATATTGTTTTACAGCGCGCAGTTTTGGGCAGGGGCTTCGGTTTTGCATCTGAACAAGCCCGATATTTCCTTCCTAACCGGCGAGTCTGCCGCATTGCCGCGCCTCTATGCCGCTCATATGGGAGGCAAGTTTTCCTTTCCGACGGATGGCAGCGGCGATATCTACCTGCTGCCTGCAATGCTTTTTAAACAACAGGGAGCAGCGCGACAGTTGGATATAGGCGCTCGTGTGGCATTTGAACGCTCCCCCATTCAGGTTGGCGCACAGTATCGCGGCCTGCCCTTGTTGCAATCGTTCGGCCTGCCTCGTCAGGATGCTGTTGCTGCTATCATCGGCATTTATCGCGACAACTGGCAAATGGCTTACAGTTATGACCTGCCCATCAGCAATATGAACAGGGTAACGAGCGGCTCGCATGAAATAGGCATCGTGTACACGTGGGCAACGCGCGATTTTCGCCGCCAGACCGGTATCAAATGCCCTGTTTTCTAAGATTTTTTAACCCGGTCGGGATTATCGGCAATAAATGCCGCCCAATTTTTGGCTTTTCCGCGGGCAGGTGTTTGCTGCTGGTAAGCATGACAAACCGCCACGGCAAGCGCATCGGTAGCATCTAACAGTTCCGGCAGTTCACCAATCGCCAACTGACTTTGCAGCATTGCCGCCACCTGCTCCTTTGAAGCACTGCCGTTGCCCGTTACCGCCTGCTTTACTTTTTTGGGTGCATATTCAATAATGGGAATCCCTCTGGCAAGCGCTACAGCCATTGCTACCCCTTGGGCACGCCCAAGTTTAAGCATAGACTGGATATTTTTGCCGTAAAAAGGCGCTTCCAATGCCATTTCATCGGGCATGTACTGCTCAACCAACTGATGGACGCGCTCCCAGATTTTTTGCAGCTTTTGCGCATGATTATCGTACTTACTCAAATGGATAACACCCATTTGCAGTGCTTCCAACTTGCGGCCTGTCATTTTTACAATGCCATAGCCCATGACCACCGTTCCGGGGTCTAAGCCGATAATGATGCGCTCCGATTGATTCATGGCGGTTGGATTGACTGCTTTTATGTAATTTTGGCAAAGATAAACAGAATACAAAGCGAATGAAGTATATGCAACGACTGTTGGCAGGGCTGGTAATTTTTGGTTTGCTGACTGCTTGTGAACAATCTTCACAGGGACAGTCCCAAACAACGACCGCAGAAATTTCTCCCGACAAAGACGTGCTGATTACCATCAGTACACCCATGGGCGAAATGCACGCCATTTTGTATGAAGAAACCAAACAACACCGAGACAACTTTATTAAACTGGTCAAGGAAAAATACTACGACGATTTGCTGTTCCATCGCTGCATCAAAGACTTTATGATTCAGGGCGGCGACCCGCAGTCCAGAGGTGCTGCGCCGGGCGTGATGCTGGGCAATAACGGCCCCGGCTATTTCCTGCCTGCCGAGTTTATGCCCGATAAGTATTTCCATGAGAAAGGCGCTATTTGTGCTGCCCGCAAAGGCGACCAAGTAAACCCCGAAAAACAATCCGACGGCAGCCAGTTCTACATTGTACAGGGCAAAACCTACACCGAACAGGAACTGCTCGATATGCGCACCGATTTGTACAAACTCTACGAACTGTTTCAGCAATTGCTTACCAAACCTGCCTATGCTTCTTTGACCGCACAACTCAACGAGTTGCAACAACGCGGCGACAATGAAGGCATTCAGAAGCTCATTTTACAACACAAAGACATTTGTGAAAAAGAATTTGGTGTGGAGTTGGACAAGCCGCTGACCGCCGAGCAAATTCAGAAATACACCACCATTGGCGGAGTGCCGTTTCTGGATGGAGAATACACCGTTTTCGGGAAAATTCTGGATGGTTTTGACGTACTCGATAAAATTGCTGCACAGCCCGGCGACCGATTCAATCGCCCCAATACGGATATTCCGATGAAGATATCCTCAGAGGTGCTGCCCAAAGCAGAAATTACCAAGCGATTTGGCTATCAGTATCCTGCCACCATGAAAAAATAAAAAGTTTTGGAACTCTCTACCGAATTACTGAACAAGTTTGAGCAAGCCGTTCGCAAACGCGACGATGACTACATCCTTCGCGTAACGGCTGACCTGTATCCGGCAGACATCAGCGCTATTTTGCATGAACTCAATGGCGCTGACAGTAAGTATGTAATTCAACTGCTGCCACCCAATGTGAGCGCCGATATTCTCAGCGACTTGGAGTCAGATATCCGAAGAGATTTTTTAAAGCTGTTCAATGCAGAGGAAATAGCCGCCATTGTAGATTATATGGACTCCGACGATGCGGTGGATTTGCTCAATGAGCAACCCGTTCGCATCCGAGAAGAGGTGATGGCGCTGTTGAGCGAAGAACAAAGCAATTATATCAAAGACCTGTTGCACTATGAACCCGACTGTGCCGGCGGATTGATGGCTACCGAGCTCATCAAAGCCAATATCAACTGGACGGTGCAGCGATGCATTGAAGAAATCAGACGACAGGCAGAAAATGTAGAAAAAATTTATTCGGTTTACGTTGTAGATGACGATGACGTGCTGGTTGGCAGACTGCCGCTCAAACAAATCGTAATTGCCAAAGACAACGAACTGATTAAAAATCTGGTAATAGAAGATGTGGTAGCCGTAGAAACCTATCGCGCAGGCGAAGAAGTGGCTGCCCTGATGCAAAAGTATGACCTTGAAGCCATCCCTGTGGTCAATGTGCGCGGAAAACTATTGGGGCGCATTACCATTGACGATATCGTGGACTTAATTGTTGAGCAGGCCGACAAAGACTTACAGGCGGTTTCCGGTATTTCGGAGGATATTGAAGAAGATGATTCTATTTGGAAACTGACCCGCGCACGCCTGCCTTGGCTGCTGATTGGTATGTTGGGTGGAATTTTGGGTGCTCGCTTCATCGGCATTTTTGAGCAAGACCTTGCCTTGATTCCCGCAATGGCATTTTTTATTCCGCTCATCACGGCTACCGGCGGCAATGTAGGCATACAGTCTTCAACCATTGTTGTGCAGAGCCTCGCCGAAGACAGCACCCCCACGGCCTCTATCTGGCAGCGATTGTGGAAAGTGATGTTGGTAGCGCTGCTCAACGGGCTGGTGATTTCAATGGTAGTATTTGGCTTTAACATTGTCATTTTCAATAAAATGACGCTTGCCATAGTGGTTTCGGTAGCCTTGTTCAGCGTAGTTATTCTGGCATCGCTTATGGGAACGGTTACTCCATTGGTATTAGACCGTTTCGGCATTAACCCCGCCCTTGCCTCAGGGCCATTTATTACCACTGCCAATGATTTGCTGGGTCTGGCCGTTTATTTTTTGGTAGCGCGCATGGTGTATGCTTTTTTCCCTTTGTAATGACAACAGCATCTATCATAGACACCTTACAAGCGTGGGACAAAAACCTTTTTTTATGGCTGAACAGCCTGCACCATCCTGCCTTAGACGGGATAATGATTTTTGCCACCGCCACCCACGTATGGATTCCACTCTACATCCTGATTGGATTGGGTATTATTGTATCGTACAAAAAGCAATCTTGGCGATACCTGCTATTGATTGCCTGCATCATCTTGTGCAGCGACCAGTTTGCATCAGGGCTGATAAAACCGCTTTTTGAGCGTTTGCGCCCCTGCCATGAACCTTCGTTGCAAGAACAAATATTTGTACCGATTGGTTGCGGCGGACAATACGGATTCATATCTTCTCATGCTGCGAACACTTTTGCATTAGCAGCGTTTTTATGGCTGCTGTTTCCGCAATGGCAGTATAAAAATGCGCTTCGTTGGGGCATATGCTTGTGGGCAGCCATTGTAAGTTACAGCCGGATATATGTAGGCGTACATTATCCGGCTGATGTGCTTTTGGGCGCAATGGCAGGCGCACTGATTGCCATTTTGCTTTGGCACATTGCGTTGCGGCTGCGGCTAATCCCTGCTACTGCTTTTTAGGAGGGAGGTCAAAAGCCTTAGCATCGTGGTCAAAATGGCCGCGGTGCGAGCCATCGCAAAAAGGCTTGTTTTGCGACAAACCACAGCGACAAATAGATACTGCCGTGCGTCCGCCCAAGCCATATACATTTCCTTGTGCATCTACAATTTCAAAATCGCCTTCTACTTTTAATGAACCGTTGCTGTTTACGGTGAGTTTTACTGCTGCCATAACATTTAAATTTGGTTGATACACAAAGTTGTACAAATAAAAAAAGAGTGAAAAATCCTTGCGTCTTTTTCACTCTTTGTGTGTATTAATTAACTGTCCGACTATTCGTTGTCTTCATCAGCATCTACGGAAACAGTTGTTTCGTCTATTTCGCGCTTCTGATTTTCTTCGTCTTTCAGTTTGCTTTCGTCTTTTTCTTTCTTACGCTCCATCAGCGCTTCTTCAATGGCTTTGCCAAATGTAGAGGTAATCAGAGAAATAGACTTGAATGCGTCGTCATTGCCCGGAATAGGGAAGTCCACCTGATTAGGGTCGGAGTTGGTATCCACAATAGCAAAAACAGGGATGTTCAGCTTTTGAGCTTCCTTAATGGCAATGTGCTCGCGCTTGATATCTACTACAAACAAAGCGGCCGGGAGACGAGCTTGGTCGGCAACTCCGCCCAGAATTCTTTGCAGTTTGTCGCGCTCGCGAGCTATCATCAGGCGCTCACGCTTAGCCAAGTTGTTATAGCTGCTCTCGTCTTTAATGAGCTTTTCAATGCTTGAAAGCTTTTTCAAAGACTTGCGGATAGTAGTAAAGTTAGTCAGCATACCGCCCAGCCAACGCTCGGTTACGTAAGGCATTTTCAGGCGACGTGCCTCTTCAGCTACTACCTCCTTAGCCTGCTTCTTGGTAGCAACAAACATTACTTTGCGACCGGAGCGAACAATTTTCTTCACTGCTTCGCAAGCTGTATCCAGCGCAGTCAGCGTTTTGTTCAGGTCAATAATATGGATTCCGTTGCGCTCCATGAAGATGTAGGGCGCCATTTTAGGATTCCATTTACGGGTCAGGTGCCCGAAATGCACACCTGCATCCAAAAGGTCTTTATATTCTAAGTTAGACATAAATTACCGTTCTTGAGAATGTGGAAAATAATAACCAACGAATAAATCCGATTAGCGCTTGCTGAACTGGAATCTTCTGCGAGCTTTTCTGCGTCCGTACTTCTTGCGCTCTACCATGCGAGGGTCGCGGGTCAGGAAGCCTTCTTTCTTCAAAGCCGGTCTGTTTTCTGCTGTTACTTCGCACAAGGCACGTGAGATAGCCAGACGAACTGCTTCTGCCTGACCTTTCAGACCACCGCCTGCTACATTAACTTTGATGTCGTAGGCATTCAAAGCATTCACAGTGTTCAGTGGCTGATTAACGATAATCTGCAAAATCTCAGAAGGAAAATAGTCCTTCAGCTCGCGTTGGTTAACGGTAATTTTACCTGAACCGGCTGAAACATAGATGCGTGCTACAGCCGTTTTTCTTCTGCCGATAGTGTTGATTACTTCCATTAGAGTTTGATTTCTTTAGGTTGCTGGGCTGCGTGAGGATGTTCGTTTCCTGCATATACATACAGGTTAGTAAAAAGACGACGGCCTAAACGATTCTTAGGCAACATACCGCGAACAGCCATCTCAACCAGTTTGACAGGCGATTTGGCATGAACTGCGCGAGGAGAGGCGATGCGCTGGCCACCGGGATAGCCAGTGTGAGAGATAATCTCCTTGTCAGTCCATTTTTTGCCGGTCAGTCGAATCTTATCGGCATTGATGACAATTACATTATCTCCACAGTCCACATTCGGGGTAAAGCCGGGCTTATGTTTGCCACGAATGATACGGGCAACCTCACTTGCAAGGCGACCCAGGACCGCAGACTGGGCATCAATAACAACCCAATCTTTGGTAACAGAAGCTCTGTTTACCGAGATAGTCTTATAACTTAAGGTATCCATTAATTTGAATGGTTTTAAAAAAGGACTGCAAATATAGCTAACCTATTCATAACCAACAAAATTTTATTGCACTATTTGGTTAGGATACCTGCTAGGCAATTGGCAAATCTCATTAACTACCCGATGCAATATTTGCCGTAAAAAGCCGTATTTTATGAAATTTATCGGCTAAATATTACATCAATATCACCATACCGATGCTTATCAATCTCCTATGCAATTATTACCAACGCACAATTTTTTCTAAATTTATGCGTAGTTACTGTGTAATTGCACAACCGCAAGATTGAATTGACTGTATAAATACTTACAGAACTGTTCTTGGTGAGTTGTCATGCAAGTAATGAATCTAAAATCAATATTGTCAAATTTTACCTTTAGGTCGGTAGCGGAAGATTGCAAACAAACGCAGAGTTGAAAAACTAAAAAAACGCTTAAAATCCTATTTGTGTAAAGTTAGGCTCAAATTGCATATTTTCTTATGAAACGCTCTGTGGCTCTATTCGTTATCCTAATGGCATCTTTGCCTGCATGGTGCAGGGTAGAACCCTATTGGGCACCGACAAAGAAAGACACATTAGGTTTACTGAGCGCAAAACAGTCCAACAGAATACGTGTTGCTATCAGGGGGGCTTACAATCCGCACCGCTTATTATCAAATCCCGTCAGCAGCCATTTCGGCGAGTGCATGGAAGTGCGCATTGAAAATACAACGGACAGCACCTTACATTTAGTGCTGCCCTGCGGTACTATGCTGCTCTCATTGGACAGCAGCACACAGAACATGCTTGTTTCGGAAACAAGATATTTTACGCTTGCGCCACGGCAAAAAAAATATGAGCGCATCAATGCGCTCTGCGGAGAGTTGCATAAGAACGCACCCGATGTATATGTAAACTATGAGGTAGGAAAATTAGCTGCCGAGCCGCTTTTAAGACTTGCACATATTATTGAAGCTAACAGCGCCCAAAATAAGGCCGGGCAATATGCTGTTTGGGCAGTTACAGATAACGCCACAAAAAATGAATTGGGCGAGGACTATGAATTGCTGCAAGCCAGCCAAAAATTACTTACACTGGCAGGTATTGCATTTAATATAATGGGTAAGCAAGCCGAAGATATGACGAAGGCTGCAGTTACTCCAAATACGACTAAGCCCGCCATATCGCCTAACTTTGGTGCAACCGACAGGGAGCCGGCAATTGCCAACAATGCAGCAGATGTGCCGGTACTGGCAGATACCGCCACAATTTTTAGCCATGAGGCAGAAGAAATTACGGTGGTTGGCAACCGAAAAGCGGACACACAACATCAGGCACCGGGTCGCGATAGTTCCGAACTCATTGTATATGCCGTTGGAGCTATGTTGCTCGGCTTGGGCATGTATATGCTTGGCAAGAAAGCTATGCGCCGCGATGCCTGACCTACATGAAAAATTATTTTTTCTGCTGAATAGACTCTAACAGTTTTACGGCACTTTCACCCAAGTGAGTGTTCAGCGATTTCTTATACTCGTTGCTGTTGCGATAGTTAGCCCCTTTTTCGGAAAAGAATTCCTGCAATAGCGGCTGCCAGTCAGAGTTCATAGGCATAATAATGCCGAATTCCTCTCCTGTAAAATCCCCTGCGGGGTGGCGTTTGATAGGCAGTTTATCGCGTAGGGCATCGTTGTAATACACAAAGTCTAAGTACGTAAATCCTTTGGGGTCGCGTGCAACAGCCCGTAAGGCCTCAATACTCGACTCAAGGTATTTGATTTGCATGGTTGGCATGTACTGCTTTTTGATGGCTTCTAAGCGGGTGGCATTGGTCGTATTTTTAGCAGTATAGGCAGTCATGCCGGCAAAATCTTTTGCCATCAGCTCCATTCTGCGGAGCGTTGGAACAGAGTTGTGGGAAAGCAAAAAGTTGGCACTGTTGATAAACGGCGGTGAAAATCGCACTTCCTTTTTGCGGGCATCCGTAATAGTAACGCTGCCAATGCCAAATGTGCCGTTTGCGCTGTTCTTGGTGGCCTCATAAAACTTGCTGAAACCGTCATAGCCGTGATACTCTATCTTAATCTGTACACCTTTTTTGGTACTTACATACTTGGCAAAGCTCTCCATCAAGTCCACACATATTCCTTTGGGAGCATCTTTGGCAGAAGCACTGTAAGAAAACATCGGAGACTGAAAGTAGTTTACCACAAGGGTTGCCTGACGATTTTTTTGTGCAGCCGCCCAACTTACGGGAGTTGCGTTTTGTGCGTGTAGATGCAATAAATTAACACAAAAACCGAGCAGTAAAAGAAAAAATGACTTCATAGTTTTCAGGAAAAACAAAACAACACAATACAGGAAAGGGTTTTTTATGTTGATATGCTTAACTGCATAGTTATCACAAAAACACACTTCGGAGAAAAAAAATTGCCAAGCAACCGATGCGGCAATTTTTCAGTATGTATGTGAAGCATTTATTTATCACTCACTTTTATCACCATATGCGATTTTGTATAAAAACATTGCTTTTGTTTTTGCTCATTGTAAGCACCTCCCAAAGCCTGTATGCACAAGAAAAATTTACCATCAGCGGCTATGTACGAGACAGTAAAAGCGGTGAAACGTTGATTGGGGTCAATATCGCCATCAAAGGAACTACCACCGGCACAACCACCAACCCCTACGGATTTTATTCGCTGACGCTGCCTAAAGGTACATATGATATTGTTTATACATCTATTGGCTATCAGGCTGTTATAAAAAATATAGCACTGACGGCCAACCGCAAAGAAGACGTAGAACTGACAGAAGACAATGTTGAATTGCAGGAGGTGGTTGTAACCGCAGAAGCAGCCGATGCGGCGGTAAAAAACATGGAAATGAGTGTGAATAAGTTGGATATCAAGACTATTCAGCGCATTCCGGCCTTTTTGGGCGAAGTAGATATCATTCGCAGCATTCAACTGTTGCCGGGGGTAAGCACCGTAGGCGAAGGAGCAACCGGCTTCAACGTGCGCGGCGGCAGCATAGACCAAAACCTCGTGCTGATAGATGAAGCGCCTGTATATAACTCTGCCCACCTTTTCGGCTTTTTTTCCGTGTTTAACCCCGATGCGGTCAAAGATGTAAAACTGATTAAAGGCGGCATCCCTTCACCTTACGGAGGCAGGCTGTCGTCTATTTTGGATGTGCGCACCAAAGAAGGCAACAACAAGCAATTTGCCATGCAAGGCGGCATTGGAGCTATTTTCAGCCGCCTGACTTTGGAAGCGCCTATCGTAAAAGACAAAGCCTCTTTTATTTTGGCAGGCCGTCGGTCTTACATTGACGTGCTGGCCAAGCCTTTTCTGAACAACGACCTGCGGAACAGCCGTTTTTATTTTTATGATATGACTGCTAAGGTCAATTGGAAGGCCAACGACCGCAACAACTTCTACCTTTCGGGGTATTTCGGGCGCGATGTTTTCGGCAGCGGGTTCGATTTCAACTGGGGTAATGCTACAACCACTTTCCGATGGAATCACCTCTACTCTGACCGTTTATTTATGAACCTGACGGCGTTTTACAGCAATTACGACTACCTGATTGGCTTCCGCGATTCGGGCGTTCAAGGCTCCCGATTTGACTGGCGCTCCAATATTATCAACTACAGCCTTAAACCCGATTTTACCTATTATCTGAATGCCAATAACACCCTGAAATTTGGCCTGCAAACAATTTTATACGATTTCCGCCCCGGAAAAGCAGTTATCAGCAGTGCAGACCGCACCAGCGACATCAGTTTGGACAGCAAATACGCGCTTGAATCGGGTATTTATTTTGACAACGAACAGAAGTTGAGTGAAAAACTCACCGTACAATATGGTTTCCGCTATTCCATGTTTAACTATATGGGGCGCGGCGAAGCCTATTATTTCGGGGAGGCACCGCCCAATACTCGCCGCCTGCCTGTGGAGATACGAAATTTCGGGCAGTTTGAAACCATTCAGCAATACGGCAATATAGAACCGCGATTTTCCATGAATTTGGGGCTTTCTCCGACAAGTTCGTTGAAAGCGAGCTATAACCGCATGGCGCAGTATATCCACTTGGTATCCAATACGGCAGCTTCCACGCCGCTTGATGTATGGACACCCAGCACGAATAATATCCGACCGCAATTAGCCGACCAAGTAGCTCTGGGCTACTTCCGCAACTTTAAGGACAACATGTTTGAAACCTCGGTGGAAGTGTATTACAAATCGCTGCAAAATCAGTTAGACTATATTGACAATGCAGACCTGCTGCTCAATAAGTTCATTGAGGGCGACTTGGTGCAAGGCATTGGCAGAGCATACGGCGCGGAGTTTTATGTACGCAAAACCAAAGGACAACTCACCGGATGGGTTAGTTACACGCTTGCCAATTCAGAGCGCAAAGTGGAGGGTATCAACAGCAACCAATGGTTTCCCAATCGGTTTGACCGCCGACACAACGGCAATATTTCTGTAGCCTATGAGCGGAATAAATACTGGCAATTTGCTGCAAACTTTGTTTTCCAAACGGGGACGCCTGTAACTTTCCCGACGGGGCGCTACGAAGTGCAGGGGTTAATTATTCCGCACAATGTGGACAACAGCCGCAATAACGTGCGCATTGCGCCCTACCATCGCTTAGATTTGTCCGTTACCAAATACAACAAGAAGAAAAAGCCTGAACAGCGGTGGGAAAGCTACTGGGTTCTTTCTGTGTATAATGCCTATAACCGCCGCAATCCGTTTGCTATCTACTTCCGCCAAAACCCCGATACACCGATAAATACGGAAGCAGTTCGGTTTTCCGTCGTAGGCTCGTTCGTGCCGGCTGTTTCTTACAATTTTAAGTACTGATGTTGGGTTCTTTGGGAACACGGATTTTTGGCGGATACCATGGATAAACGCTGATTTTCTTAGTCATGTACAAACCTGACAGGCTTTGGAAACCTGTCAGGTTTAAAACTGTATCCGATTAGTCCTCTTCGTGAGGTTCGGCGGAAGGCTCGCCGCGACGACCGCCGCCACTGCGCGGAGCTTCTACTTTGAGTGTTTGTTTTTCTACCGATTCACCGGCGCGAACTTCAACGGTATATTCACCCACCGGCAGGTAGTATTTGCCGTTGCCCGCTGCACCGATTTTAACTTCTTTGCCGTCTTTAGCTTTGGTCTGCATTTCCTTCTGCAAATCTGCAACGGCTTTTTCATTCATAGTCAGGTCATAGTTTACGATATTGATACCGGCCTCGCTTTCGTCTGTCATTTCATGCAGCACTACGCCACCTGCTGACAGAATACGGATATTGCTGATGGCATTTTTAATCGCATAATTAAGATAGAAAACAATTTGCCGCTCAGGTGAAATCGCTTCGGCAAAGTTGCGCGGCCGCCCCCATGCCTCCGATGCAGTAATAGCCTGTACGGGGAACAAGTGCAAGGCTTTTGTTATCATCTGCTGGTCTATCTGCTGGATATGCTGTACGTCGGCAGTGAAAATAGAGCGCCCATGCGTACCTACAACCAGTTGTTTGTCGCGAGGATGGATGCGCAGGTCGTGTACGGCAACGGCAGGCAGCCCGTTGCTCATGGCAGCAAACGAAACACCGCGGTCAAAGGAAATATACACCCCGTTATCGGTACCCACGTACAGAATCTGGTCATTGACAGGGTCTTCCCGCACTACGTTGATAGGTTCGGCGGGCAGATTGCCGCCTAAACGCGTCCACGTTTGTCCGTAGTCTTCGGAAACATACAAATACGGGTCAAAATGGTCATAGCGATAGCCATTGAGCGACACAAACACCCGACCTTCGGCATGGTGTGAGGCTATTACGCGGCTTACCCAAAGTTTTTGCGGCAATTTGTCCGAAATGCGCGTCCATGTATAACCGCCGTCTTTGGACACATGCACCAAACCGTCATCGGAGCCGGTGTAGAGCAACCCAAAACGGCGAGGCGACTCGTCAATGGTTGTCAGTGAACCGTAAGGGACGTTGCCTTTAATGCCGCCTGCGGTCAGGTCGCCGGAAAGTGTTTGCATGGTTTCGCCTTTGTCCAATGAACGGTGGAAGCGGTGCGAACCCATGTATAAAATGTCCTGATTGTGGCGGGAAAGGTGAATAGGCGTTTGCCAGTTCCATCGGTAAGGGGTTTCGCCCAAATCGTGGCGCGGAGTAATGAATTTGCGCTCGCCCGTTTTGGTATTAATGCGGAAATAGTTGCCAAACTGAAAACCTGTGTAAACCGTTGCATTGTCGCGCGTGTCAATTTCCACCTGCATACCATCGCCGCCTATCAGCATCTGATACGGATAACGGCCTGTATCGTGCCAGTCTAAGCTGTGGCGGTAAGTGCTTGGGCCTACCCAAACGCCGTTGTCCTGCAAGCCGCCGTAAACATTGAAAGGCTGCGCCATATCCACATTGATGGCATAAAACTGTCCCACAGGAACGTTATTCATTTTTTGCCATGTTTCGCCGTCGTTGTAGCTGATGTTGATACCGCCGTCGTTGCCCAAAATCATGTGTCCGGGGCGGTTGGGATTCAACCAGAGGGCATGGTGGTCGGCATGAACATTGTCGCTGTTCATGGCTTTCCAAGTTTTGCCGCCGTCTTCCGACTTAATCACAGGCACACCCATGGTATAGATTTTATCGGGGTTTTTGCTGTCTATGCGGATTTGGCTGAAATAATAGCCATAGGTAAACACAAGGCCGTCTAAGGGTTTGTCATGTGTTTTGCGCCATGTTTTACCGCCGTCGTCCGAACGATACACTTCTGCACCCTTTACTTCAATTTCAAACAAATCGTCGTTGGCATTGATAAAATCGGCAAGTGCCTTTACGGGATATTTTTTGTTGGCAATGTCTTGTTTAACCGATTTGGGCGTGTATTTAGAAGGGATGCCGTAGCGCTCAAAGTAGGCTTGCAGGTCTTCATCGGGCAGTTTGGCAAATTCCTCTGCCGTCATGGTGCGAAAAGCGGAAGGCTTGATAACTTCTTTGCCCGTCGGTTTTTCGGCAGGGCGGCTGTCCTGATTGTCTAAAACGGCATAAATAATATTTGGATTGCCTGCAAAAACGTCCAAGCCGATGCGACCTGTACCGTCGGTGTTGGGGAAGCCACTACCGTCGGTATTGAGCTTCGTCCAAGTTGCGCCGCCGTCGGTACTTTTGTAAATACCCGAACCTTTGCCGGAGCCTTTAAAGTCCCATGCTTGGCGACTGCGCTCCCACATGGCAGCGTAAAGTACCTGTGGATTGGTCGGATCTATTACCAAATCAATTGCACCTGTGTTATTGTCCACAAACAGTGTTTTCTGCCATGTTTTGCCGCCGTCAGTGGTTTTGTAAATGCCTCTGTCGGGGTTGGGCGAATACAGATGCCCCAAAGCAGCTACCCATACCGTATTCGGGTCGGTTGGGTGCAAAACAATGCGCCCGATGTGCTGCGATTCTTCCAATCCTAAATGTTCCCATGTTTTACCGCCGTTGGTGCTTTTGTATATGCCCGTGCCGGCATAGGAAGAGCGGCTGGAATTGTTTTCGCCTGTACCTACCCATATAACGGCGGGTGTCGTTCCCTGCCACTGTACGGCAATATCGCCAATGGTCATGCTCGCCTGTGTATCAAAAACAGGGGTCATCTGTGTGCCGTTGGAGGTTGTATGCCACAGACCGCCCGAAGCGTAAGCAACCAAGAACTGAGAAGGGTCTGCCGGACAAACATCTACATCGGTTACGCGTCCGCTCATCACCGTTGGGCCTATGTTTTTAAAAGGTACATTGGCAACAATAGAACTTTCCTGCAACTGATGGCGGAGTTTGAAGGCTTCCATGCGGCGAGCTGCCGGAGTAGGCGCGGGTGTTGCCGGAGCATTGTTTTGTGGTTTCCGCTGTGCCACAGCAGGTGCGTAGCCCGCCATGAACAACGATACGCCCAACAAACCGCGCAAGAGTGATTTACGGTAAAAAGGTGTCATCGCGAAGTGTTTTTAATGCAATACAATTGTGTAAATGTCTGAATTTGAACCGTAAAATACGCTTTCAAGCCTTGATGCGCAAAAGTTTATGCAGTTTTGCAGCTGATATAACACAAATGCGGTGTTTGACGTATGACTGATTAGCTGTTTGAACCTAAACATATCAATTTCAAAAGATGCCGGCAATACACCATCTGATGACCCATCAAACCATTCTGGAAGAGATTCTGGCAGGTTATTGGGAGTGGAACATTCAAAATCAGACCGTTTATCTGAGCCGAAAATTTAAGGAAACCTTTGGCTACGCCGAGGGTGAATTGGACGAAAAAGCGGAAACCATCCGCAGCCTGATTATACCGGAAGATTTGGCCAGATTTGACAGCGAAGTAGTCAAGCACATGGAAAATGGCGGCAAACAGCCGTTTTCAGTAGAGGTGCGCTACATTCATAAAAACGGCGCTATTGTGTGGGTAAACTGCACGGGCGGAATCATTGAGTGGGATGATGAGCGGAAACCTGTTAAACTCATCGGCTGCCATGTGGACATTACACATCTCAAAGAAGCAGAAGCCGCTACACGAATAGAACGGCAATTGTTTGAGAACTATTTTGATGTCAATCTGGATTTGCTGGCAATTATGGACATGGACGGGCAACTTTTGCGGGTTAATACGCAATGGGAGCAGTCATTGGGGTATTCCAAAACCGAGCTGCAACAATATAAATTCTTTGACTTTATCCATCCCAACGACTGCACAAAAGTACGGGAAGCATTCGGGCAGTTAAAGCGGGAGGATGCCGTTGCAGAGTTTACCATAGGCTATAAAAGTAAAAAAGGTACCTACTGCACCATAGAATGGAAGTTATTGGCAAAGCAGGGTTTGATTTATGCCACGGCACGTGACATTACTATGCGGATGCAGGCCTTCCAAGAACGCGACCGGCTGCAAAAAATTAATCAATCCATTATTGAAGCCACCACCGACGGCATTATCATGCGAGATAAAAGCGGCAAGGTTATTTTCTACAACCATGCAGCGGCAGAAATGCTGGAATTAGAGCAAAATGCAGCCAACTTGCTCAACTTTTCCGAATTAAAGACTGTTCGCGAAGACGGCACCGAATATCCGCAAGATGAATACCCGTCTATGTGCGTACTAAAAAACGGCCTCCCTGTTTTTAACAACATTATCGGAGTGCAAAAAACAAACGAGCAAATGATATGGATATTGGTTAACTGCGTACCCGTTACGGAGGAGGACGGCAAAACAATCATGGCTACCGTTTCCTCGCTGACCAATATCACCGAGCTAAAAGCCCGAGAAAATCAGTTGCAAGCAACTATTAAAGTAGCACTTGACCGGAAGGCACGGCTGGAACATTTTGCCCACATCGTATCGCATAACTTGCGTTCACATGCAGGCAACATCTCCGCGCTGATTCGGATGATAGGCGACACACAGGACGAGGCAGAAAAAAAGCAGTTGTCGGAATACTTGGAAAAAGCCTCTGCACAACTGATGCGTACCATAGCAGACCTGAACGAAATCGTAGATGCAGGAAAGGATGATACCGTGCGCACCCTCAACCTGAAAAATCACATTGAAAGTGTTATTGAATCACTGGCTGCCAAAATTCAACAAAAGGCCGTAGCCATTCGGGTAGATATACCCGACAACCTGACCTTAGACTACAAAGCCGCCTACTTAGACAGCATTGCGCTGAATTTTATTACCAACGCCATTAAATACCGCCACCCTCAAAGAAAACCCTTCGTCCATATTTCCGCCTATGTGCACGAGGGCAACGTCTGGTTAGAAATTGCCGATAATGGCATCGGAATAGATTTGGAACGCTATGGAGACAAACTTTTCGGCATGTACAAAACCTTCCACGGAAATAAGGATGCCAAAGGCATCGGTTTGTACATTACCAAAAATCAGATAGAAGAAATGGGTGGCGAAATCAGCGTAGAAAGCAAACCGGGCGAGGGGACAAAATTTATCATACGTTTGGGAGCAGCTAATCTACGGTAAGGCATTTATACAAAAGCGCAAGTGGCTTGGAAGATTTCTTGTATCAATCATTGAATAACAGGTTTGTGTACACTCCGCATTCCGAAACGCCCCGCACTTTGTCTGTTGCCTATGGCAAAATTTCCCGCCCGAACAAATCGCGCTGCGGGAATATTTGCACCGCCGACAGTATGCGCTCCATTTCGGGCAGTACTTCAAAACTGAAATAAGGGCCGCGCCATGAACTCTGATTGGTAAGCAACACCCACGTAATGCCATCGCTGCGGCGACAGATAACGGCATGGGTGCCGCCGAAATAGCCGGTGCGTACCCACTCCTGCGGGTTGCAATAGCGCCAACCGATTTCAAGGCAGCGGGTGCTGTCCTGTACCCAATTACCCGAATTGCAGGTCATTTGGCGGATACTTTCCTGCGATAAAATATCGGGAACGGTTGCCATGCCGTCCAATGAAAGGGTGAGCCGCAAAAGTTCTACGGATGAGGCAATCCAGCCACCCGCCGCACCGAGCATTTTAACGTCTGTTCCGCCGTAGGGGCGCGAAACCTTGTTGCCGCTGCCGCTGATATCGGGTTTCAGCGATGCGCCCGAGTGGTCGTAATAGGTTACTTCGTTGGGCAGTTGTTCTTCGTAGCGGTTGTTACCGATTTGCATCTGCCGAATGCCCAAAGGCGCTAACAAATTCTCCTGCACATAGCGCTCATAACTTTGCCCGCTTACCTTCTCAATAACGCGCCCCAGCAGGCAGTAGCCAAAATTTGAATAGTCAAAAAACTCGCCCGGCTCGGCCAGCATTTTTTGCGACAGCATGAATCGGATAATCACGTCTAAGTCAATCGGCGGTTTTGTTCGCATGTAGGCGGCTACTTCTAACGGAATAAACATCGGGTCGGCACGGAAAGCATTTTTCCAGCCCCCTGTGTGTTGAAGCAAATGCCTGATTTCTATCTGATACACTCGCTTGTCTTTGGCGTTCAGATAAAGGCTGTCGGAAAGAATACCCGATGCTCCGAAAACTTTATCGGTCAGTTTCAACTTGCCTTGTTCCGCCATTTGCATAATGGCGGCGGCAGTAATCAGTTTAGACACACTCGCTATTCGGAAGCGATGCTGCGGTGTCATGGCCTCCCGCTTTTCCTGATTGGCATAGCCGAAGCCCTTGGCATACACCAGCCGCCCGTCTTTGGCAATTGCCAGCGAAAGCCCGCCAATCAGCCATTTTGCGCGAAACTTTTCAATGGCGCTGTCTATTACATGCAGCGTGAGTGTATCGGAGTCGTTGTTTTGCAGCGGCGTTCGCGGGGGAACGATGCGGAAACGCGGCTTTTCTGCTTCCACGTGGCCGACAACTTTCTTTTTTTCAGACGATTGCGAATGGGAGCAACTTACAACAGTCAGCAAAAATAAAACCATCGCGGCTACTCCGATTATTGGCCAACTTAGCGTAACTTTATGTGCTGCCTGTTTTTTCACCCTTACCTTGTTATTTTTTTATACCATTGAACCATCATGACCGACCAACAAATTGACGTGCTGGCAATGCGTTGCAAAGCCTGCGAGCAATTAGCCGAAAATGAATTTTTGCCCCTGTTTTGTCATCTGTGCCTCAGTAAAGAGACAGAATTACTGCCAAAAGAAAATCATTTGCCGCAACACAGCTACATTGACGTTCCTTTTTTTGCACCGCTACCCTCGCAGCTTAAAGAACAGTTTGTACTGATGCTTTGGCTGGTTTATGAAAACAAAGACCGCACGGTAGCCACATGGCATGGCGTTTTTTCCGTTACACGCACGCAACCCGGCACTACGCTGGCCGAAAAATTCACGAACTATGCGCGAACAATCCTGCCGCAGTTTGAGAAAATAAAAGACCTGATTTGCGCCAAAGTTTCGGTAACAAGTTTTAAAACTCTTCCATAAAAAAGTCAATGGTGCGCTTCTCGAGGTTAGTGGCTTTGATGCGCACCTGCACTTGGTCGCCTAAGCGAATCGTGCGGCCATACCTCCTGCCGACTGCACAGTAGTTTTTCGCATCGTGCTCGTAGTAGTCGCCCGGAATGTCGCTCATGCGCACCATGCCTTCGCATCGGGTGTCGGTGAGTTCTACGTAAACACCCCATTCGGTAACGCCTGTAACTACGCCCGTAAGCAGTTTACCCCGCAACTGCCCGGCTTTTTGCAGGTCTTGGATGAGTTCTACCTGTTTGTACTTAATGCTGGCACGCTCGGCATCTGCGGCGCGTTTCTCCATGGCACTGCTGTGCTTGCAGCGTTCCTCATACTCTGTGCGATTGACAGGCTCGCCGCCGTCCAGATAGTGTTGCAACAGGCGGTGCGCCATCATATCGGGGTAGCGCCTGATAGGTGAGGTAAAGTGCGAATAGTGCTTGAACGCCAACCCGAAGTGCGGCAGCGGGTCGGTAGTGTACTTGGCCTTTGCCATCGCGCGAATGGCCAAATGTTGCAGCACGTTTTGTTCTGGTCTGCCCTCAACCAGTAACGAAAGCTCGTTCAACGATTTGGCAAGTTCTTTATCACCGATTTTGATGCTATGCCCAAACTGCTTGGCGAAATTGGCAAAGTTCTCTATTTTTTCCTCATCGGGCTTGTCGTGGGTGCGATATACCATAACGTTGCGATCTTTGCCCTTCCGCATCTGATACACAAACTCGGCAACTTGCCTGTTGGCAAGCAGCATAAACTCCTCGATGAGTTTATGCGCATCTTTGCGCACTTTGGTGAAAATTTCAATCGGCTTTTTCCGTTCGTCTAAGCGGAATTTCACTTCTGTTGTTTCAAACAAAATAGCACCGGCTTGCACTCGCTTGCGCTGAAACAACTTGGCGAGTTTGTTCAAGGTCAGAATTTCTTCGGCAAAATCGCCCTGACCGGTTTCTATTACCTGCTGTGCTTCTTCGTAGGTAAAACGGCGCTGCGAGTAAATAACCGTTCTGCCGAACCACTCACTTACGATTCGTCCGCGCTCCGTAATTTCAAAAACGGCAGAAAACGTAAGTTTTTCTTCATTGGGGCGCAGCGAACAGAGTTTGTTGGACAACTTTTCGGGCAACATGGGCACGCACCTGTCCACTAAGTAAACCGATGTGGCACGGCGATACGCCTCTCGTTCAATGAGCGTTCCCGGAAGTACGTAGTGCGTAACATCGGCTATGTGCACACCTATTTCATAATTGCCGTTTTCCAACTTGCGAAACGACAGCGCATCATCAAAATCCTGCGCATCTTCGGGGTCAATGGTAAAGGTTGGCACCCCTCTGAAATCGCGGCGTTTGGCAATTTCTTTGGCATGAATAGCCTCACTGATTTGCTCGGCCTCTGCTATTACCTCTTCGGGAAACTCCATCGGCAAGTCATACTCTGCCATAATGGAGTGCATCTCGGTTTCGTGCTCGCCTGCCCTGCCCAGCACTTTGGTAACAATGCCAAAGGGGTTTTTACCTGCTTCGTCCCAGCCGGTGATAGCGGCAACGACCTTTTCGCCGTGCTTTGCGCCTTTGGTATCGCTCAGGCGAACGAATATGTCGTGATACATTTTGCGCTTGTCGGGGATGACAAAAGCAAAACGCGGGGATAGCTCGATAACACCCACAAAATCGGAGCGAAAACGCTGTACTATTTCTACAATTTCGCCTTCGGGGCGGTCGCTTTGGTTGTAGCGGTGAATTTGCACGCGCACCGTATCGCCATCGAGGGCAGTGCCGGCATGGCGGCGACTGACGCGGATATCGGGAAAACTGCCGTCTTCGCTTACCACGAACAAAAATTCAGGATTTACGTAATCCACCCTGCCCGTCAGTGTTTCTTTTTCCTGTGCCCCCTTTTTGGTCAGGTAAACCACTTGCCCGTTGCGCTGCAAAATCTCTTTGCGCACCAGCGAGTCAATCATGGACTCCACTACTGCACGCGCTTGCAGGTCTTGGGCATGTAGTTTCTTGAAAATTTGCTTGATGGTATAGGTGGCATTTCTGGAACGCTCAAATAAATCGATAAGTTGGTGTTGCAGTTGGCGAGGGTCGTAGTTGTGCGCCTTAAGTTTATTTTTCTTTGCTTTGGGTTTTTGCTTCTTCATACATAACAAATGGGCGGATATATCGGCAGCCGCTGTGGATGCGGGCAGCCATACGCCTCTTGAACTTTTAAATATAGTACAATTTCAATAATTTTGCTTCACCGACCCCGTAGTTCAACGGATAGAATAGAAGTTTCCTAAACTTTTGATATGGGTTCGATTCCCGTCGGGGTCACGCAGCCATTCCGCAAACGGAGTGGCTTTTTTTATGAATTGTGTATTTTGCGGTGCGCTATTTTTACATCCCATTCATATGCTGTTCATAGACCCCCATATACACATGGTTTCCCGCACCACCGACGACTATCAGGCCATGCGGGCGGCAGGCATCGTAGCCATTATTGAACCTGCCTTTTGGCAAGGGCAACCTCGCACCGAAGTCGGTACTTACAAAGACTACCTCAGTATGCTGGTCGGTTGGGAGCGTTTCCGCGCCAGTCAGTTTGGGATTCGCCACTACTGCACCGTCGGGCTGAACTCCCGCGAAGCCAACAACGAAGCCCTCGCCGAGCAAGTAATGGAACTTTTGCCGCTCTTCCTGATGAAAGAAGGCGTGCTGGGTATTGGTGAAATCGGCTTTGATGACCAAACCCCCGCTGAGGAAAAATATTTCCGCGCGCAGTTGGAAATGGCAAAAGAGTTAGACCTGCTGGTACAAATCCACACGCCACATCGCGACAAGAAACACGGCACCAGCCGCAGCATGGATTTGTGTATAGAGCACGGTCTTTCTCCCGAAAAAGTGATTGTTGACCACAACAACGAAGAAACCGTTCGCGAAGTGCTCGAGCGAGGCTTTTGGGCAGCATTTACCATTTATCCACACACAAAAATGGGCAATGAGCGCATGGTAGCCGTTGTACAGCAGTACGGTTCGGAGCGTATTTTTGTGAACAGCGCCGCCGACTGGGGGGTAAGCGACCCGCTGGCAGTGCCCAAAACCGCTTCCCTGATGCTGGAACGCGGTATCAGCGAAGCCGATGTACACAAAGTTTGCTATCAGAACGCACTGCTGGCTTTCGGGCAAAGCGGGCAGTTCAACGAATCGGATTGGTTAGCGGGCGTATCTATTGACCAAACACAGCGATTCAACGGCAACTCCGTACTCCGCGGCGGACAGACCCCACAGGTAGATAAACCTGCCGATGAGCGCATTATCCATTAGCAACCCGTACAAACAGACACTGAAATGCTTAACTTAGCGACCGACCCGTTGAAAATGAAAACATTGAATATAAGCCAATGAATCAGCAATATCCATGGTTTGAGAGCTATCCGGCGCGGATGCCTCACGAAATCAACCCTGATGAGTTCTCCTCTATCCCTGCCATGCTGGAAACTGCTTTTGCGCAATACGCGAAAAATCCGGCGTTTATCCACATGGACAAGCCATTGACTTTCCAAGAGATAGATGAACTTTCCGCCCAATTTGCCGCCTACCTGCAAAACAAAACTACTCTGAAAAAAGGCGACCGCGTTGCCATTCAGATGCCCAACGTAATGGCTTACCCCGTTGTGATGTTCGGTATTTTGCGTGCAGGCATGGTAGTGGTTAATACCAACCCGCTTTACACCCCGCGCGAAATGGAGCATCAGTTCAACGACTCCGGCGCAAAAGCAATTGTTATCCTTGCCAACTTTGCTTCCGTGCTGGAAAAAGTGCTGCCCCATACGCCGGCACTCGAGCATGTCATCATTTCGGAAATCGGCGATTTTTTGCCTTTCCCGAAGCGGCTGATTGTCAATTCGGTAGTGAAATATGTTAAAAAAATGGTGCCTGCCTACAACATTCCCAAGGCTGTGGCACTCCGCGATGCACTGTCCGAAGGTGCGCGACTGACTTTCAGCAAACCCTCCATCCAACCTTCCGATATTGCATTTATCCAATACACAGGTGGCACTACGGGCGTTTCAAAAGGTGCCATGCTCACGCATCGGAATATTACCGCCAATGTGGCGCAGATGCGTGCCGCCATGGAGGTTTCGTTGGAATTAGGCAAAGAACTGATTGTAACAGCCCTGCCGCTGTATCATATTTTCTCACTGACAGTGAACTGCTTCGGCTTTTTTATGATGGGCGGCACAAACCTGCTGATTACCAATCCGCGCGATATGAAAGCCTTTATCAAAGATTTGGCAAAATATCCGTTTACGGCCATCACCGGTGTCAATACGCTTTTCAACGGCCTGCTCAATCAGCCCGAGTTCCGTCAATTAGATTTTTCCAAGTTGAAAGTATCTGTTGGCGGCGGCATGGCCGTGCAGGCAGTAGTAGCCGAAAACTGGCGCAAAGTAACAGGCTGTGTATTGGCAGAAGGCTACGGACTTACTGAAAGTTCTCCCGTGCTTTCCTGCAACCCTACCGACGGTACAGGCCGAATAGGCACCATTGGCATTCCGCTGCCTTCCACTATACTTAAAATTGTACAGGAAGACGGCAGCACTGCCCCCTTTGGCGAGCCGGGCGAAATTTGGGCATACGGGCCGCAAATTATGGCGGGCTACTGGCAGCGCCCCGAAGAAACCGACAAAGTGATTAAGGACGGCTGGTTAGCCACAGGCGATATCGGGATTGAATTACCCGGTGGCTACTTCAAAATTGTGGACAGGAAAAAGGAAATGATTCTCGTTTCGGGCTTCAATGTATATCCTAACGAAATTGAAGACGTGGTAGCCCTGCACCCGAAAGTGCTGGAAGTAGCTGCCATTGGCGTACCTGACCCTAAATCTACCGAAGCGGTAAAAATATTTGTAGTCAAGCGCGACCAGTCGCTTACAGAGGAAGAACTGCGTGAATACTGCAAAGAGAACTTCACCAATTACAAACTTCCGAAACATATTGAGTTCCGCACGGAGTTGCCAAAAACCAATGTGGGCAAAATCCTGCGCCGTGCACTTCGGGAAGAGGAAATGAAGAAGTATCAGTAACGGTTATTCCTCAAAAATTTTCATGCCTTCGGTGCAGTTCCGGCAAATGTCTATTTCCTGCCGCGAGTGCAGCAGCGCTTGCCGGAACTGCCGATAGGTTTCACTGCGCCATACGCGGGCAAATGGTTGTTCGGCAACATTGCCTAAGGTATGGTGTGCGTCTTTATCAAAGCAGCAAGGCACAACCTTGCCGTCCCAAGTAATTACGCAGGAGTGCCACATTTTCCAGCAGGAATTTTCCAGCGGATTTTTGATTTGATAAGTCCCGTCGGCTTGTCGGGCATAGCGCGAATAGCGGCTTTGCGTCGGTATCAGTGGCGAACCATTGTGGTAGTCGTAAATCTGTGCGGTTTTGAGCTGTACCTCATCAACACCCAACTCTTTGGCGAGCGCTTTTACTTCGTCAATCTGATGTTCGTTGGGCTTAACAACCAAAAACTGAAAGATAACATGCGGCGTAGCGCTTTTCAGTTGCTTTTTCCACGATAAAATGCGTCGCGCACCCTCAATCACTTTTTCTAATTTGCCACCGATGCGGTACGCCTGATAGGTTTCCTGCGTGGTGCCGTCTATGGAAATAATCAGCCGACTAAGCCCGCTTTCCACCGTTTTGCGGGCATTTTCATCGTTTAGAAAATGAGCATTGGTAGATGTGGCCGTATAGATGCCGCGTTCATGCGCATAGCGCACCAATTCGGTAAACTGTGGATGCAGATAAGGCTCGCCCTGAAAGTAGAAAGTCAGCCAAATGAGTTGCTTTTGCAGTTCGTCAATATTTTTTTTGAACAGTTCAGCCTGCAACATACCCGTAGGACGCGTAAAAGAACGCAAACCGCTTGGGCATTCCGGACAGCGCAGGTTGCAGGCAGTTGTCGGCTCAATGGAGACAGCAGCAGGAAGCCCCTTGTGAAGCGGCCTCCGCAGATACTTAGACAGCCGATAACTGAGCATCAACTGCAAAAGATTGAAAATTTTGGCAGGTGTAAGGGTTTGTAGCAGGTGCAGACGGTCAGTCCAGTTTTTCCACATACACGCCGAAAACGACAAAATAGAAGCCAAACCAAACCACTAGCAAAGCACTGAATACATAGAGCAGTGTTTGCGTGTTATAGTTCACCTGCGAATCGTTGCCTTTCAGAATATCTACTAACAGCAGACACAAAATCAGATTGAGGAAGAAGGCAACCCCTTTTGTCCAATGCTCAAAGCGTTTGGTAAAGCGGGGGCGATTTTCGCGTGCTGCCCAATATTTGCGTTTCGGTACGGGCAATAAAGAAGAAGGCAGACGGGTTACGCTGCTGCCGAGCACAAGAATGGCACTGTTCAGCAGTACACAAGCCAATACGGCCACATAAAAGTAATAATCGCGCGGCAGAAAGTAATACGGCAGCCCGAGTTCATCAAACAATACGGCTACGTTTTCAGGCATGTAAACATAAGTAATCAGCAAAACCGCCAGAAAACCCAATAAAGACAGAATCCAAAGTATTTTTGCTAAACCCATGAGGCTGTTACGAAATTTACCGTAAAGGTATGCCAAAAAACTCAGGTATGAACCGCAAACAAAAAGGCGAACAGGGCGAGGCAATGGCAGCAGCACATTTGCAGGCACAGGGCTACGAAATTCTCAGGCGCAACTACAAACCCAAAGGCACGGAAATAGACATTGTAGCACGGCAGGCGGAAACGATAGTTTTCGTGGAAGTTAAAAGCCGCGAAACCAACGACTTCGGCTACCCCGAAGAAGCAGTGAACACGGCCAAGAAGGAGCGCATCAAACGCGCTGCGGAGCACTTCATCGCCGAGCAGGACTGGCACGGCGACATCCGCTTTGACATCATCTCCATCACTTGGTCAAACCCGCCCGAACTGGTACATTTTCAGGATGCGTTCTATTAATTTTTTCATCCCCTCTGTAACCTTTCCCCGTAATGGCGGTAATCAGGTCATACGAACGCAAAACGCACCGAACTATTTTGATGCTTACCGATGAAGAAATCATGCTGGCCGTCAGTCGGGGAAGTCCGGAACAGGCTTCCGAGCTGTTTGAGCGCTACCACGTCAAACTGTTCAACTTTTTCCTTCGGCTGGCAGGCGACCGCGAAACCGCGCAAGACCTGACGCAGAATGTATTTGTGCGGCTGATTCGCTACCGCAGCAGTTATCAGGAAGGGCGGCCATTTCGTGCATGGGTGTATCAGATTGCCCGCAACGTATGGCAGAACCATTGGAAAGCATCGGCTATCGGCCGAACCGTACCCTTGAAGCCTGCCCATGCGCCGCCTGCCGAGCACACGCCTGAAAGTCGCGCCATGCAAACCGAGCAACTGCAACATTTGCAAAAAGCCTTGGATATGCTCCCGCCTGAACAGCGTGAACTGCTTGTCATGAGCCGTTATCAGGAACTGAAATACGACGAAATCGGGCAATTGATGGGGCTTTCGCTCTCGGCCGTCAAAGTAAAAATCCATCGCGCCATTCACAGGCTGCGCGAAATCTATTTCAAAATGGAAGGAAACTGAGTTATGCAAACATTCACCGAAGAAGAAATTCAAAGCCTGATGATAGACCTTGCCGAAGGCAAACTCACGGGCGAAATCCGCGAAATGGTGCTGGATGCCATCAATCGCCATTCGCAATGGAAGGAGCAATATGCACAAGTGCAGGAGCTTTTCGGGCAAATGGCTGCATGGAGCGATGAGCAACCCGACGACAGTTTGCGCCAAAACTTCGCGGCTTTTCTGCTGGCTGAACAGCAGGCGGCGAAAGTTCCTCCCCCAAGGTTGTCCCTTGCAGGCAATCAGTATTTTCAACTGCACCGTGCAGCGGCGGTATTAGTGCTGGCGGCTTTTTCCCTACTGATTATCGGTGCGTATGTAGTAGGCCGCTACATGCAGCAGCGCAACATGGAAGCCCGCTTGGCAACACTGGAAACCGCCATAGCCGAACATAAACAAAAAGAGGCGCTGCAAATGCTCAATAACCCAACGGCAGCCATGCGCATCAAAGCAGCCAATTACTATGCCGACAGCGCGGCAAACGATGCGAATGATGAAATTATTGCAGCACTTATAAGTACGCTGAAAAATGACCCTAACCTGAATGTGCAACTGACGGCTGCCCGTGCATTATCCCGATTCGGGAATTTGCCCCATGTACGCGCCGCTTTCATTGGTGTGCTGGAAAACGCTACCGACCCGCATCTGCAAATTGAGTTGATTGAATTATTAGTCTCGCTCAGAGAATCGGATGCGCTCGGCACGCTGAAAAAACTGATGGATGCGCCGCATACCGAAGGCATTGTGCGTGCAAAAGCTGCCGAAGGAGTCGGCAGGCTATACGAATTGTAACATTTTTTACCACAGAAAGCACCGAGGTTTAATCACAAAATACATAAAGAATCATTGCGTGCTTGGCATAAAAATCAGCGACTTTGCGGTAGAACATTTAAGCCGGTGAGCAGACTAAAACGAACTTATCTGAATCCGCTCACAGAGTCTAACGACCGCTGTTAGTGATTCGGAAAAGCCTGTTAGCCGTCGAAGACGCTAACAGCGCTTTGAATGACAACAACGCTTCATTTTGACACATTACTTAAAAGCAAAAAATCACATCAAACCCATCTAAATCCCATGAAAACCATTGGCTTACTTATTTTCGCCTTGATGCTCATCTGCACAGGCTATGCACAAGAGTACAAAACCAAATTCCCCGGAGGCAGCAAAGGCACGCTTCAGGTGATAACAGACCGCACCAACCTGACCGTGGAAGGCTACAACGGCGATGAGTTAATTATTGTCTCTGAAGGCCGCACCCCTATTCCTGACCGCGCCAAGGGCTTAAAGTCGCTTTATCAGGGCGGCAGCGACAACACAGGTGTTGGCGTAGAAGTAACCGTTACAGGTACAACCGTTGAAGTAAAAAAAGCAGTCGCAAGCGACTTAAAGCTGAAAATCAGAGTGCCTAAACAGGCGACGGTTTCCATCACCGAGACCAACTGGCAGGGCAGCCAAATCAATATTCAAGATGTGGAAGGAGCCATAGAAGTGAAATCTAATAATTCAAACGTGATGATTAACAATGCCCGCACGGTTGTTGCCAAAAGCATCAGCGGTAACATTGAAGTAATCTTCAGCAGTTTGCACCCCGAACTGCCCTCTGCCATCACCAATACCAGCGGCGAAATTGATGTAACCTTACCGCCCGACAGCAAAGTTTTGCTGAAAACCAAGTCTATCAACGGCGATATTTTCACAGACTTTGACGTGGCCGTGCGCGCCGACAAAGAAAACCTCCAACGAATTGGCGGCGGTAACAAGGTAGAAGGAACTATCAACGGCGGCGGAACCGAATTGCGCTTGGAAACAATCAGCAGCAACATCTACCTCCGCAAGAAAAAATAAACGCCCGAGCTTTACTATTCATCGTCAAAAACCTGATTCCTATGAGAACTCTCACTGTCATTTTCTTCTGTCTGTTCATGATGGCGGCAGGCAGCGCCTACTCCCAAAGCAAGACCATCAGCCGTGATTTTCCGCTGCCATTGGGCAAAAAACTCCGCATGGAACTCAAATTTGCCGACAGCATCTTCATCAAGGCACACAACGCCGACCATGTACAGTTTAAGGCTGTCGTAACGGTCAATGGCGGTAAACTCAACGATGCTTTTTTGTTGGAATCAACTAATGAAACCGACCGTCTTTTCATCAAAACCGACTGGGATGCTGCCATGCTCAAAAAAGGCAACTCCGAAGATTGCCCCGAAGCAGACAAAGCCCATGGGATAATTTACCATAACAGGCAAGGTTGCCTCTGCGCCCATATTCGGATTGAAATAGCAGTCCCCCGCAATGCTGAACTGAACGTATCTTCTATTTCGGGCAACATTGAAATTCGGGGAATAGAAAATAACCTCGAAGCAAAATCCATCAGTGGTTTTGTAGATGTAGCATGGCCAGACAACAACGGTGCAGAGGTCAGCCTGAAAACCATCAACGGAGAGATATTCAGCAATCTGCCGATAGTCATCCACAACAAAGATTCACAAGCAGGCATAGGCAGTCGCATCATTGGCCAATTAGGCGACGGACACAAACAGGTACGCATAGAATCCATCAGCGGGGACTTGTTTTTCAGAAAGCAGTAATCGGAGACAAGCAGGCAAGCACCATAAGCAGGTGAGCAGATTAATGCGTTCTTTTTTACCGCAGAGTACGCAAAGGGTTTAACCGCAATGCACACAAAGAAAAGACTCATCATAAAAACAATCAGTGCTCTTCGCGTAATACTCAGCAGGCTTTGCGGTAAATTTGAAAGGTGGTTTTAAACTGCTCACTTACCTAAAAATGACACGGATATATGCAGCCATTTGCATAAATCCGTGTCATTTGCGCGTGAAGGTCTTGGCATATGTTGCTTAAGCAAATTTTTACGCTTTTTTGAACGCAGATGAAGCGGGTTGATTTGCCAAACTCCCAATCAACGTTCATTTGCTCCACCGCCTAAATATGCAGTGCGCGATTTTCCGTAGCGGCTAAGCAAGCCTCTTTCATGGCTTCGCTAAACGTAGGGTGTGCATGGCTCATGCGGGCGATGTCTTCCGCCGAGGCGCGGTATTCCATTGCTACAACAGCTTCCATAATCATGTCTGCCGCACGTGCGCCAATGATATGCACGCCCAGAATCTCATCGGTTTGCGCATCGGCAAGCACTTTTACTAATCCGTCGGTGTCCATGCTGGCGCGGGCGCGACCCAATGCTTTGAACGGGAACGAACCCACCTTGTATTTTCTGCCGGCAGCTTTCAGTTCTTCTTCGGTATGGCCTACGCCTGCCACCTCCGGCCATGTGTACACTACACCCGGAATGAGCAAGTAGTTAATGTGCGGCTTTTGTCCTGCAATCTGTTCGGCTACGAGCACGCCCTCTTCTTCGGCTTTGTGCGCCAGCATCTGCCCGCGGATGACATCACCGATGGCATAGATGCCTTTCACGTTGGTTTCCAGATGCTCATCTACTTCTACTCTGCCGCGGTTGTCCAATTTCACGCCGACTTTGTCCAAACCCAGACCGTCGGTGTAGGGGCGGCGACCCGTGGAGAGCAGGCAGTAGTCGCCACGGAAAGTAACGGTTTCGCCTTTTTCGTTTTCGGCAGTCAGCACCACCTCATCGCCTTCTACCTGTCCGCCGGTTACTTTATGCTTAAAGTGGAAACTGAAACCAAGTTTGGCAAGCACTTTTTGCAACTCTTTACCCATGGTTCTGTCCATGGAAGGAATCAGCGAATCGGTATATTCCACAACGGTTACCTTCGCGCCCATGCGGCCGTAGATAGAGCCGATTTCCATACCGATAACGCCGCCGCCAATGATGATGAGGTGTTTGGGAATTTCTTTCATTTCCAGCGCTTCGGTGGAAGTGATGAAACGCTTTTTGTCGTACGGGATGCCCGGCAATATAATCGGCTTAGAGCCTGTGGCAATAATCACCTTGTCGGTATCCAGCATTTTTACTGAGCCGTCGGCAGCAGTAACTTTTATTTGATGGCGGCTTTCAAACGAGCCGATACCGTGGTAAACATCCACTTTATTTTTTTTCATCAGAAACGCCACGCCTTCGCAAGTTTTGCTCACCACGTCGCGTTTGCGCTGAATCATTTGTTCCAGATTGACTTTCAGGTCGTTGAGTTCAATACCGTGTGCTTTAAAGTTGTGCAAGGCATTGTGGAAATGTTCGGAAGAATCCAGCAAGGCTTTGGAAGGGATACAGCCTACGTTCAGGCAAGTTCCGCCAAGGGTGTTGTATTTTTCAATAATGGCGGTTTTCAGGCCAAGCTGTGCGGCGCGGATAGCGGCTACATACCCCCCCGGGCCGGAACCGATTATCGTCAGGTCATATTTTGGATTCATGGGAAAAAAAGATTTGGGTAGGTAAATGAGGTTACAAATTTATAGCAAAGCCTATTCTGAAACCTTTAAAAACTTCATCACAGTTTTTATTTTTTCCGCATCAAGTGGTTTGATGATAAAATCAACAACAGATGGGTATTTTTTAGCTTCTTCATGGTCTGATTTGCGCAACGAAGAGGAAAGCATACAAACAGGAGGTTGTACGGGCAATTTCTGAAACTCTTGCAGAAACTGCCAGCCGTTCATTTCGGGCATGACTACATCCAGTAAGATGAGCGAAGGCTGTTCTTTGCTCGTTTTCAAAAATTGAAGCGCTTCCTCTGCTTTCAGAAATGCATGGATAACAAGCCCGGGATAATTGCGCTGCAAAAGTGTTTTACTCACCATATTGACAATCGGGTCGTCATCTATGAGCACAATAGATACAGGGCGGGCACTGTGATTGATAACAGAAACGGAAGACATCTGAATTTCAGCTGATTGATTTGTTTGCAAGGGTTCAAGTGAGCGATTCATTTCGCCCACGGCATGATTTAATTCTTCGGCAGCTATTTGCAGTCGCCTGATGATTTCGCTGATATCATCGCGGCTCATGTTGCTGTCAAGGTTAAAAACCTGAATCAGTCCCAATATGCTGGCTACGGGCGCTCTGAGGCGGTGAGCTGTCAAAAAAGCAAATTCTTTTATCTGCTCGTTTTGCTGCAATACTTTTTCCTCATTCTGCTTGCGCTTGCTAATGTTGATGGCATTAATGATAACACCAATCGTAACGCCGAGCCGGTCAATCACAGGCGTATAACTGAATCTGTACCAGTGGCGTTCGCCAAGATAATTAGGCAGTGCAACTTCCAGAGTGATTGCCTGACCATTCAAAGCCGCCTGAAAATTTTGTTCAAAACTTTCCTGCCGCTCTTCCAATACGATATTGCGGACATCTAAGCCCGGCAGCAGTCTTTTTTGCAGTTGTTGCAGCACCGTATCAACAGCCTGCTTGTTAAAAGAAATAATCCGATAATCAGGCCCTACAAAAATGTTGATATCGGACGAACTGTCAAAAACGGCGCGCAACTGACTCTCCGAATGGCGCAGGCGCTCTTGTTGCAGGCGCATCAGTTCTTCGGTCTTTTTTTGCTGGCTGGTATCCTTCATCTGGATATGCACGCCGAACACCTCCCCCTCCGAATGAGCAATCGGCATCACGTGAAACTCCATCCAGTGCTTCTTGTTGCCCGCATCGAGCAGCTCTTTTTCTGTTGCGATTGCCATATTGCTTTTCAGAGCATTTTGGGCTAATTCGGCAATTTCTTCAATAGGCGACCGCTTTAAGGCAATAAACACATCGGCAGTTTCCGGACTGACGGATAAGTTAAATTTCTTAAAAAAAGTGGTTGCTTTTCGGTTAGCGGCCAAGAGTCGGCCTTCGGGAGAAATCAAAATATTGGCGTAAGGCTGATTCTCAAAAAGTGCTTTGAATATGGTTTCTGACTTTTCCAGTTCGCGGCGTTGCCGGTCTATGGTAAGCGTTTGTTGATGTAACTTATTGAT
This sequence comes from Rhodoflexus caldus, assembly GCF_021206925.1. Lineage (NCBI taxonomy): Bacteria > Pseudomonadati > Bacteroidota > Cytophagia > Cytophagales > Thermoflexibacteraceae > Rhodoflexus > Rhodoflexus caldus. The sequence goes on along the minus strand of NZ_JAJPRF010000003.1, from coordinate 196,716 downwards.
GTCGTAATAAGAAAAACAGACCCATGTTACCTCGCCAGCCTCGTTGCGGATTGGCATATACATGCCCAAAAACCACTGATTGTTTCCCTCCAAATCGGTCAGTTCTACTTCAAACCGCACAAACTGCCCTTGCAAAGCCTTTTGAAAATTGAGAATCATTCGCTCGCGCTGCTCGTCGGTAGTAGCATAGCGCAAAAAAGAAGTTCCCTCTGCTACCTCCAAGCCAAAGAAACGCTGAATACTTTTCTGCGCCTCTTCATTGAACAGTACAACCCGCATCTGATTGTCGAGCAGTATGTTCCCTAAAAAGGGATTTTGAAAGATTGCCTGAAAACCGTTGTCGCCGGATAGCATCTTGGTTGTCTGTTAAGGTGTCTTAGTTGCTGTAGCTAACAATATTACAGATTTTATTTCGCATATTTGCGCTGTTTTTGCCTATCTCACAGGAACTCATCCTTTTAAATCATAAAAACGCATATATGAGCGAAACCATTATCTTCTCAATGGCGGGAGTGAGTAAGATTTATCCTCCTTCCAAACAGGTGCTCAAAGATATATACCTTTCCTTTTTCTACGGTGCAAAAATTGGTGTATTAGGTCTGAACGGCTCCGGCAAGTCCTCTTTGCTGCGCATTATTGCAGGTATAGACAAAAACTTTACGGGAGAAGTTGTTTTTTCGCCCGGTTACAGTGTTGGCTTGCTGGAACAGGAACCACAATTAGACCCCAACAAAACCGTGCGACAAGTAGTAGAAGAGGGTGTGCAGGAGGTAGTAGATTTGCTGCGCGAGTTTGAAGCCATCGGTGAAAAGTTTGCCGACCCCGATGCCGATTTTGATAAACTGCTTGCCCGCCAAGCGGTAATTCAGGAAAAATTGGAAGCCTGCGACGCATGGAACTTAGACAATAAGTTGGAACGCGCAATGGATGCGCTGCGCTGCCCGCCCGAAGATGCTATGATTGCCAACCTTTCAGGAGGTGAAAAACGCCGCGTGGCACTTTGCCGCCTGCTGTTGCAAGAACCGGACGTGCTGTTGCTCGACGAACCTACGAACCACTTGGATGCCGAATCGGTACACTGGTTAGAGCAACACCTCAAACAATACAAAGGAACTGTCATAGCCGTTACTCACGACCGCTATTTCCTTGATAACGTAGCCGGATGGATTCTGGAACTTGACCGCGGCGAAGGTATTCCTTGGAAAGGAAATTATTCCTCTTGGTTGGAGCAAAAACAGAACCGCTTAGCACAGGAAGAAAAACAGGAAAGCAAGCGCCAGCGCACTCTGCAACGCGAATTGGAATGGGTACGGATGGCTCCGAAAGCCCGTCAGGCCAAACAAAAAGCCCGTCTGAATGCTTATGAAAGCATGTTGGGCGAAGAAACCAAACAAAAAGAAGAAAAACTTGAACTTTATATTCCGCCCGGCCCGCGTCTGGGTACGAAAGTGATTGAGGCACACAACGTATCCAAAGCCTACGGCGATAAGCTCTTGTTTGAAAACCTGTCGTTCTCTTTGCCCCAAGGCGGTATCGTGGGCGTTATCGGCCCCAACGGTGCGGGTAAAACTACCCTTTTCAAACTCATTACGGGTATTGAGAAACCCGACAGCGGCACTTTTGAAATCGGCGAAACCGTGCGCTGGGCATATGTAGACCAAACCCACGACAACTTAGACCCCAACAAAACCGTTTGGGAAACCATTTCGGGCGGCAACGAACTCATGCTCGTGGGCGGCAGAGAAGTTAATTCCCGTGCTTATGTGAGCCGCTTTAACTTCAACGGCGCAGACCAACAGAAAAAAGTAGGGCAACTTTCAGGCGGTGAGCGCAACCGCGTACACCTTGCCATGACCCTGAAACAAGATGCTAACCTCTTGCTGCTGGACGAACCTACTAACGATTTGGACGTAAATACACTCCGCGCTTTGGAAGAAGGTTTGGAAAACTTTGCGGGCTGTGCCGTTATCATTTCGCACGACCGTTGGTTCTTAGACCGAATCGCTACCCACATCATCGCATTTGAGGGCGACTCGCAGGTGCGTTTCTTCGAAGGCAACTTTACCGAATACGAAGACTTCCGCCGCAAACAAGAAGGTTTTGTAGAACCTAAGCGTATCCGCTACAAAAAATTAGTCAAATAAAAGTATGCGCATTTTTTTCAGGCATCGTTTTGCCAACAGTGTATTGCTGCTGATAGCTGTTTTCATAAGTACCGCTTGCTTTGAAGTACGCGAAGAAATAGCCATTGACAAACAAGGCGCAGGCACTTACACCTTTCTGATTGACATGAGCAGCAGCAAGAACCTGATTGACATGGCAATGGGGATGCAGATTACCAAAGACCGCACGCCTTTTGCGCAGATGGACTCTTCTTTTGCCAAGGGGATAGAGCGACTAACCAACATGCAAGGCATCAGCAATGTACAGGCTATCAACAATCGCGAGCAATACGTATTCGGGATGATGTTTGACTTCCAAAATGTTGATGCACTGAACGCAGCACTGAACCAGTCTGCTCAGGAACAGCCCGAACCCAACAGCATGGCAACTTTTACTTTCCGCAAAAAAGAGCTTTCGCGCAGCTCGCGTTCTTTGGTAAGTTCATTGGCCGACTTGGAAGTATTGCGCAGCACTCCCGAAGGAGCAGCCCAGATTCAGACCCTCCTGCAAGGAGCTTCTTACGTTTATACCATCCGCCCAAAAACCGGAAAAATCCGCTCGTTCAGCAATAAGCAAGGCGAATTGCAGGAAAACGGCAAAGCCTTCTATTACCGCGTTGGTTTGTTAGATATGATGGAGAGCAAAGTTTCTCCGGCAAATACTGTTAAATTTAAATTTTAACCTGATTCATTTACAATGGCTTATTTGTTCACTTCGGAGTCCGTTTCAGAAGGACATCCCGACAAAATTGCAGACCAGATTTCTGATGCCGTGTTGGACGCTATGCTCACGCAAGACCCTGACTCGCGTGTAGCCTGCGAAACGCTGGTAACAACAGGCTTGGTAGTAGTCGCCGGTGAAGTAACTACCAAGGCATACGTAGAAATTCCTGATGTAGTGCGCGAAACCATTCGCCGCATTGGTTACAATAAAGACCAGTACCGCTTCGATGCAGAATCTTGCGGTGTAATTGTAGCACTGCACAGCCAGTCGCCCGATATTGCCCGCGGTGTGGATGAGAACGAGGCAACCCACAAAGAACAAGGCGCCGGCGACCAAGGCATGATGTTTGGCTATGCCAACAAAGAAACCGCTCAATATATGCCCATGGCATTGGCCTACTCGCACCAATTGATGAAAGAACTGGCCAATATCCGCAAAAACGAACTGCACCTGATGCCATACTTGCGCCCTGACTCCAAAGCTCAGGTAACTATTGAGTATGACGGCAACGGCAAACCCAAGCGCGTGCACACCATTGTGGTTTCTACACAGCACGATGAGTTTGCAAGCGAAACTGCCATGCTCGAGAAAATCAGAGAAGACATCACCGGCATTCTCGTTCCCCGCGTAATCCCTGCGGAGTTGATTGATAAAAACACCATTTTCCACATCAACCCAACCGGTAAGTTCGTTATCGGTGGCCCGCATGGCGATGCCGGCCTGACCGGACGTAAAATCATCGTAGATACTTACGGCGGTAAAGGTGCACACGGCGGCGGTGCATTCTCAGGAAAAGATGCCTCTAAGGTGGATAGAAGTGCCGCTTACGCTGCCCGTCATATTGCCAAAAACCTCGTAGCGGCAGGCGTAGCCGAAGAAGCGCTTGTACAGGTAGCATATGCTATCGGTGTGGCTCACCCTGTTTCGGTAAACGTAAATACCTATGGTACCTCAAAAACAGGCCTGACCGACGGACAAATTGCCGATGTGGTAGCCGAAATGTTCGATTTGCGTCCGCGTGCCATTGTTGAGCGCTTCGGCCTGAAAAATCCGATTTTCTCGCCAACTGCCGCCTATGGCCACATGGGTCGCGAACCGTTCGAGAAAGAAATTGAAACTTTCCGCGTAGAACTCAAAGAAAGCAACGGCGTAAAAGAAGAAATCAGACGCAGACAATTGCACAACGTGCAGTTCTTCGGATGGGAAAAACTCGACTACGTAAAACAATTGCAGGAAGCATTTAAGCTCTAACAGCAATCGCGTTGCCTATATCGCTACCCCCTGACAGCCTCCCAAAGCCGTCAGGGGGTATTTTTTTACTTTTGACCGAAAATGTAGCCTAAACGCACATCCATAAAATCAGCCGTTCTTGTATGCGCTTTCAGGCTCATACCGAATAATATACCGCCGGGCGCTTTGTAAGTAAGTTCATACCGCTGATAAACAGGGTGCATAGCCTTGTAAGGGGCATACAAATAGACGCCCAATTGCTGGGCAAAACCAAACCGCCCTAAAAGCAACTCATGCCCTGCCAACATCGCTACCCTTGTGAAATCATTGCTTTGCTGCGGCTCATAACGACGCAACCACTCTTGCAATGAATAATCCACCGTTACTTCCACACCTACCCCTAAGGCACTCAGCCTGCCAACCCTTCGCGATGCATCGGCGGTAGCCCCAAAAATCCAGTAGCGCCTGTCGTCGTTGCGTTCGGCAGTTTTAGCCGTTGTATAAGCCGCTATACGATACTGCCAGCCTTGTCGGTGTTCTTGCCGCCAATCTGTTTTCCGAAACTCAGGGAAATGCACCCTTTCCAACACATAATCAACAGCCATACCCATTGTAGGGAAGTTGATACCGTTATTGGGTTCTTTCAATCCTCCGTTGGAAATATGGTTAAAGTTTCCGTGCATCCGCATTGTCAGCTGAGGTGTCAGCCGATAGTTCAGACTTATGTTCATCAGCAAATTAAAACTGACAGGAGTGCTGTAAAACAAATTCAGCGGGTTGTTTAATGGGTGAAAAACGCGATTCAGGTAACTGAAACCGGCTCCCAGCCTGTAAGATACGCTCAGGCGTGCAGGTGCTGCCATAAAAGGCTCTACAAAAGCCACCGCAGACCATGCACTCCCGAGAATCTGCGGATTGTTGAAACTGAAATAGCCTGCCGAAATGCCAATGCGCGGATAGCAAGAACAATACTGCCAGTATTCCTTCCGCAGCAACTGGCGGCTGATTTCTACTTCTACCCCCCGAGGGCGCGACAAGGAAATACTCCGAATTTCTTCGGAATGTGGTAAAATGATGCCGTAATGCGTCCGAATCCCTACGGCAATCGGCTGTCCGGCTATCGTGTCTGTCTGTTGCGCCCTTGTATAAAGCGGCATTACACAAAAGGCGACGATTGTTAGAAGCAGATACTGCATAACGGTACTGTTTTGCTGTACGGTGTTACAAACGCACGATTTACATGCACGGTTGCCACAACATTTTTGCATCTCATTGCGTATCAACTCCATAATTTATTGCAAGATTTTACTAACTTTCATTGCCTACATTTAAAAAACGAACCACTCAAAAGCTAAACAACATGACGCATTTTGAAAAAGTAAAGCAATACCTGCAAGAGTTGGGCTACGACATTGCCCGCGAAGATGTCATAGACCAAATTTACGTAATCAATGCACCGGAAGACGGCATCCAAAACATGATTGTAGATTGCAATGACCCCATTCTGGTAATAGAACAATATCTTTTTGATATTGACAGCAGCGACGCACAGGTGCTAAGGGCATTATTGCAAAAAAACCGCGAGATTATTCACGGAGCATTTGTGCTGGATGAAACCGGTAAGCGCCTGTTGTTCCGCGACACCCTGCAACTGGAAAACCTTGACCTGAACGAAGTGGAAGCAAGCATCAACTCGCTGAAACTTCTGATGGCAGAATATGCCGGAGAAATGCTGCAATTTGCTAAGTAAGACTTGTTCAACCACCCTCACCAATCAATAAATCAGTTAAAAATATGGGAATTTTCAGCAGAATTTTTAGCATAGGCAAAGCCGAAGCACATAATGTATTGGATAAACTGGAAGATCCGATTAAGATGACCGAACAGGGCATCCGCGATTTGAAGGAAGACCTGAATAAAAGTTTGCAAGGGCTGGCCGAAATAAAAGCACTTGCTATCCGCGCCAAAAATGACAATGCCAAATTTATCAGCGATGCCAAAAGTTATGAGCAAAAGGCCATTATGTTGTTGCAGCGCGCGCAGACAGGTCAGCTTGCTCCCGCAGAAGCCGACCGATTGGCCGGAGAGATGCTCCGCATGAAAGAAAAAGCCGAACAGGAAGCACAACGCACCGCCAAAGAATTGGCTATGCACGAGCAAAGCGTCAGCACGATGGAGCAAAACATCAATAAGCTGAAAAGCAAGGTAAGCACCTATGAAAATGAGTTGCGCACCCTGAAAGCACGTGCCAAAGTCAGTGAAGCTACTAAAAACATCAATAAGCAACTGGCGCAGATTGACTCCAGCAGCACCATTTCCATGCTGGAACGCATGAAAGAAAAAGTAGCTCAGGACGAAGCACTGGCGCAGTCCTACGGTGCCATTGCGTTGGAAAGTAAAACCATTGATGACGAAGTGGAGAAGGTATTGGGCTCAAGCACACAAAGCGATGCCCTGCTGGAACTGAAAGCCAAAATGGGATTGCTTCCTCCGCCGCCTGCCACAAGCGACGACACTTCCGCACCTCAACAATAAACAGGAACTACGATTTTCTGTAAAACAAACGGGAGTCATTCCTCAAGGCTTTGGAAATGACTCCCGTTTTTATTTTTATCACATTCGGAGGGGGCTATCGGCGCTGTTGGATGCTTTCCAACAACCGAACCGCACTTTCACCGAGGTGCGTATTCAGCGATGCACGATACTCTGCACTGTTGCGATAGTTTCTTCCCTCGGCAGCAAAGAAATCCTGAATGGCAGGCTGCCAATCAGAAACCAAAGGCATAATAATACCGAATTCTTCTGCCGTAAAATCGCCCACAGGGTGGCGTTTAACAGGCAGTTTGTCGCGAATGGCATCGTTGTAATACACAAAGTCCAGATTAGTAAAGCCCTTGGGGTCTTGCGCAACCATCTGCATGGCCTCTATGCTGGAATTAAGGTATTTGATTGGCATTTCGGGCATGTATTGCTTTTTCAGCATCTCTATGCGCTGTGCATTGGTCGTTCCTTTTACGGTATAGGCAGTCATGCCGGCAAAATCTTTTCCGAGCAATTCCATTTTGCGCAGCGTAGGAGCTGAATTGTGTGTCAGCAGAACCGTGGTATTGCTGATAAACGGCGGAGAAAAACGCACTTCTTTCTTACGTGCTTCGGTAATGGTAATGTTACCTATACCAAAAGTGCCGTTGCCGCTTGCTTTGGTGGCAGCATAGAATTTAGCGAAATCCTCATAAGGCCGATATTCAATTTTTACCTTAATGCCTTTTTGCATTTCCAGGTATTTGGCAAAATTCTCCATCAAATCCACGCAGATTCCCTTGGGTTTATCCTTCTGGGAACTGCTGTACGAAAACATGGGCGTTTGAATGTAGTTTACTACTATCGTAGCTTCCTTGTTCTTTTTAGCATCTGCCCAGCTGGTAGCATTTTGAGCATTTGCCATAAACGAAAAAAAGGCAAATACCAATAACAGGCACTTTGCCGGAGTAGATGTAGGTACCATAGGCGTTACATTTAAGGTGTAATATCAAATTTAGCGTTTTTTTATTACACATCAAACAAACACAACGCCAAATTGATTTAAATTTCGCGCGAAAACTGATTTTTCAACTTGTTGGGGTAATAGAATCGGCGTTTGAGCATCTCGCTCACTTCTCCGCGTTGTCGGTAGCCTTGGTAAGTGCCCCAAAACTGCATCAGGCGGAATATGACGATTTCTTTCCAGTTACTCCAAAAAACGCCTTCCTGCCAAGCATGGTACCAATCGCTGATGACATTGGTAGGAAACAAGTACAAAAAATCGCGCAGCGAGAAATGCGCCTCCGGAAAAATGCGCTTGTAGGCAATAGCTTCCCTCCGATAGCGGTTTAAAATTCGTTGTGGTGTTTCTTCGTGGATATGTACGATGGGCGCTTCGGGCACATATGCCAGCAAGTAGCCTTTTTGCAAGGCTTTTTTTGCCCAGTCTAAGTCTTCCAAGCCGGTAAGTTGCTCGTCGTAAGGCAGTTGCTCCCACACATCGCGACGGATACAGGCATTGGCATTGTTGCAAAACGGATGGTCTTGCAGATACCAATGAGGCTCCGGTGGAAACCATTTGCGAAAAATCTGATGCTCGGAATACTTGGTAAGATGGTTGCCAATTTGCCTGCCGAAAGTGAGTGCCACGCGTGAGTCGGCGGCAAAGGGTGCCAGCATTTTCTCGACCCAATCGTTGGCCGTAGGATACACATGCGCACTGGCTATCAGGATGTACTGCCCCGAAGCTGCCACAATGCCCCTGTTCAGCGCCCGCCCAAAAGTGAACTCTCCGGGCTGGATATGCACCAAACGAATGGGGTATTGTTGAGCAATGGCAACGGTGCGGTCGGTTGAGCCTGAATCTACCACCACTATCTCCACATCGCGTATGCTTTGTTGCATGATGCAGTCTAATAATTTACCGATGTGTTTTTCTTCGTTGTGGCAGCGAATAACAACCGAGCAAAGAGCCATAATTTGTGTCAAAATCAAAAATCACACAAAAATACACTAACTTTTGAGCCGAACATTTGCCCGATTATGATGCAGCCTACCTCTGCTTATGCCGATTTTTTGTTACAGTTGCTTATATGCGTAGCCGATGAGCCTGCCATTCAGTGGATTCGCCGAAAAAAACAGGAGCTATCGGAGAAATTTACGGCACAAAGTTTTTATCTGGCTTTTGCAGCCGTGCCGCGCGTAGTAGGCAGAGATGAGTTGGTGGTATCGCCTGCCGACCGAGTGCAGGCAGAGCAGTTGCGCAAAGGATTTACACCGCTGCATTGGACAACCGACCAAGCAGCTCGGGCGCTGTTGCTGCTTTCCGTACCTCAACCCGATGCGGCGAGCTATACCCATCTGCTCAGTCGCCTTTTTGAAACAGGTGATGTAGCCGAACTGACGGCACTGTACAAAGCCTTGCCCCTCCTGCCTTTTCCCGAGGCACATATCACTCGGGTAACGGAGGGGATTCGCACCAACATGGCACCCGTTTTTGAAGCCATTGCCTTAGAAAACCCCTATCCGGCGGACTACTTAGATGAAAACGCATGGAATCAGATGGTGTTGAAAGCTATTTTTACCGGTAAACCTATCCAGAAAATCATTGGGTTACGGGCGCGGGCAAATGCTAGTTTGGCGCGGATGCTTTCCGATTTTGCACACGAGCGCTGGGCAGCGGGGCGGCCTGTCGTTCCCGATTTATGGCTGCCCGTAGCAGGTTTTGTAAACGAGGCCATTCTGACCGACCTGCAAAAACTCATAGACAGCGAAGAGCCGGCTCAAAGGCTTGCCGCAGCGCTTGTATGCCGCGACAGCAACTATCCGGCAGCAAAAAACCTGCTCAAACAGCATCCTGACCTTGTCAATCAGTTAGCGGAAGGACTTGACTGGGAAGATTTGAGGTAATAACTCTCTAAAACACGTTGGCTGCAATCTGACGCACGGCATCAGACTTACTCATGGTATAGTAGTGCAGGCACGGCACACCAAACTTAATCAGTTCTTTGGATTGATTGATGCACCACTCAATGCCCAACTCCTTAACCTGCTGATTGGTCTTGCATTTTTCCACTTCTTTTACCAAATCTTCGGGCAGGTCTATATGGAAAATACGCGGCAGCACGTTGAGTTGCGCTTTGGTAGCCAATGGTTTCAGCCCCGGAATAATCGGAATAGTGATACCCATTTCGCGGCAACGGGCTACGAAATCATAGTATTTCTGATTGTCAAAAAACATCTGAGTAACAATGAAGTCTGCTCCCATGTCTGCCTTCATTTTCAGGTATCGGAGGTCTGAGGCCATGTTTGGCGCTTCAAAGTGCTTTTCGGGATAGCCTGCAACCCCTATGCAGAAGTTGGTAGGCGTCGGGTGTTGCAGTTCATCGTCCAGATAACGGCCGTGGTTCATGTTAATCACCTGCTCGAGCAATTCCGAAGCATAGGAGTGGCCTCCCGGCTGAGGGGTGAAAGCTCCTTCGGATTTAATTGCATCGCCGCGCAGCACCAGCACGTTCTCTACCCCCAAATAGTGCAAATCAATCAGCGCATTTTCTGTTTCTTCCTTGTTGAAGCCTCCGCAAATGATGTGCGGAACGGCATCCACCTTGTAGCGGTGCATAATAGCCGCACAAATGCCAACCGTTCCCGGGCGTTTGCGAATCCGCTGCTTGGTGAGCGTATTATTAGGCCCTGCTTTGTAAACGTATTCCTCGCGATGGTAGGTAACATCAATAAATGGCGGCTTAAACTCCATCAGCGGGTCTATCGCCTGAAAGATGGACTCTATGCTCTCGCCTTTCATCGGCGGGATAATTTCCAAGGAAAAAAGCGTTGATTTAGCGTTTTTCAGATGTTCGGTAACTTTCACGAAGAGGAACAGGTTGAAATGAAACAGTAGCAGCAAAATTAGCAAAGCCGTTTTTGCCAAACAATTGACAAGACTTGTTTTTGCATAAAGTTCAGCCTGAACTGCCCTTTGCAAAACAGGCCGAACTTGCGTTTACCTTCTGGCACTTTTGATGCGCTGCCCGGGTGCTTTGGCTTTTCCTTTGCCGGGACTAAAGCCCGAATGTTTCTTAACGTGGGCAGTAGAGCGGCCACGCGAGCCGCCGGAGCAAGAACCGAAACCTATCATCAGCGTTGCCATACAACCGATGATGAGCATGAACATAGAAATGCGCCTGAACATGGTTTTAAAGGGTTATCTTTGATTCATAACAGCGCATCCGCTAAAATATTGCGGCAAAAGACGGCTACTTTTTGTTTTTCTTCTTTTGCTGCCCCGGTGCAGTAGCTTTTCCGTTCACTTTTCCCGATACCGGATGCACGCCCGTTACTTTTTTAACCTGCCCGGGAGGAGCACCGTGCGGGTGTCTTTTACATGCGCCTGCCGCCAATAACAGCAACAGAGAAAGGCTGTATATCCACAGCGTTCGGTTGTTTTTTTGCATCGCTTGCTTAATTAAAGTTAAAACCAAAATCATCTGCCACAAGGCGGACAAATTTACTGCCATTTGCTGCGTATTTTTGTTCTCATGAACATTCCTGAAAATATAGGCATTGTACTTTCGGGCGGTGGTGCTCGCGGTATTTCGCATCTGGGAGCTTTGCAGGCAATTAACGAAATGGGGATTCAGCCCCGTTTTATTTCAGGAACCAGTGCCGGAGCAATTGTAGGGGCACTCTATGCTGCCGGGCAGAGCCCTACTGAAATGCTCGATTTTATTACGAAAACCAACATCCTGCGCTATTTCAAACCTGCAAGCAACCTGACGGGCATCTTGCGAATGGAGAAAACAGCAGAGGCATTTCGCCTGTTTCTTGCCGAAGACAGTTTTGAAAGCCTGAAAATCCCGCTGTTTGTCAATGCTACCGATATTGAGCGTGGAGAAATTGTGTATTTCAACAGCGGCGAACTGATAAAACCCATACAGGCGGCCTCCTGCATTCCGTTTTTGTTCGCACCCGTAGAAATCGGCGGCAGATTTTATATTGACGGCGGCATTTTGAACAACCTGCCTGCCGAGCCATTGGTTGGCCGCTGCGACTACATTATCGGCATCCACTCCAATGCCGTCAGTGAATTGAAGGTGAACAATATGAAACAAGTCATTGAGCGCACGTTCCATTTGGTCATCAATGCCAATATAGAATCGCGCAAATCGTTGTGCCACTTGTTCATAGAGCCGCCCGAAATGGCCGCCTATAAGGTTTTTGACGTGGCAAAGGCAAAAGAAATTTTTGACATCGGCTATCGGTACACTCGGGAAGTACTTGCAGCGGCTTTGTCAGGGCATCAGTCCACAATTGCCTGATAGGTCAGTACCTGAAAGCGCTTGCTCAAAAACAGATGTTTGGAAGGCCACACTTGCGTAAAAAACAAGGCGATGAGTTCTTCCTTGGGGTCAATCCAGTAATCGGTAAAATACATGCCGCCCCAGCGATAAATTTCCTCCGAACCGGGCATCAGGGCGGCCTGACGCGCATCGGACAGTTCAAAACCCAATCCGAACTTGGTTCCGTTCCAAGTGGTCAGTTCGCCAATTTGGTTTTTTACCATGATTTCAATGGTTTTGCGGCTGAGTATCTGCGCACCGTTGTAGCGGCCGCCGTTGAGGAGCATTTGCATAAACTTGGCATAGTCGACAACGGTGCTGCAAAGCCCCGCGCCACCGCTGTAATAAGTCTGCGCGCCCTTGGTTGCATAGTCCGCATAGGCGGCGGGCTGCGTATGTGGAATCACTTTTCCGTCTTTGCCTTCTTCGTAGAGCGTTACCAAACGGTTCTGCTTCTCCTGTGGTACATAAAAAAACGTGTCATCCATTCCAAGCGGCTTAAAAATGCGCCTACTGAAAAACTCAGCCAAGCTCATTCCCGATACTTTTTCCACCAGATAACCCAACACGTCGGTATTCAGGCCGTAGGTAAATTTTTCGCCCGGTTCGTGGAGCAGCGGCAACTGTGCCAATTTCGGGATGGTTTGCGACAGCGTAAGCGGCTGTGTGCTGTGAAATTGCGGTATGCGGGCTTTCAGTTGCAAAGGGTGCAAATAGGGTATGCCGGCAGTGTGGGTCAGCAAATGACGAATCGTAATTTCTTTTTTGGCAGGAACAGCCACAAAGGAAGTATCTCGCTTATTGAGAATGAGCCGCTTCAATACTTTGGGGTTCTTAAATTCGGGGATAAAGTCCGACACAGGGTCATCCAATAAAAAGCGACCTTCTTCGTAAAGCATCATCACGGCCACCGAAGTAATGGCCTTGCTCATGGACATGATGCGAAAAATATCATCTTTATCCATTGGCGTTTGTGAGGCCACATCGCGGTAGCCGAAGGCTTTGTGATAAACAATTTTTCCTTTGCGGGCAATCAGGCAAACCGCTCCGGGGATGGCTTGCTTATCTACGTATTGTTGCACCAGCGTGTCAATGTAGATAAGCCGACGAGAAAGCATTCCGGCTTGGTCGGCAGGCGAGGCAGCCAGCAGTTGCCGTTCCAGCGTGGTTCCGGTGCTCGCCACAACGGTAGCGGGCCCATTGGACGCGGTATTATCTGTTGTGGTTTTAGCACCGGGGTTACATCCTAACCCTGCTAACGCACTGCATATGAGCAGGCATTGAACAACTCTAATCATTTTGCTGATGTTTTGTAGATGCAATATAAGATTTAACCACCCTATCCGTCAGGTGGAGCGGCAAAGCCCCCGCAGCAAGTACCTGATGATGAAACTGACGGATATCAAACAGTTCGCCGAGTTCCTGCTGTGCCTGTTGGCGAAGGCGCATCAACTGCCTGCAACCCATCAGATAGGTGCAACTGTATGCCGGAAAAAGCAGCACTCGGTACAGCCTTTTATTGATTTCAACAATCGGCAGCGCCGTATGAGTGGCAAGGTAGGCTACCGCCTGAGCATAGCTCCATCCGTAAAGGTGCATGCCCATGTCTGCCACCGCAACAGCAGACCGCACAAGCTGCTGATGAATCAGGCCGCTGCGATGCGCCGGATTTTCAAAAATATTTTCCTCGGACATCACAACGGCTATGTAGCTGCTCCAACCGTTGGTAAATACGGGTTCTTCCCAATAACGGCGAAAAGTCGGTAACTTATTTTGCAAGCGCTGATACTGCCTTTGCATCAGCCTGCCGGGTACAATTTCTAAGGCAGCAAAAGCCATTACCTCTACGGGAGGAATCTGTGTGCTGTCGGAAGGATTCAGCAGGATTTGCGGCTCGGTAGGATGCAGCCGCCCCGTAGGAATAAAGTCTTCCAGCACTACGGGCATTCGGTAAGGATGATAGTTTGCCGGTGGGATGGTTTCAAAAAGATACAGCGCGGTTGTGTCTAAATAGTAGCAGGCTTCTTGCAGCGCCGCTACCAAAGAGGCTTTCGCCGGATTGTTTTGCAATTGTTCTGCGTGGTAGGTGTTGTTCAGTTTTCTATACGCCGTCTGCCAATTGTTCTTTGTACTGTTAAGCGACTGCACAAGCGCTTCTTTGAGGCTATCGGTAATACTTTCGGCATAGCGAAAAAGTGCCTGCGGATGAATGGATTTGTTGGCAAACCGCTGAAATATTTTGTGGTACTGTACTGTATCGGTTATAGCGCGCATGGGCGGCAGAGAACTGCTGCAATCATATTTGTCCAAGTAGTTGTAAATGGCTTGAAAAGCAGGGTAAACCGATGTTTCCAACAGCAGCAATGCTTCGGAGTCAAGTTCTTGCTTCGTATCTCGGCCTGTCTCTAAGCGTGCCAGATGTTTCCTAAATTGCAGGTAGAGCGGGTTAGAAACAGGCTTAACGGCCAGAAAGCGCGCCAGTTGTTTTTTTGATGCAGCCGCAGCAAAACAAGGCAACGGCCTGCCGCAGCGGGAGTCTAACCGAAAAGCCGTTTTCAGGGCTTGTGCGGTTATGGCGCTGAAAGCAGCCAGTATTTCCAGATATTCGGAGGTTTCTATGGCATTTTTAGGGGCTTGTGCAAGCAGCAATCGCTCCGTAAAAAGCAGGTGTATCCCCGAAAAAGGATTGAACGGATGCACAACGTCTAAACAGGTATCGGCCTCTATCAGTTGCTGCATTTGCCAAGCGAGCGCATCGGTAGAAAGTAACTGCCCTGCATTTTGCTCTTCACGCCGATAGCTTTGCAAAACAACCAGGTCTGCCGCCAAGTCTGCCGTCCGAATTTCCCACTCGCGCAAGGGGGCAGCCGTGCCGGGTTTCAAGAAAAGTGCCAGCCGACCTGCCTTATCGTAGGTGAGCGCGCCTGTTTGCCATGCTTCGCGGGGCAGCAAGTAGCGCGTGGCAATGCGCTCATAGAAATCTTCTACCGAAAAAGGCTTATACCAAAATACGCTGATGTACCACAGCAGCCAAAAAGCAGCGGCCAGCAATAGTATTTTCAGCAACCATTTCAGTACGGACATAAACAAATTGGTTTTGCAAACCTATGCAAATTAATACCTTTGTCCGATATGAGCCGCAATCGTGGCAACTCTCTGTTATAAACGTTCAAACCGCATGAAAAGCATCATTTTTGAAAAAGCAGGCCGCCCCGAAGAGGTGCTGCAACTGAAAGAAATTCCTACACCGACACCTGCCGCGGGCGAAGTATTGGTGAAAGTAATGGCAAGCCCCGTTAATCCGTCTGACGTGATGTTCGTGCAAGGAATGTACGGCATTCGTCCGCAACTGCCTTCGGGTGCGGGCTTTGAAGGCTGTGGCATCATAGAAGCCGTTGGCGAAGGGGTAAACCTGCCCGTTGGAAGTCGGGTGGCCTTTACTACCATCGGGGCTTGGTCTGAATACGCCGTTGTTTCTGCCAAAGCGATTTTCCCGCTGCCGCCAACCATGCCTTTTGAAGTGGGCGCACAGATATTTGTTAATCCGTTTACCGCTTGGGCTATGCTCCACGATTCGGGCTTGCAGCAAGGTCAATGGCTGATTCTGACTGCCGGCGGCTCTACTTTCGCACAATTGGTGATTCAAATGGCGGCCGCCAAAGGCATTAAAGTTATTTGCACTGTCCGCCGCGATAGCCAAACCGAGCAACTGCTCGCATTGGGTGCTGCTGCGGTAGTCAATACGGAAAAAGAGTTTTTGCCTAAGCGAGTAAAAGAACTTACCAATGGTGCCATGGCGGACTGCTGCTTTGATGCTACCGGCGGCGACGTATCGGCGCTGGCACTTAGTAGCCTGAAAGCCAAAGGTAAGATGTTTGTCTATGGCATGTTAAGCCTCAAAGAAACACCCGTAAACAACGGGCTGCTGATTTTTAAAGGGTTGACCATTCAGGGTTTTTGGCTGACCGAGTGGCTCAGTTCGGCTCCCCGCGAAGTGCGCCAAAAGGCAGCACAGGAAATTATCGCCCTGCTGCACGACGGCACATTGAAGGTGCAAGTAGCGGCTACTTATCCGTTGGAAAATGCGGTTCAGGCTGTTACCGATTCGGAAAAAGAAGGGCGAAGCGGCAAAATCTTGATAACTACCTATTAAAGCATCTTTAAGTGCCTGAAAAGCATGGCCTTATAAGAGCCACTCAGGGGAATGTGCTTTTTCTGAATAGTTACCGAATCGTCTTCTACGGTATCTATCTTGTGGTAATTAACCAGATAGGAGCGGTGAATCCGCAAAAAGTTGGAAGGCAGTTTAGAAGCCATTGCTTTCATGGTGGCCAGTACCATATGTTGCTGGCCGCCTTCCATATAAAACACGACGTAGTCCGACTGCGATTCTAAATACAAAATTTTGCTCAACTGTATTTTGATAAACTGCTGACTGCCTGCCTTGATAAATACGTTGTCGTCATCCGGTTCGGCAATTAGGCGCGACTTCGTAAAATCCTGTATTTTTTGAATGGCAGCATGGAAGCGATGATAGCGCACCGGTTTAACCAAATAATCAATCACCCCGTACTCAAAGGCTTCAATGGCATGTTCCGTTTTAGAGGTTATCAAAATGCAAAGCACGGGTTGATTGAGTGCCTGCAATAATTCCAAGCCGCTCATATCGGGCATCTCTATGTCCAGAAAGAGCACGTCGTAATTGCCTTTTTCCAAGATTGACAAGGCTGTTACCGGATGGTTACAGGTGCTTACTTCGGAAAATATATTTTCCCGACGTGCAAACTCCGCTATCATCTCGGCTGTAATATTATCATCATCAACTATCAGGCAGCGCATAATCAGAAAAAACTTAAACCCGTTTTGCTATGGATTTGAACGAATACAATCTGGACTTTTTCAGGGAGTCGGCCAATGGTGATGTCAAATTTATGAAATATATTCTGAACCTGACCGCACGCGAACTGCAAGATTATTTCAATCGGTTTGCCGAAGCCCTGCAAAACGGCGACATAGAACAAGCCAGACGCGCCAAACATAAACTGCATCCGCACTTGGAGGCCTTGCAAGCATACGACTTACAAAAGTTGTCGGAAAATTTAATCAACGAATCAGACCGCCTTTCTGCCGAACTTTTGCAGGCCTTTCAGCAAAAAGCAACGTTACTTTGCAATGCAATTCAGCAAGCTGCCAATGATGAAAAATAACATTCTGACCGATAGCCGGATTCCGTTTATTGCAATTGCGCTCGTGTATGCTGCCGGCGCTTTTTTGGAAGTGATGGATATTGATGAAGCCCAATATGCCGCTATCTCGCGGGAAATAGCCGAAACGGGAGAATGGCTGCAAATAAAAGACAGAGGCGAGAACTACTTAGACAAACCGCCGCTGCTTTTCTGGCTGGCTGCACTAACGTTCAAACTGTTGGGAGTCAGCAACTTTACTTACAGGCTTATTCCCATTCTGGTTTCCTTGCTGGGGGTATACGCTACCTATCGGTTTGCTTTGCTGTACTACAATCGCCGCGCGGCTTACAGTGCTGCGTTAATCATTGCCTCTTCAATGGCCTTTTTCCTCATACACCGCGATGTGCGAACTGACACCATGCTCACCGGATGGGTTATTTTCAGCATCTGGCAAATCAGCGAATGGCTGGCATTGCAAGCATCCGGCAAAAAAGGCGGTTGGTTTTACCTGCTCGGCGGCGGATTTGGGCTGGGTTGTGCGCTGCTTGCCAAAGGGCCGATTGGCCTTGCCGTACCTGTGCTGGCATTTGCTACGCAGTTTGTCTATCAACGCCGATGGTCTGACTTCTTCCGCCCGCAGTGGCTGCTACTCCTGCTCATTGTTGCGGCTATGCTCGCGCCCATGGTTTGGGGATTGTATGCCCAATACGGCATGGAAGGGCCTTATTTCTATTTCTGGAAACAAAGTTTCGGGCGCATCACAGGTGAAAACGAGTGGGTAAACGATGTGGATATCTTCTTTCAGGCACAAAATTTTTTATGGAGTTTTCTGCCGTGGGTTATCCTCTTTGTTGCGGCGCTCGTGTTCCACTTCCGCCAATTAGCGCGCAGGCAGGCTGTTGAGGTGATTTCATTGGGCGGCTTTCTGCTTCCTTTCTTTGCTCTATCTCTGTCGCGCTACCAGTTGCCGCACTACACGTTCGTTGTATTTCCGCTCGGGGCCGTACTCACAGGTGTTTATGCCGACTATCTGATGGCTCACGCTGCACAGGCCGAATTTAAAGTCATGCGCTTTGTACAGTCGCTGCTGGGATTTCTGCTTTGCGTAGCGGCACTGTTGCTGGTTTTTTGGGCAACCCCTACCCGCGAATGGTGGTTTTGGAGTGGCTGGGCACTGTTGTTTTTCCTGTGGTCGCTGTTCTCTTTCAGTCCGCAAACGGTCATGCAGAGCTTATTAGGGCCATCTGTAACAGGCATTATCACCCTGTGCGCCACGCTGAACATACAGGTATATCCCGAACTTTTCCACTACCAAGGAGGCAGCGCCGTGGGCAATTACGTGCTGCAAAACAACATCCCCGTCAATCGGCTTTGGGCACTTTCACGCCTGACCGACAATCATCAGGAACTATTTATGCACTCGCTCGACTTTAAAGTACAGCATGTTGTGCCAAAACTGAAAAGCGCAGAAGAAGTTATCGCTCAACTCAATGGCGGCAGTTGCTACGTTTACACCGACACATTGGGGATGCGGGAGTTGCAACAGTTGCCCGTAAAAGTGCGCCCGCTGCAAACGTTTGAAAAATACCATGTTTCCATGCTGACACCCGAATTTTTAAACCCGCAAACAAGGCATACTGTAACACAACGCGTATTTTTGGCAGAAGTGAAAAAACAATAAGCAACCATGAGCATCCTGTTTGACGATTTTAAAAGCTGGAAAGAGTATTGCCTTGCAACAGGCAAACCGCTTTTTGAGCCGGTTATAGGCTATGAAATCGCCCAAAAAGGCGCTACCGAATCCGATATTCGCGAAGGGCTGATGCGCGCCTACCGCGTAATGCGCGATGCAGTGGAAACAGGGCTGACCGAAGACATGACTTCGCGCTCGGGAATGGTGCAAAACGGCGGCAAAAAAGTATATAACAGCCCCGTTACCGTACTTTCACCCGAATTTCAGCGCCTGATTGCCCGTGCATTGGCTGCCAAAGAAGTAAACGCCTGCATGGGGCGTATCGTAGCAGCACCCACGGCCGGCGCATCAGGCATACTGCCCGGCATCTTATATACCCTGCAAGAATTGCACAATCTTTCCGACGAAAAAATTATTGAAGCCATGCTGGTAGCCGCAGGCATCGCCCTCATCATTGAGCGCAACGCATCTATTGCGGGCGCAGTAGGCGGTTGTCAGGCAGAAACGGGCACGGCAGCAGCCATGGGCGCAGGTGCGATTGTGTACAGTCTCGGCAGTGATATTGACCAAGTTTTCAATGCCGTAGCCATCACCATCCAGTGCATGCTTGGGCTGATTTGCGACCCCATTGCCGGGCTGGTAGAAATGCCCTGCATTGTGCGCAACGCAAGTGCGGCAGCTATCGCCTACTCTTCCGCACAAATTGCAATAGCAAATTTCAATGCCGTGATACCCGTAGATGAATGTGTCGGCGTACTTGGCGAAGTAGGGCAAAGCATGGAAACCCGCTACAAAGAAACTGCTCTCGGCGGCCTTGCGGCTACACCTACCGGACAAGCCATTGCACGCAAAGTGCTGATACACGATATTGAAATGCTACCCGACCCCGATGATGCCTGATAATCAGGATTTTTATCCCCGAAATAATTTGTATAAATAAGCCGCTGCGCGTAATTTAGTACCATTTAGCAACCCGATTGGCATCATTTTAGAAGACATACTTTTTACCCCTGCTTAACTGCTGCAACACCATGTATGCGACAACACTACGCTGCTTACTGTTCATCTGCTTGCTGGCTGCAACCTGTCTGATTAATCTGGAATCTCGGGCACAGGCAGAAATTATCACCAGCGCCAAAACTGCTATCAAAGCAGGCGACTCCAAAGAATTAGCCCGGCATTTCAACACCTTGGTTGAGTTGAAGATTCAGGATGCCAATATGAGCAAGGCCAACGCCAAAGATTACAGCAAAACACAAGCTGAATACATCCTCAAAGAGTTCTTTCGCGACAACCCTCCCCAAAATTTTGAGTATATCCACGAAGGCAGCTCCAAAGAAAGCAATTTGCATTATGCCATTGGCAAATACACCTGCCGCGACCGCAACAACAAGGCTGGTTCTTTCCGTGTGTTTATGAAGCTCAAACAACAAAACGGCAACTACGTAATAGATGCCATTGACTTTAGCAAGGACGACGGCAAGGAAAACAACAATTAGGCCGACATTTGCTATTTTTGCGGTGTGATACCTCCTTACGTAACCCCGCAGGCGCTTGCCCGGCTGATAGACAGCGCATTTGAAGAAGACTTGGGAACAGGTGCCAATGCAGGCGACCATTCCTCTCTTGCCGCAGTTCCCGCCGAAGCAGAAGGCAAAGCACGACTGTTGGTTAAAAGCGACGGTATTCTGGCAGGAGTAACCTTAGCCGAAATTATTTTCCGCCACGTTGGCCGAATAGAAGTTACTACGCTGCTGCAAGACGGAAGCCCCATCCGCCGCGGCGACGTTGCTTTTATTGTGCAGGGAAATGCCCGCGCCATTTTGCAAGCCGAACGCCTTGTGTTGAACTGTATGCAGCGCATGAGCGGCATCGCCACACAAACACATAAAGCCGTTCAGATGGTCAAAGGCTACAAAGCCCGCATTTTGGACACCCGCAAAACCACCCCCAACTTTCGCATGATTGAGAAATGGGCAACCTTCATCGGTGGCGCAACCAATCACAGGTTTGGGCTTTATGATATGATTATGCTGAAAGACAATCATATTGACTATGCCGGGGGTATCACTAACGCCGTAAAGGCAGCATTGGCATACAAACAAGCCAAGGGACTTTCCATACGCATAGAAGTAGAAACCCGCAGCTTGGCAGAGGTGGAAGAGGCCTTGCAGGTAGGCGGCGTAGATGTTATCATGCTGGACAATATGGATATACCAACCATGCGGGAGGCGGTGCAACTCATTGGCAACCGTTGCCAAACCGAAGCATCCGGCGGCATTACACTCGAAGAACTGCCGCAAATTGCTGCCACAGGCGTAGATTTTATCTCGATGGGTGCTCTTACCCACTCGGCCAAAATATTAGACCTCAGCCTCAAAGCCTGCTGACAACATTATTCATGCTACAATCATTACCGAACTATGATTATCAAAACCAAGAAATTTCAATTTGACAAAAACCAGTACATCAAATTTGCCATGCTCAACATCGCCCGCGAATGGTGGTGGGCTTGGCTCGTACCGGCAGCAGTGCTGCTGATTCCCGTTTTTTACAAAGACACGCTCGGCTGGTCTATTTTTATCGCACTTTTGCTCATTGTACTGTACTTGCTTTTCTGGTTTATTCAATTCACAGCCGTTACGCAACTGGAACAGTCCAAGCTTCTTTTTGAAAGACTGCGCTATGAAATTGACAGCCGTGCCATTAAAGTAATGAAAACCGACAAAGAGGGCTTCATTATAGAGTGGAACAAAATTCAGCGCGTAGAGAAAAAGAAAGAAGGCTTCTTGTTTGTACTTTCAAAAGCACAGTTTTTGTATTTTCCGTTTGACGTATTTCAGGGCGAACAGTCTGTTAAACTGCTGGAAACCATTCTGAAAAGAAAAAACCTGTTGGTCGGCCATAAAAAATCAGAAGAAACCGCTGTTGTCTGATAATGCAAGTTATCCGTGTCAGGACTTCCCAAAACGTAACCATTGAATACAGGCTGGCCAGCCTTGGCGACCGCCTGCTTGCCTACCTGTTCGACGTGTTGGTGATTATTTCTTATTTCATTCTGTTAAGCGGCATCAATTACATGCTTGACAAAACGTTTAATACGGAATTGTGGGATAGCACATGGATAACGGTTGGCCTGATTATGCCTTGGTTTTTATACGACCTGCTTTGCGAGGTTTTTATGGAAGGACAAAGTTTTGGCAAAAAGGTCATGAAAATCAGGGTTGTGCGAACGGACGGAGAGGCCGTTACCTTGGGTAACTATCTGTTTCGCTGGCTGCTCGGCTTAGTAGAACTGCGAATGATGGGCGGCCTGTTGGCATTGTTTACCATTGCCATTGGCGGCAAAGGGCAGCGTTTGGGCGATATGGCAGCCGGCACAACGGTTGTTTACGTAGGAGAAGGCAATATGAAACTCGCCATGCCTGCACCATCCCCCACGGAAGATGTGCTGCCACAATACCCGCAGGCAGCACAACTCACCGATGCCGATATTGCCCTTATCAAAGATGTGCTCTATGCCTTTCGCCGAAACGGCAACCGAGCCGTGGTAGAGGCAGCAGCCAATAAACTGCTCGAGAGGTTTGGATTGAACAGCTTTAATGAAACCAATGCTTTTGAATTTCTCAAACAGGTAATCACTGACCACAATCGGTTGGTGAAATAACAGACAATAGCAGTAAGCGAATTTTTTTGCTTAACTATGTATCGGAACAGACCAATCGTTTATGCACTGCCTCTCCCGATTTTTTTTCATTATCAGCAGCCTGCTGCTTGCCGCAAGTTGCCGCAGCACCATTCAGTTGGAGTTTGCGCAGGCTGTTACAAGTGAAGGTACACTTGCTGCCTGTAACTTAGCCCGACAAAAAGACCGACAAGCCAAAACTTTATTCCCGCGTGCCGTTAAAGCCATGCGAAAAGCCCGTTTAACCGGCTTTGAACCGGATAGCGTCCGCCGCATGATTGTATCGGTGCAACAGATTCCCGAAAAACTCACCTATACCAACATAGCAGGCACGCTGCGGTTTACCGAACAGGATATTGTGATTGTTTATGCCGAACGCTGGCGAAATTTGGACATGTGGGTGTTTTCGCTGCCTGCCGAAATAAACCCCAAGCGGGCAGACCTTCCGCTGATTGCTTTCCCCTTTAAAGATTTGGAAAAAGCCGTCCGAAAAAAACTGATGATTCGCTACAAAACCGTCAGCGAATCAGATTTTAACCATGGCATCTGGTAACAACATCAGTTGTAGTAGGTGTATTCATAAATGACTAATTGCCGCCCTTGCCCCTGCGCATCCAGAATGGTAATGCGCACCGGCAAGTCGTTTTGGAACGTTCGAACTTCTTCGGAGTCAAACGTATTTTCATAGTAAGAACGCCAAACTTCCACTCGCTCCTGCTCATTGGGGTAGCGATATAGCACTTCTCTTGTCATCATCCATTCGGCTTCCTCCGACGGCAGATACCAGTTCTTAAAATGACTTAAACGACCTTGCTCGTCATACAGGTATTCGCTGCGCGTAACGCCGCCTTCCGCATATGGCTGCTCAAAGGATTCTGTCTTTCTGCCTGTGAGGCTGTCATAACGCGCCTGATAAACCATTCGCTTTTGCTGAGGATTTTCTGCATAAACGTATTTTGCCGTCAGGCTATCGCGGCTGTTATATTCAAACTCTTCAAAATCATTGGTGCGGCTGTCGGGCACTTTTGGGTTGCGTTTATCATACGTAATGGTTTGCGTGTGCGTGCGCAGCAGCAAACCTTTGGGAGAGTAGGTGTAGCTGATATGAGTAATCATGGAGTCCGCCGTTTCGCCTTCCTGCACCCAATAAGACCAACTTGCCTGTATGCGATTTTGTGCATTGAGTGTATCGCGCCGCAAGTAGCTGCCGCCAACCATTTCTTCGCTGCGCACCACCACTAAGTTTTTGGCAGGATAGCTGTAAACCATAGAACCGTTCCAAAAACTTTCCCCACACATTTGGTAGGAGCGGCTCAATCGGTTTTGTTCATCATAACTGTACTCCATCGTGCAGTACAAATCCGGTCGGTAGGAATAAATAAGATTGCCCCGCTCGTCGTATTTTTCATGCAGTTGCAGACGGCGTTCGGTTTGTCCGGCTTCTATCTGAAAAGCCTTTACTTCCTTTACTTTCTGCGCAAAGAGCGTCGGATTGCCTGTCAGTAACCATGAAATATACAGCATGAAAAAACGATACCGCATAGGAGTGTTGTGGTTTAGTTGTTTTAAAAGTAATGTTTTTTGCAGACAAAATGCACTACTTTTGTTCATATGCGGTTTCTAAGACCTGTTTTTTCGTATTTGCTGCTGATGTGCGCTGCTTTTTCCGTACAGGCACAAAACAGTAAATCTATCATGGACAGCCTGTTGCAAATTCTGCCTTATACTACGGATACTTCCCGCGTGCATGTGCTGAATCAGCTTGGCTTTACAGCTTCCAACAGTGACCCCGCATCTTCTTTTAAATACGCCAAAGAAGCGCTGGAACTTGCCCGACAACTTGATTTTAAAAGAGGCGAAAGCGCAGCCTTAGGCATTATCGGTACATTTTACGAACGATTCGGCGAATATGCGCTGGCGCTGGACTATAAGTTACAGGCACTCAAAATCAGCGAACAAATCAATATCCGCTCATCGCAAGCGCGGAGCTATAACAGCATCGGCATTTTGTATTTCCGCCAGAAGAAGTATGATAAGGCATTGGAGTATTACAGAAAGGCACTCGAGCTGGCGCAGGAGCAACAGCTAACAGAAGCCGCCGCTGTTTATCTGCTCAACATCGGGGAGGCATATCAGGAAATGGGAGAATACGACAAAGCCATTGCGTATCAGGAAAAATCCATGCAGGTCAGCCGCAACCATCCCAATATGCAGGACTGCGTCGCTTTTTCGCTGGGCATCATCGGCAAATGCAGAATAGCTGAAAAGCGCTACGGCGAAGCCCTGAATAACATTGGCGAAAGTATCCGCATTTTTCGCAGCATAGAAGACTTGGCAAGCGTAGCCGAATATCTCATTCAGCTTGCGCAAGTACAAAAAAAACTGAAAAACTACTCCAAGGCCATTGAACACCTCAACGAAGCCATTCTGATAAGTCGCGAATTGCAAAACAAGATTTTTGAGAAGGATGCCCATGCCTTAGCGGCTGAAATATTTGCCCTGCAGGGAAATTTTAAAGAAGCATTTCAGCACCAGCAACAATACATAGCGCTGCATGAATCTATTTTTAACGAAAACAGCGCCCGCCAGATGTCGCAAATGCAGACCATTTATGAAACAGAAAAGAAACAGGCGGAAATAGAGATGCTGCAAAAGGATAAGCGCCTGAAAGAGGAAGAGGCCAAAGCAGCCCAAATTCTGACTTATTTTTTTATGGCGCTGGCAGTGATGGGCGGTATATTGCTGGCGGTTGTTTACAGAAACAATCGGCAAAAACAAGCGGCCAATCAAATGCTAATCAGAAAGAACAATGAAATTGCGCATAAAAACATTGAGTTAGAGCAACAAAAAGAAGAGATTTTGGCACAAAGCAGCCTGATGGAGGAGCAAAACAAAATACTGCACTTGCAAAATGAGGAAATCCAAAATCAGCGCAATGCCATTACTGCAAGTATCAGCTATGCACAGCGCATTCAAACCGCCCTACTGCCCACCGAAGGCCGCCTGAAAGAGTATTTCAGCGATAGTTTTGTCTTCTACCGACCGCGCGATATTGTCAGCGGCGACTTTTACTACGTAGCTAAGGTACAGGATGAAACAAGTACTGACGAAAAAATAATAGTAGCCGCCATAGACTGCACCGGACACGGCGTACCCGGTGCGCTGATGAGCATGATAGGCAATTCTATCCTCAACCAGTTGATTGATGTGCAAGGCATTACATCGCCCGCACAAATTTTGGAAGAGTTGAATCGCAAAGTGCGCATCATATTGCGACAAGACAGCAGCGATAACCGCGACGGAATGGATATTGCCCTCTGTACGATTGACCGACAAACACAAACGCTGCATTTTGCAGGTGCTAAAAGCGATTTGTACATCATACAAAACGATGAGTTGCGCATTGTTCGCGGCGACCGATACAGCATCGGCGGCTACCAAATAGAAGAGAAGCGCAACTTTACCGAACAAACCATTCCCATTGAGCAAGGCATCAAATGCTACATGACTACGGACGGATTTAAAGACCAGTTCGGCGGCACTGCCAATAAAAAATTCTCATCGCAGCGTTTCAGAGAGTTGTTGCTCGACGTGCAACAATTGCCCATGCAACAACAACGGAAGCAAATTGCCCAAACTTTTGACCTTTGGAAAGGCAGCCAGCCCCAAACAGATGATGTGCTGGTTATGGGCTGGCAATGCTGATACATTTATCTATTGCACCTGTTGCTGCGCAGGCCGTTGTACCTTCCACACCTGTGCCGGTTCGTTGTTTTTTGCCGCAATAATCAGCGGGTTACCGTTTTTAGGGACTACTGCCCGCATATGCCGCACCTGCCCCGTCATCACCATGCCGCTTTGCAGCGGTGAAACAGGCGTGAAGTTGCCTTTGCCGTCGCCTGCCAGCATCAGCCCGTAGAGGGCATCGTAGCGAACGATTTCGGGCAGCACGTCAAAGAAATTGCCTGCCAGCAGCAAATCCGTGTTGCCGTCGCCGTTGAAATCCATTGGCAGAATGGCTTGCACGGGCGATACCTGCGCCTGCCACGCCAGCGGACGGAACTCCCAACCCGCCGCGCCGTTGTTGATGAAAATGCCCGTGCGCTGTTCGGTAGCGGTCTTCACGATTACGCCCTCCATCTGTGCCGCATCAAAAATCTGACTGATGGACTTGGCGGCATAGTCGGTGAATTTGAGGTATTTTTTCTTAATCATCGGCACTTGGCTTTGCAAGTCGCCTTTCAATAGCATGGGGTAGTTTTTGCCGTCTTCGGCGGGGCAGGAAATGATTTGCTCAATTTCGCCGTTGCGGTCAAAGTCGTTGATGTGCAACTCTGCGGGGTGCGCGGCATCTACGCGCAGGCGCGAATTGAGCCCCAGATTACCTGCCACTAAGTCAATATCACCGTCGTTATCAACATCCATCGGTACAACGGTATGCCAAAAACCGCTTGCCGCCGCTTTGGCAAAGGCTTCATCGGCAATGAAATTGCGCCCTTTTTGGTTTTTGTACAGAATGGGCGCGCTCCATTCGCCGAACAGAATCAAGTCTTCGTAGCCGTCGCCGTCGGTGTCTGCCCATACCGCGTCGGTCAACATTCCGATTTTTTCCATGTCGGGCAGG
The DNA here is from genome assembly GCF_021206925.1 of Rhodoflexus caldus. Taxonomy (NCBI): domain Bacteria; kingdom Pseudomonadati; phylum Bacteroidota; class Cytophagia; order Cytophagales; family Thermoflexibacteraceae; genus Rhodoflexus; species Rhodoflexus caldus. Next base: position 169,553 of record NZ_JAJPRF010000003.1, on the reverse strand, counting down.
TAGCGTTTGGTGAAGTTTTTAAAATTGCCCGTGCCGTCGTTAATGAGCAAAGTATGCGGCGGGTTCAGTCCGTACTTGCTCGGAATCAGGCGGTTAGCCACGAACAAATCCGTGTCGCCGTCTTTGTCAAAATCGGCGGCGGCAACGGCTGCCCCGCTGTCGTAGAGTTTGGGCAGTCGCTCGTCTTTGGTGAAATTGCCCTTGCCGTCGTTGAGGTAAAGCAAGTCTTGCAAAAGGTCGTCTTCGGGGTTGAACTCGTTGCTGCCCGTAACGACGAATAAATCCAAGTCCTTGTCGCCGTCGGCATCAAAGAAAATTGCATCTACGGCTTCGGTGGCTTTGTCAGTTTCAAAGGCAGGCACGGTTTTGAGTGCAAACTTGCCGCCTGCCTGCTGCAACCAAAGTTGCGAAGGTTGCCCTGCGGCTCCGCCGAAGAAAATATCTTCCAGCCCGTCGCCGTTTACATCGCCCGTTGCCAGCGCGGGACCTTGCGTAGAATACTTTTGTTTGAGCAGCGCATCGCGTTTGAAATCTGCAAACTCGCTTTCCTTGTGGACGAAATTCAGCCCTGTTTCGGCGGTTGCATCGGCAAAGTAGCCTTTTGCTGTCGGTTTTTCGGGCTGCCACGTCAGCTTGGCATCGGCATAGTTAAGCTCTAAGGTTTGATTAACGTTTGTTTTACCCAGCGTCTGCATCTTGTCGTCCGTCCAGATGACCACAACCGAATCGGCTTGTGCGGCTTTGCCCAAACCGAAAACCAGCGTCCAATCTACCGACGACTGAAAGCCGCGATTGGGCATTTGTTGCAGCCATTGCACCGTTCCGCCGTGGTGAACAGCGACTTTCGCACCGATGCCGTTAGGATTGGCAGCAGTTCCTTTGAGTTTGATTTTCAGGAAGTTATTACCCAGCTTTTCGCTTGTATTGTTGCGATAAACGCTTACGGGCATGTTCACGTTGTTCACAATCAGGTCTAAATCGCCGTCGTTGTCCAAGTCGCCGTAGGCTGCGCCGTTGGAAAAACCCGGCTCGCCCAGCCCCCACTCGCGGGCTTTATTGACAAAGCTCATGTTGCCCGTGTTGTGGAAGGCATAGTTGCTCACGGGCTTGGTTTCCATCAGGTCTAAATACTCCTGAATGTTGAAATTGCCCGTTTGTACGCGGCGCAAATTTTCTTCGCTCGCCAGAAAATTGACAAAGTCTTGGTCGGTGAGGTTTTTATGGATACCGTTGGCGACGAAAATATCTTTTTGCCCGTCGTTGTCCATGTCAAAAATGAGTGCGCCCCAGCTCCAATCGGTGGCGTGGACTTGTGCCAGCCGCGAAACTTCGCTGAAAGTGCCGTTGCCGTTGTTAAGTTGCAGCGAATTTTGGTTGTATTGGTAGTAAAAATCGCGGCTGAGTTTGAGGTTAAAGAGGTCATAGCCTTCAAAAGTGGTGGTGGTTTTCAGTCGGTAGTCGTCCCAAGGCAGCATGTCGGTTACGAAAATGTCTTGCCAACCGTCGTTGTTCAGGTCGGCAATGTCCGCACCCATAGAAGAGAGGCTTTCATGACGGAAATAGTCTTTGGAAAGCTCTGCAAATGTGCCGTTGCGTTGATTGACGTAGAGGTAGTCGCGCTCGTAAAAGTCGTTGGAAATGTAGATGTCAGGCCAGTTATCGTTATTCACATCGCCAATGGTGATGCCCAGCCCAAAACCGATGAGGCTGCCGTAGATGCCTGCCTGTTCGCTCACGTCGGTAAACTTGCCGTTGTCGTTGCGGAAGAGTTTATCGCCGCCCAGCGGGTCGCGCTGTTCGCGCAGGTTGGCATAACCCAAGCGCCCGATGGGTGTAAAACTGTTGTTGAGCAGGTACAGGTCTAAATCGCCGTCGCGGTCGTAGTCAAAAAAGGCGGCGTGTGTGCCGTAGCCGCGGTCGTCTAAGCCGTATTCGGCGGCTTTTTCGGTGAAGGTCAGGTCGCCGTTATTGATGTAGAGTTCGTTGGCTTTGTCGTCGCCTTTTTTGTTGCCGCTGTTGCACACGTAAATATCCATCCAGCCGTCGGCATTCACGTCGGCAAAGGTTACGCCCGTGCTCCAAGCATGCTTGCCGGCAACTCCTGCCTTTTGGGTAATGTCTTCAAACTGAAAATTTCCCTTGTTCAAAAACAATTTGCAGTCGCCCTGATTGGCGGTAAGGAACACGTCGGGCAGCCCGTCGTTGTTGATGTCGCCGATGGCAACGCCGCCGCCGTTGTAAAAATTGCGATAGTTGAATATGTTGAAATCCTTTTCAGGGGTAACGGTATTGGTGAGATGGATGCCCGTTTGGTCGGGCGAGAGTGCGGTAAAGAGCGTTTCTTGCGGCTGATTGACCGCTTGCTTCTGCTTGCAGCCAAAAGGCACAAGCGCCGCAAGGGCTATTGCGTATCGTAAAATTCTCATGTAATCAGGTTTGTTTGAGGCTGTTAAGTTAGTTTGAAACAGCACCATATGCAAACCCAATCAGCAAATGCCATGGGAGATATTCAATGGCTCATCACTCACGCAATCACCCGTTGCAACAGGTTCAGGCTGATTTGCTTTTGGAGGTGGTAATTGCCCAATACCGTGAGATAAAACAGGCTGATGACAATCAACATGGTAGCGGCATAGAGCCAATCGCGTTGTACAAACAAAAAAAACAAGGCAGCCGAAAACAAAAACAGCAATCCCGCCGACATCAGTACTTGTGTGCTGAAAAACAGGCTACATTCTACAAAAATCAAACAGCCCGATGAGGTTGGCTCGATGCGGCAGCGCAACATCGGCAAAAATAAATTGGGATGGCTGACCCATTGCGAAAGGCGAAACTCACCGTCGTTAATCATCTGACCGTTAAACTTGTGCCTACTCATGCGGATTTCATTCTTGCGGTAAATCGCCGCCGCAATTTTTTTGCACAACGTCTCTTTGTCATAGGCAGAAACCCATGTGAGGCGGTCGTGCGGAATACGGCTGAAAGGATACTCAGTCATGGCTTTGTTTTTTACCGCAGTGAGCACAAAGATTTTGCCGCTGAGGGCACTGAGGTTTTTAAGGGCGATGCAGATTGACTTGATTCTAACTGCCGGCAGGGGCTTCGTTTGCTGACAAACTGTCTTAGGCTATCCCTGTCGGCGGATTTAGACGGCTTTTTTAGAATCTATCTGCAAAATCCGACGGTTCTCTAAAAAACCGTCGGATTTGTTTATCAACTTATCAAAAAAACCTTACGGGAACTTCGGAAATTTGCTGAAATCGGGCTTGCGCTTTTCTATGAACGCATTTTTGCCTTCTTTGGCTTCGTCGCTCAGGTAGTAGAGCAGCGTAGCATTGCCTGCCAGTTCCTGAATGCCTGCTTGCCCGTCCAATTCGGCATTGAAGGCCGATTTGAGCATCCGCAAGGCAATGGGCGATTTTTCCAAAATTTTATTGCACCACGCAACAGTTTCCTCTTCCAATTTTTCCAAAGGCACCACTTTGTTAACCAATCCCATTTGGAGGGCTTCCTGTGCGTCGTATTGGTCGCACAGATACCAAATTTCGCGGGCTTTTTTCTGTCCTACGATGCGGGCAAGGTAGCTAGCACCGAAGCCGCCGTCAAAGCTGCCTACTTTGGGGCCGGTCTGTCCGAATCGGGCATTTTCGGCAGCGATGGTTAGGTCGCAAACCACATGGAGCACATGCCCCCCGCCAATTGCCCAACCTGCCACCATTGCAATAACAGGTTTAGGAATGCTGCGGATAAGTTTTTGCAAGTCCAACACGTTGAGACGTGGTACGCCGTCGTTGCCTACGTAGCCGCCGTGTCCGCGCACGCTTTGGTCGCCGCCGCTGCAAAAAGCTCTGCCGCCTTCGCCTGTCAGGATTACCACACCGATGCGGTCGTCATAGCGACAGTGCGTCATTGCATCAATCATTTCCTGAACCGTCAGAGGCGTGAAAGCATTGTGCACCTGCGGGCGATTGATGCTGATTTTTCCAATCCCGTTGTGATAGGTAAACAAGATTTCTTTGTATTCCTTAATGGTTTCCCATTGGATTTGTCCCATGATAATGAGGGTTTTAGTGTACGAAATAGCCGATGCAAAATTGCCGCATCTGCGCCAATCTGCCAATAAGTAAAACTGCGATAAATCCCTCCCTGTTTTTTCTTTTTTGCAAAATTTTATTGATAGCTTTGCACCGCCTTATCCACACCTGTATAGTATGTTCGTAATTGTTGTTTCTCTGTACAACACAACTACATGCGGCATGACAACAACCATGCCCTAAGGGGCATGACTATACACATACTATATCCATCATTACACATATTCCGTTTTTTCGGGCGGCTGCCAAAAGGCGGTTAAGCCTTGTTAAACATTATTTTCAACCCAAATTTTACATTCAAACCTATTATGAAAGTACTCAAATTCGGAGGTTCATCGGTGCAGAATGCCGAACGCATCCGCAATGTGGTAAACATCATTAAAAACGACCCGGAAGCAAAGGTGGTGGTATGCTCGGCGCTGGGAGGCATCACCGACGAACTGATTGCAACGGCAAAAGCCGCCGCCAACAACGATACAAGCTACAAAACCCTTTTTGCCAATATTGAAAAACGCCACTTAGACTGCGTTAAAGAACTGATAGACGTGCGTCAGCAAAGCGCCACACTTGCCAAAGTGAAGGCGATGCTCAACGAATTAGACGAACTGCTCAACGGTATTTTCCTGCTCAATGAAATGAGTATCCGTGCGCTGGACTATGTGATGAGCTTTGGTGAGCGGCTCTCTTGCACCATCATCAGCGAAGCGGCGCGGGAGCAAGGCTTGCAGGCAAGTTATTTGGATACGACCAAAGTTATCAAAACCGATGGGCGCTATGGCAATGCTGCCGTTGATTTTGAAGCCACTAACCCCCTGATTCGGGAATATGTGGCTGCCACCCCCGGACTGATTATTGCCACCGGGTTCATCGGCGGCGCACCCAACGGCGACACCGTTACACTGGGGCGCGGCGGCTCGGACTATACCTGCTCTATCTTCGCAGCGGCTTTGCAGGCGTCCGTCGCCGAGATTTGGACAGACGTGGACGGGGTGATGACCTGCGACCCGCGCAAAGTACCGCAAGCACTCTCCATTCCTGCCCTTACCTACGAAGAAGCGATGGAAATGTCGCACTTCGGGGCAAAAGTGATTTATCCGCCGACGATGGTGCCTGCCATGAAGGCAGATGTGCCAATAGTGATTCGCAACACGTTTCACACAGCGTTTGAAGGTTCTTACATCGGCAAAGAAGCTGCCTATACAGGTCGGCCGATTAAGGGCATTACCTCCATCAGTCGCATAGCACTGCTACGCGTACAAGGCAGCGGTATGGTAGGTGTAGCGGGTATTTCTGCCCGTTTGTTCGGAGCACTTGCCGCAGGTAACATCAGCGTCATCCTGATTACGCAGGCTTCTTCGGAACACTCCATTTGTTTGGCCGTAAAACCCGAAGAGGCAGATACTGCCAAACAATTGATTGAAAAAGAGTTTGCCTTTGAAATTCGCAATGCACTGCTGGATGAGGTCATCGTAGAAACCGACCTCTCTATTATTGCCATTGTGGGCAAAGACATGCGCCGCTCCAGCGGAGTTGCCGGGCGTATGTTCCAAGCATTGGGACGCAACGGTATTAATGTGGTTGCCATTGCGCAAGGTTCTTCCGAGTTGAACATTTCCGCCGTTATCGGCAAGGCTGATGAAGTAAAAGCACTGCGGGCACTGCATCAGGCCTTCTTTGAATCCGATACGAAGGTGCTCAATATTTTCATGGCAGGCACAGGACTGATTGGCAGCACCCTGTTAAAGCAGATTCAGGAACAACGCAATTACCTGAAAAACGAGTACAACATAGATTTCCGCATCATTGGGCTTGCCAACAGCCGCAAAATGTTGCTGAAAGAAAACGGCATCTCCATTGAAAACTGGCGTGAAGAATTAGAAAACAGCACCACGGCATCCGACATTCATTCGTTTGTCAAACAGATGAACGAAATCAACCTGACCAACTCTGTTTTTATAGACAACTCTGCCAGTGCTGCCGTTGCCAATACCTACGACGAGATTTTGCGAGCAAGTATTTCCATTGTTACGCCCAATAAGATAGCCTCTTCAAGCAGCTACGAGCAGTACATCCGCAACCGCCGCCTTGCCAAGCAGCACGGCGTCATCATGCTCTACGAAACCAACGTAGGTGCGGGGCTGCCCGTTATCAGCACCCTGCGCGATTTGATTAACAGCGGCGATAAAATCATCCGCATTGAGGCGGTGCTGTCCGGTACGCTGTCGTATATTTTCAACACCTTTGACGGCTCTGTTCCTTTCAGCGAGGTAGTGAAAGATGCCAAGCAAAAAGGCTATACCGAACCCGACCCGCGTGAAGATTTGAGCTGCAAAGACGTAGGGCGCAAAATCCTGATTTTGGCGCGTGAGTGCGGTTACGCCATGGAATTTGAAGACATCACCATCAACGGCTTCTTACCGCAGCCCTGCTTAGACGCTCCGACGGTTGATGAGTTCCTGCGCGTGCTGGCTACCTACGACGACCACTTTGAGCAAATGCGTCGCCAAGCTGCCGAAAAAGGCGAAAAACTGCGCTGCATTGCCCGTTTTGAGGGCGGTAAAGCCACTATTTCGTTGGATTCTGTAGGGCAGGAGCATCCTTTTGCTTCGCTGTCGGGTTCGGATAACATCATTGCCTTTACGACCGCCCGCTACCCTGAGCGCCCGATGGTGGTAAAAGGTTCGGGAGCAGGTGCGGAAGTAACCGCAGCCGGTGTATTTGCCGACCTGATTCGCATTGCGAATTATTTGTCGTAAAGCCGTCTGTAATCATCCCGAATGCACACAACATTCCCATAGCAAAGGGTGCGTCGCAGTTCCTTTGTTATGGGGATTACCAATTCACTTCGCGCTGCTTTGCCAGCTCTGCCTTGCGCTGATTGAACAGGGCTACCACTCGGGCGTAGCGCTGCGGCGGAATGAGGTCTTCCAATTTGCGAATGGCTTCATCGGCGAAACTGTCTAAGCCCATTTCCAAACATTGCAGGGCGTAGAGTTCATAGACGGCGGGCGGGTAGTCGTGGTAGTCGTCGCGGGTGCGCAGAACGTCCACCAGCACGTCGTATGCCTTTTGTGGCTCTTTGCGCTTGTTGTACAGCCCTGCCAATTCAACATAAAATTCCTGTTTTTGCGGCAGGCGGGCAATGGCTTCTTTCAGTCTGACTTCCGCCTGCTGCAAATCGTTGTTGCCGATGGCATACATGCCTTCGTAAAACGGCTTGTAGCCCGAAAGCGGCAAGGGCGGTTCGTAGCCTTTCAGCACTGCGCCCATTTCTTTGTAGCGCTGTTGGGCGTAGAGCAGGCGCAAATCGGCATCGCGCAGGGTTTGTACCAACACATCGGGGACACTGATGCCCGTCATGGCATTGCGGATGTTGGCGGCTTTTTCCGTGTTGCCTTCGGCTATGTAGTAGCGGATGCGCTCAACGGCTGCCTGCACCTGCGCCACGGGCGATTGCAAGGTTTGGAAGATTTTGTTAAACGCTTCGTCGGAAAGTTGTGCGTGGTTGTAGTGGATGAAGCGCATTTTGCCTTCGTCGTCCAAAGCCGACAGGTTGATTTTCCGCACGCTGTCGGGATGAATCACGTGCAGGATGTCGCGGGCAATTGCCTGATAGGTTGTATTGCTGCTTTCCTCCAGCATCTGCCATGCCTCTAATGCTTCGGCGCGGCGGTCGGGGATTTCCGTCAGGCAAATGGCGCGGTTCAGGAATGCTTCGGCATTGCCCCTACGGTACGACATATCAAACCAACGGGCAGCTTCGCGGTATTCTTCCACCTGTAAAGCCAATATGCCCAACACATTGGCGTAGTAGGGGTTGTTGGGCGGGCTTTCGTATTGCAATTTTTGCAAGATGTTGTAGGCGCGTCCGTATTGCCCCATGCGTCGCAATTTGAGCGCTTTGGCAAGTTGCAAATAGGGAACAAAACTTTCGTTGGCAGGCACGCGGGCGTATTTGTCCAATACGTTGATAATGCTTGTGTCGGCATCGCCAATGCGGTTGAGCGCGTAGTTGTACAAATAGCACAACTGGTAGGTATTCATTGCCGAATCGGGCAGGAATTTTTCATCCAACGGTTCGGCGGTCGGTTGGCGCAATAGGTTGAGCAGTGCCAATTCGTTCAATGCCGTGCCGATGTTGCGGCGCGGTTTGAGCATTTGGCGCAGGGTATCGGGCGAACCCGCAAACTCGTAGCGGATAGCCATTGCGTAGAAATTGCTTTCGGCTATTTCGGGGTGCGCAAGGTGTTCTTTTGCATTTTTCAAATAATAGAATGCCGAATCCACTACGTCGGTTTTGGTATAGAGCAGCCCCATGTTGTTCATCAGACGCCCGTCTTGCGGGAATCGTTGCAGCCCTTCGCGCAGTTGGAATAGGGCATCCAAAAAGCGGTTGTTGTTGGTCATCAGTTCGGCGATGTTCACGTAATCTGCCGGGTTGGGGTTGCGGAAAGTAGCCCGTGAGAAGAAAAACAGCGCCGTTGCCTCATCGCCCTGCATCCGTGCCAGCGAACCGACCGAATAGTTCCCGCGGTGGCTGTACGGGTCTAACGCCAAGGCGAATTTGTAGTTCTGCTCGCTCATGACAAGGTCGCCTTTGGCGCGTTCCATATCGCCCTGATAAATGAAATAGCCCGCTTTAGATTGTTCAAAAACAAAGAAATCCGAGTTGGCAGCCATTACGCCCGCAACCACCAAAGCCGCCAAGTTCACAAATCCGTAGGCAACAATGCGCCCTTGGTACATGACCTTATGCACGGGCAGGCCCTGCCGCATCGGGGCGGTGAAGTTTGCCAAAATGTAGATGTAGAAAATCAGCCCCACGCCAAACTGTGCGTAGCGAATCAAATCTTCCAAAACTTTAATCACCGACGTATTGTCGGTAGCAAAGGCATAGCCCATGAAGCCCAGCGCAACAAAACTCAACCCCAAAAAGCCGAAATAGCCGTAAGGAACAACCGATGCAATGCCGACAAGCGCAGGCTCTTTGCGCCAAAAGTTCCAAAAGCCCAGCAAAAGGTTGATAAAAAACCAGACAAAGGGGCTGACCATGAAGATTTTATAGCTTGTCATGCCCGCATCCAGCAGGTAGTCGTAGCCGATATTGAGCAGGTAGATTCCGCCGATGATGGCAAAATGTCGGATGGGGTTGCCCGAAGCGGAAGCGCCCAAATTGGACACAAAAACAAACAGCGCGCCCAGCAGTTCATGCCCCGTAAACCAAATGAGCAGTGCGGTAAGCCCCAACGGAACGGCATAGGAATAGCCTGCCCATTGCATCAGCGGCTGCGCACTTTCTGCCTGCCACCCGACAAGGGCTGCGGCAACCATTGCCAACACGGCAAAAACACCCAAGCGAACGGGCAGCGAAGTTTGCTTGGCTATTTCCTGAAAATAATAGGCGGGCAGCAAAAACATCACCAGCAACGCCACCAACGGAACATTGCTGAAAGCCATACCCGCAATTGCCATTTGGTCAAAGCCCGAAGTGGCAAGTTGCAAAATGATAACGGTGCTGATAACGGCAAAAGGAATCCGTTTGAGGAAGGTTGCAACGGTGAGCAGCAACACCATGCCCGCAATTACCAAGACAGCGTAAATTCGGGCATAGACAATGTCCAACACTATTTCCGTGGCGCGATATCGTTCGCTGATGAGGTACGAATCGGCATCTACCGTAAAGCCGAACGACAGTTGGTTGAAATCTTCCACCACCGTCCGTTTGGGTTGCAGTTCGGGTTCGGTATACCAGCGGATAGTCGTTTCGCTGCCCTGCGACCAGAGATAAGCCCCGCCAAGCAGTGCTATGAGAAAAAAAATAACGAAAGCCGCAAACAGCCGTTTGGAGGCTGTGCGCGGCCACTCATTCCAGAACCAAAGTTGTTGCATGTGATTGTCAGAGTTTAGCTTCCAGCGCGTCAATTTCCGACGCAAGGCGTTCCCAAAGTTCGGTTTCTTTTCCGATTTCTGCCTTTAAAGCATCGTATTGGGCGTTAATTTTTGCCAGCCCTGCCGGATTGGCATATACCGAAGGTAACGCCATTTCCTCTTCCAACTGCTTTTTGTGCTGTTCGTGCGCGGCTATTCGGTGTTCGGTTTCTTCCAATTGTTTTTGAATTTTTTTGAGTTGTTTGCGCAAATCTTCGCGCTGGCTTTCGCTTAGGTTGTTTGCCTTGGGCTTATCGTTGGTTTTGGCAGGCTGCGGAATGTTGGCAGCCGCTTGTTTCTGTTGCAGGTTTTGCCAGTAGACAAACTCATCGTAAGTGCCCGGGTATTCCTTGATTTGATGGTTTTCAATCCACCAAATTTTATTGGCAATTTGCGAAACAAAATGGCGGTCGTGGGAAACTACCACAAAAGAGCCTTCGTATTGCTGCAAAGCCTGAATCAGGATATTGACCGACTGAATGTCTAAGTGGTTCGTAGGTTCGTCCAGCAGCAGAAAGTTAGAGCGCGAAATGAGCGTGAGTGCCAGCGCCACCCGCGACTTTTCGCCGCCCGAAAGCACTTTGATTTTCTTGAAAACATCGTCGCCGCTGAACAGGAAACAGCCCAAGATGCTGCGCAATTCGGCTTCGGTTTTGTTCGTGCCTGCCTGTTTGAGTTCGTCAATAATGGTATTTTCTACGTTCAGTACTTCCAATTGGTGCTGTGCGTACATGGCGGTTTGCACGTTGTAGCCGATTTGTACTTTTCCCTCTACGGGTTCTCTGCCTTCAATAATGCGCAACAGCGTAGATTTTCCGCGTCCGTTTGCCCCTATGAGTGTAATTTTATCGCCGCGCTCAATTGTGGCGCTGCTGTTTTGCAGAATGACGTTGCTGCCATAGGCTTTGGAAATATTTTCCAATTGGGCAATTACTTTGCCCGGCTGTTGGTCAAAAGAGAATCGGAAATTGACGCGCGCTGTTTCGTCCACCACTTCTTCTACCAATTCCATGCGCTCTAAGGCTTTCACGCGCGATTGCACTTGTCGCGCCTTGCTTGCCTTCGCCTTGAAGCGGTCTATGAAACGCTCTGCCTGACGGATTGCCTGTTGCTGGTTTTCATAGGCATTGTTTTGAATTTCGGCACGCAGGGCTTTTTCTTCCAAATAGAATGAGTAGTTGCCCGGGTAGTAGTTCAGTTTTTGCTGAGCTACTTCCACGATGATGTTGCAAACGTTGTCCAAAAATTCGCGGTCGTGCGAAACCACCACAATTGCGCCTTCGTAGGTGCGAAGGTAGTTTTCCAGCCACTGAATAGAGGGTAGGTCTAAGTGGTTGGTCGGTTCGTCGAGCATGAGCAGAGAAGGCTTCATGAGCAGCATTTTAGCCAGCATAACGCGCATCCGCCAGCCGCCCGAAAATTCGCGCAAGGGGCGATGCAAATCCGATGTGGCAAAGCCCAAACCTTCCAAAATCTCTTCGGCTTTGGCTTGCAGGCTGTATCCGTCCAGCATCTGAAATTCTTCCTGCAATGCGCCCAACTTTTCCACCAAATCGTCGGAATATTCGGTTTCCATTTTTGCCAGAATCAAATCCATTTCGTGCTGAATTTGATTTTGGCGCTCAAAGGCTTCCATGGCTACTGCCAAAATGCTGTCTTCGGTCTGATAGCTTAGTAAGTCCTGATTCAGAAAGCCGATGGTGCAGTCGCCGCTTTTTTCGATGCTGCCTTCGTCGGGTGTGTATTCGCCCGTGATGAGGCGCAAGAGGGTAGATTTGCCCGTTCCGTTCGCGCCAATCAGCCCGATGCGGTCTTTGGGTTTGATGTGCAAAGAGGCTTCGCGGTACAAAGCGCGGCTGCCCAGATAAAAAGAAAGATTATTGACGGATAACATGCCGCAAAATTACGCTTTCGCGGGCGCATTTTGCTGCCAATATTTACTGAACGGGCGGCAAATCCATATTTTTCCAATCCTCATTGTCGAGGGTTTTTTGCACATGACTCACAATCATATCCATTTTCTGCACCGTCATTTGCAAATGTTGCTCTACCTCTTTGTTATCGCGCAACAGGTCTTCTTGAATAATGATATTAACCAAGCCTAAGATAGTGGCCACAGGGCCGCGTATCTCGTGCGCATTCATAAATGCAAACCTTTCTATCTGCTGCTTTTGTCGCTGTATCACGTCGGTACGCCTTTGTACCAACTCATCCAAATGCTGATTGATGTAAGAAATTTCTTGGTTCAATTTGCTCAGTTTGGCAGCGTTTTGTTTTTTCTGCCAGTAGAGTACCCCTGTAAAAATCAGAATAATCAGCGTAATGGCAAATAAGCCCGAAAACAAATTGACCAACGATTTACTTTGCATGGCCTCATTTTTGGCCTGTAACACCTCGCGCTCTTTGTCCATGTTTCGGTAAAGTTGTTCAAGCTCAAACAGTTGTTCTCTGATTTTTATCCCTCGGAGCGTATCTACCGTATGCACGTACTCCTCCAAGTATTGATATGCTTGCCGATAATCTTTTTCCATAACAGCTATTTCACTCAGTTTTCTACTGACAACCACACGCAGATTTTCATTCAGCGAAACAGCAGCAAGGTAATGATTTCTCGCTTGTGCATAGTTTTTCAACATCTGGTAGCAACTCCCCAAATGCCGATGGATATTTGCCATGCCTGTCTGCGACTGTTCCCGCTTGCTGATTTTGAAGCCCATATTGAGGTATTCTATGGCTTTGTATGGCTGCCCAAGTGCTATCAGGGCTTTGCCGATGCCTGCGCAATAGTAACTGCTGTCGTTGTCGTTTGCCAAAAGGTACTGATAGGCAGCCAGCGACAAGCGACTGTAATACTTGACTGAATCAAGCAGGTTAAGGTTTTCAAAGGCATCTCGCATGTTATCTAATACATCTGCCTTTTCCTGCCAGTGTCGGACTTTTTCTGCAATAGCCAGTGCCTTGTGATAGTTGTTCAAAGCCGTTGAATAGCTCCCTACGTATGCATAGTTAATGCCTATGGCATTGTATATTTGAGATTTCAGCGTGTATGCACTATCTGTGTTTTTCAGACTCGTTAAGGCATAATGATAGGTTTGACCGGATAAAATCAGCCGCCGATTTAAAAAATGATGAAAGCCTGTATAGAACAAACCTTCTGCAACGCTTACGGAGTCCCCTATTTGTCTTCCGATGCGGATTAGCTCCCGAAAATAGCCAAGGCTTTTGCCATCGGTTGCTCCCTGTCGGTTTTTGAAAGCTGACAACTGTTTGAGCAGCACAAGCCTTGGCGCTGTTTCTGTCTGTTTCAAAAGAACTTTTTCCAAGCTGTCTACGCGCCGTGTTATGCGCTGGGCTATGCTGTCTTGCGCAACAACCAATAATAACAGTAAAGTGAAAGCGATTATCCATCTTCTACACCACATATCGCGCAGTTATGCTAAGGCAAAGTTCTTCGGCAGACCATAATTTTTTGAAGTTAGAAATTAATCCAAAGATTTGTGCGTTTTCTGGCGATTATTTTCCCCGCTATTCAATTGGTTATTTTGAGAAGCAAGGGTTGATGGACAAAGAAGTTGAGCAGTTTGCGGCGAGGTTTTCTTCAACCAACGGATTTTTCTAAATCCGAGAAGTACCGATGCGTTTATTTACTGCCCGACAAATTTTACGCGCTTGCTGCCTGTTCGGGTTTGCGCATCAGCAGCACACAAACCGTAGAGAGCGCACAGAGGATTGCCATTGTTTGCATTCCGCTTGCATAGCTGCCCGATTCGGTGCGCAAGTAGCCGAGCCAATAGATGCCCAAACTGCCCGCCAGCGTGTCTGCCATCGTAAAAAAGCCGAGCAACCTGCCGTAAACGGGGCCTTCGTAGTAGGCAGCCAGCACAATCTGAATCATGGTGAAAGTGCCGCTGTAGCCGATGCCGTAGATAACAGCTGCAGCATAGAGCATTTCTATGCCTGCGGTGGCGGCTAATTGCCACGCCAGCGAACCCAATGTCATGGAAGCGCTTGCCAGCAGCAAAATGTATTTGGGTGAAAATCGGTCGCTCAAATACCCGAAAATAACCTTACCGAAAATGCTGCAAACGAAAAACACACTAAGCAGCGTACCGCTTAGGGAAAGTTCTACCTGCAAATCTTTCATGTAATACGCCAGATGCTGAATCAGCGCTGTAATGCAAAACCACATCACCGCCGTTACGAACAGCAACAGGTAGAAAAGCGGTTCGCGCAGTGCCTGCCCGATACTTGTAACAGTGGCTTTTTTCAATGCCTTTGCCGCCGACTGCACCGAAGCAACCGTTTTGCCGTCGGGCAATAGCCCGAGTTGCCGAGGGGAATTTTTAATTGCAAACAGCGGGGGAAGAATCAGCGCAATGCAAGCAACAAGCAGCCCCAGCGCTGCCGTTTGCCAGCCGTATTGCTCAATCATCCACGCCGCCCATTTGGGAAAAACCGCCCCGCCAAGGCTTGAGCCCATCAAAAAAATGCCTACCGCCACACCGCGATAGTCGGCAAACCAGCGGTTGAGCAACACCATGGCAGGCATAATGCCCGTACAGGTAAGTGCAACGCTGTATAAAGCATACACGGCGTAGAGTTGCCACAAGTCGGTGATGAAATAATAAGCGGCAAGGCAAACAATCATGCAAAGTGCGCCCACAACCATAATGGTTTTTGGGGCAATTTTATCTAATACCCAACCCAGCGAAAAGGCAACAAAACTGATGAAAAAATACAGCAGCGAAGGCGGACCCGAAACCTGTTCGTGTGTCCATCCGTGCACGGTTTTCAACTGCGCATTGAGCAGCGGCAAGGTGCTTACGCCGATGCTGCTCAACATGTAAACAACGAAAACTGCCGCCAGAATATACCAGCCATAAAAAATTTTGCTCATGGCTGTCGTTTAATTTTACCTTCGGGGGTTATACTGTAGCGGCGCAGTTGTTCTTTGCGGTCTTTTTCTACCGTTTCTTCTTCGCCTTTCTGTTCATAAAGCACCTGCAAAACGGCTTGTTCCAACGTAAAATCGGTTGCAATCCGCGTATTGAGGGTTGTGTATTCGCTGCCCGTATCGCTGTCGTCTTTGAGCAACAGTTCGTCTATGGGGCGACCTTCGGGCGTGTAGGTAACGAGCAGCAATCGCAAACCGCCGCTTTCTTGTTGCAAAGTCGCATATATCAGCGCCACAAAATCGCCGTAGTCGGGCAGGCGATACATCGGGTAGCATTGGTAAGCCCCTTCAAATGCGCTTCCTCTGCGCAGGAACGCCCGTAAGTCGGCATCGCGCAAGGGGCTAACCAAAGGTGCAACCGAATCGCTGCGGGTGTCGTGGGGCAGAGCTATTGCGGTAAACTGCCTTGCAAGTCGCGCCAGTACTTCGTTTCGGATTTCAACCAACGGCTTTAAAACCTCTTTACCGACATCTTCGTTGTCTTGCGGTTGTTCCGAAGACTTCGGCGAACTGCACGCCAACAGCCCGATGCACAACAAGCCGCAAACACTTAGCCGCGCAAATGCGTTTGAAATCCGATGACCTTTCATATAGTTTTGACTTCCGTTGCGACAAATTAACAAAAGAAAAGATATGCGCCACTTCCGTTTGCCGAATAAATTATGGTTGGCAGTTGCTTTGATGTTTACTCTTGCAGGATGTACCGCTAAGCGGGTTGTACTAAGCAGCCGCTTTGAGCCTGCAAACGTTCCGCCACGCCCCGACTACAGCCGATTGGAACTCTGGGCAGCCCACCCCGACAAACGCGATGCAGCCGACAGCCTGCCGCGTGTGGACACCCTGCGCGACAATCAGGCAACAGCCCCTGCCGATGTGTTTTTCATCCATCCCACCATCTACACCTACGAACCTGCCAACGGCTACCCGTGGAACGGCAACGTTGAAGATGCCGATTTGAACCAACGGGTAGATAATTCCACCATTCTCAATCAGGCGAGCATTTTCAATGCGGCAGGGCGCGTATTTGCACCACGCTATCGGCAGGCACACATTTACGCTTATTTCACACCTAACCAAGCCGATGCCAAAGCCGCTTTTGATACGGCATATGCCGACGTAAAGGCAGCGTTTGAATATTATTTGAAGCATTTCAATCAGGGCAGACCGTTCATTATTGCCGCGCACAGCCAAGGAACGCAGCACGGCAAGCGCCTCATCCGCGAACTGATTGACGGGCAGCCCCTGCAAGAGCAATTGATTGTTGCCTATTTGGTAGGAATGCCCACCCCCGCCGATTTCTTCACCCACATTCCCGTTTGCCAAAATGCCGACCAAACGGGCTGTTTTGTAACGTGGAATACCTACGCCAAAGGCTACACACCGCCCAACCACGACAAGGAATTGTACAAGGCAGCGGCAACCAACCCGCTCAATTGGACAACCAACGGTGAACCTGCCCCCGCAACATTGCACATGGGCGCGGTAGGGCAAAAATTCAAACCCTTGAAACCGGGGCTGCACGATGCAGCAGCACACGAAGGCATGTTATGGATTAGCCGCCCGAAAATAGCGGGTGCAGCATTGCTCAACATCAAAAATTGGCACCGCGCCGACTACAACCTGTTCTACTTCAACGTCCGCCAAAATGCCGTTGAGCGGGTCAAAGCCTATTTGCAGCGTTCGGCGCAGCGGTAGGTAGGTGTTTTTTGAAATTACAGGGGAAGTACACAAGAAAATTGTCATGCTACCTTGTGTACTTCGTGTTCTTTTGGCTAAAAACTATGTTTACAGCGTCTCAAACTGACGCAAAAACTGCACGTCGTTTTCCGTGAACAGGCGCAAGTCGCGGATTTGGTATTTGAGCATCGTAATGCGCTCAATGCCCATACCGAAGGCAAAACCCGTAAATTCTTCGGGGTCTATACCGCAGTTTTCCAATACGTTGGGGTGTACCATCCCCGAACCGCCGATTTCTACCCAGCCCGTACCCTTGCAGATATTTTTGCTGCCGCCGCAAAGCGCACAGGTTCCCGGGCGGTTCAGACCGCAGGAAATATCTATTTCTGCACTTGGTTCGGTGAACGGAAAGTAAGAAGGGCGAAAACGCACCTGCGTATCCTTACCAAACAATTCTTTGGCAAAGTGATACAGCGTTTGTTTCAGGTCGGCAAAGCTCACGTTTTTGTCCACGTAGAGGCCTTCTACCTGATGGAAAATGCAGTGCGCACGCGCTGAAATGGCCTCATTGCGATACACGCGCCCGGGCATGATGCTGCGGATAGGCGGCTTTTGCTTGTGCATCAGGCGAATCTGCACATTGGATGTGTGGGTACGCAACAAGATTTCCTTGCCGTCAATAAAAAACGTATCCTGCATTTCGCGGGCAGGGTGATTATCGGGGAAGTTCAGCGCGGTAAAATTGTTCCAGTCGCTTTCAATTTCGGGGCCGTCTTCCACGTTGAAGCCGATGCGCCCGAAAATTTCCACGATGCGTTCCCACACCTGCGTAAGCGGGTGAATGGTTCCCAACTCATTGGGAATGGGCGGCAGCGTCAAATCCAGCGGCTTACCGGCAGAAGCCATGGCAGCGGCCTCCAATTCGGCAGTTTTGGATTTGAGTTTGTCCATTGCTGCGTCTTTCAGCTGGTTCAGCAGCTGCCCTACGCTGCGCTTTTCTTCGGCAGGAACGGTTTTCAGTTCGTCAAACAGCGCCGTTACAACGCCTTTTTTGGCGATATAACGCAGTCGGAACTGTTCCAATTCTTCTTTATTGCTGATGGCGAAGGCTTCAATTTCGCCCAAGAGTTCTTTAATCCGGTCTTGCATGAGGGTAAAGAGCAAAATATGAGGTGCAAAAATAGGAGTATTACCCTTACTTACGAATCATTTCCAGCAGCTCGCGCTCAATCTGCCAGTCCTGCGCAAGCCTGAGCATGGCAATGGCCTCCATTTCGCTGATGTAGCCCTTGCGGTTGTTGGCATTCCAAACAGAGCTGAGGTAGTAGAGCCGCTTGCTTTTGTCTAATTTGGACATCACCTGATTCAAAAAAGCACGGGCGCGGTCAAAGGCATTGTAGTAGTCTTCCTCAACAAACTGAGTAGCCCATTTCAGTTCATTTTCAGCACCCATTGAATAGGCTGTGTCTTCCAATATCCGCTTTTCTTCTTCATCCAAGCCGTGATAGTGGAAGATAACCGCTTTGAGCAACAAGAAGGCCTTTTTTTCTTCGGAGGTCATTCGCCTGAAATGGGATTTGACTTCTCAAAAATAGCATTTTATCGGAATAAAACATTTTTTTAGAAAGGTTATGCCTCCATAACGGCCTTTTTTCCGCTGATTGTTGCTTGGCTGTGCGATTTTGCCGCCTGTTGTGCCTCTTTGTAACGGCGGAAAACAGCAACCCCGAAACCTATGGACATGATAATGGTGCCTGCCCACAAAATATTAATGAGCGGCATTTCAACGGCTTTGAGAATAACCCAATCTTTTTGCGTGGTGGATGCCTGAATAACAAAAGTGTTATCCTGCGGACGGATTTCTTCAATAGTCAGTTTAATGCCCATGTCTGTATTCACATAGGGTATTTTGCGCACCATTTGCCCTTTAATCAGATAGGCAGGTTTGGCTTCATGCTCCTTGTCGCGGTCTAATATGCGGATGCGAGCAAACACGTTAATATCCTCATCATCAATTTGTTGTCCGCGGCGCACATCGTCAAATACAGCGATGAAGTCATTCACCACGAAAGTATCGCCTACGGCAAGCGTGAAGTTTTCGGGATTGCTCCACTTGCGCTCTTGCTCAGGGTCGGGGATGTTGGTGATGTGGGTGTACAGGTCGCGGTCTAAGTTGCGGCTGATGTCGGGGCTGGGTACAAGGCCGCCCGTACCCATCTGTTCATTGAACTGAATGCGTGGGTAGAGTGTAAAGGTTTTGCCGTTGTCCTTTTTGTACTCTATTTCGTAGTACACATTCTCATGGTACACGTTCAACGTATCGCCCTTGGTAAAGTAGGTTTTGCCTTTGTAGTTCAGGTCTTCTTTGGCAACCATTAGCCAAGGAGTATTAGTTGTTTGAAGTGCCGCTTGGTCTATGTAGTCGGGGAAGTCGCGCGAAGTCATGCGCGTGCCTCTGTAAACAAGGGTATAGTCTTTCATTCGCTGCGGCTGGTTGCGGAACAGCAGCAGGTTTTCCTTGTTCATCTCTTCGCTGAACTGACGGTTGTAGAGCAACCCTGTGTTGTTCAGAGAAATAACTTTGGAGTAGCCCGCCGAAGCCAGAATGCCCAATAGCATCATGGCAACGCCAATGTGTGCCATTGCTCCGCCCGAAAGTTTGAAGGTTTTGGTTTTAATCAGGCGCGCCAAAATAAATCCGTTGGCGACAATGGAATAAATGCCGCCTGTCAGCAGTAGGATGTACTTCCAATCGGAAATTTTGGCAAGCACCAACACAAGGGCAGACAGCAGCATGGTAATGGTGAGCGGCACCATCAGTGCCTCGCGCAGTTGCTTGGCATCCATCCTGTTCCAGAAAAAGAACTGCCCTGTACCTGAAAACAGCGCAACCGCTAAACCGAACCACAACTGAAATTTGGTGTAAAATGCCACTTGGTCGGCCGGCGGAGCCATATTGGAGGTGATTCCGAACAAATCCAAAAACTTATTGTAAACCGGAATAGAGGTCGGAATAATCACCTGAAACCCTGCCAGACACAGCGTGGTTGCTCCCATGAAAATCCAAAACTCGCGCGAGTAGGTAGAAATTTCTTCTTCCGACGTAGGAATTTGCTTCCATGCGCGCACCAGATAAAACAATGCTACTGCCAAAAAGGCCAACAGGTAAATCAGCAGTTGCCCGGAAAGCCCCAAATCGGTGAAAGAATGCACCGAAGCATTGCCCAAAATGCCGCTGCGGGTCAGGAAAGTAGCATACAAAATGCTGATAAAGGTAGCAATGACCAGAATAAAGGAAGCCTTTAAAGCAGTATTGCTGCGCTGAAAAACAATCATTACGTGGATGGAAGCCACCAAAATCAGCCAAGGCACATATACCGCATTTTCCACAGGGTCCCAGTTCCAATAGCCGCCAAAGTTGAGCGTTTCATAAGCCCAATAAGCACCCATCATAATGCCTACACCCAATACAAGCGCCGTAGCATGAGCCCATGGCAAGGCAGGTTTTACCCATTCGCGGAAACGACCGGTACGCAGGGCTGCAATGGCATAAGCAAAAGGCACCAGCGTTCCGGCAAAGCCCAAAAACAGGGTCGGCGGGTGAATCACCATCCAATAGTTTTGCAACAGGGGGTTCAATCCTCCGCCATCGGTTGGAATAAAATCGGGGTTGATTTGAAAAATCGGGTCATTCGGGCGTGCTTCGCGCAGCAGCATAAAAGGCGAGCTGCCGATTTTCAATTCACCAAAAAATACTACGCCCAAAATCATGGAAGTCAGAAACGCCTGTACCAAAGCAAAGACCATCATCACATCGGGCTCCCATTGTTTGGATGTGCGCATCAGCACCAGCCCAATCAGCACATGCCAGAAAATCCACAGCAAAAAACTGCCTTCTTGCCCTTCCCAAAAGCAGGAAATCATAAAATGCACGGGCAGGTTGTTGGAGGAATGGTCCCACGCGTAGTGGTATTCGTAATAATGGTTGTAGATGATGTGAAAAAGGCTGTAAATAATGCTTACTACGGCAGCGCCATGTACGTAAAAAGCGCCGCGTGCAAATTTCAGCCATGCCTCACGATGAATTTCGGGCTGTCGGCCGATTTGAATATAACCATAAACGGCAACCAGCGCCGCAACAAAAGCAATGCTAACGCTCAGGTGGCCAATTATTCCGATGGTGGAGTGAATCATAGCTTTACAGAGTGCACAATTGAAAAACCAATTGCGCGGTTGAATGGTTTACTTTGCAAAGGTACGCCACAAATCGCTAACATTGCGGTTATGAATACTCTGTCGGACTTACGGGAAAAAACAGGCCAAGGCGGTATCATCCTCGCCAAAGCCGATGAACTGCTCAACTGGGCGCGTCTTTCCTCTATGTGGCCGCTCAGTTTCGGGTTGGCCTGTTGTGCCATTGAAATGATGGGCAGCTATGCCTCCGGCTACGACTTAGACCGTTTCGGTGTGATTCCCCGCGCATCCCCCCGCCAAGCCGATGTTATGATTGTGGCAGGAACGGTAACTTTCAAAATGGCCGACCGCTTGCGTCGCCTATATGACCAAATGGCCGAGCCCCGCTACGTCATTTCAATGGGGAGTTGCTCCAACTGCGGCGGCCCTTATTGGCAACACGGCTACCACGTGGTTAAAGGTGTGGACAGAATCGTACCCGTAGATGTGTACGTACCCGGCTGTCCGCCGCGCCCCGAAGCACTTATCGGCGGATTTTTGAAGTTACAGGAAAAAATGCGCTCCGAACAACCCCTGCCGCCACTGCTGGCAAAAGCGCTGGGGAGAAAAGCCGTTTAAAAGCATCACTTTTTGCGCTCAATGGTATATTCAACCAATTGCAGCATGGCCGTTTTGTAGGCTGTATCGGCAAAATCTGCCAGTATGGTCTTTGCTTCGGTAAAGTAGCGCTCCATCACTTGGCGGGCGTATTCTATACCGCCCGATTGCTTCACGAAGGCAATAATTTCGGCAATGTATTTGGGTTTGTCCGACTTGTTTTTAATCAGGTTGATGATGTGGTTTTTTACCGAACGGTCTGCCTGATTGAGGGCAAAAATCAGCGGCAGCGTCATTTTCTTTTCTTTGATGTCAATGCCAACCGGTTTGCCGATTTCGTCATTGCCGTAGTCAAACAAGTCATCTTTGATTTGGAAAGCAATGCCGATTTTTTCTCCGAACAACTCCATTTGACGGATGGTAGCGGCATCTGCGCCGCCCGAAGCCGCACCCACTGCACAACAGGAAGCAATCAGCGTGGCGGTTTTTTGTCGGATAATTTCAAAATACACAGCCTCGTCTATGTCCAAGCGGCGGGCTTTTTCCATTTGCAGCAGTTCGCCCTCGCTCATTTCGCGCACTGCCTTAGAAACGATGCGCAGCAGTTCAAAATCGCCGTGGTCTATGGAAAGCAGCAGCCCTCGCGATAGCAGATAGTCGCCGACCAACACGGCTACTTTGTTTTTCCAAAGCGCATTGACCGAAAAAAAGCCGCGGCGATAGTTTGCGTCGTCCACCACATCGTCGTGTACCAGCGTGGCGGTGTGCAACAGTTCGATGAGTGCCGCGCCGCGATGCGTGGACTCGTTGATTTGTCCGCACATGCCTGCTGCCAGAAATACAAACATCGGTCGCATTTGTTTGCCCTTGCGTTTGACAATGTAAGTCATAATCTTGTCCAACAACAACACTTTGGTACGCATGGAATCCCTGAAGCGGATTTCAAACGTATCCATTTCCGAAGCAATGGGCGACTTGATGGTGTCTAAACTGAGCGTCATGTGCGGCGCGAAAAATTTTAGCGGTTAAAGATAGACCACAAAAAGAAAAGCATCGGTAAAATCTTAAATTGTAGGCGCATTATTCAATTAAACTGCTTGCGTTATGCGTCTGTTTGCATCTGCTCAATTAAAAATGCTGTTACTCTTTTGTACCGCTTTTTACGGCGGACATATGTATGCCCAATCGCTGCCCTCTATTGCCTCCAAAACGGCAGGCATGAAAAAGTACGAAGGCTTTTTCAACTTTTGGATAGATGAGGCACAAGGTAAACTTTGGTTAGAAGTGGACAAATGGGATACAGAGTTTCTCTATATCAATTCGCTGCCGGGCGGGCTTGGCAGCAACGACATCGGCTTAGACCGCGGGCAGTTAGGCGAAGAGCGCATTGTGAAATTCCATCGCGTAGGCAAAAAAGTGCTGCTCGTGCAGCCCAACTATCGCTACCGCGCCGTTACCAATCAGGCAAACGAAAAGCGGGCAGTGGAAGAATCATTTGCACAAAGTGCCCTCTGGGGCTTCACGGCCGAAGCGGCAGACGGCAACAAGGTGTTGATTGATGCCACCGACTTCTTGCTGCGCGACTCGCACAAAGTGGCGGAAACCATCCGCCGGATGCGGCAGGGTAGCTACCGCCCCGATGCTTCGCGCTCGGCGTTGTATTTGCCCCGCACCAAAAATTTCCCGCTCAATACCGAAATGGAAGCCACGATTACCTTCGTCGGCGGTGAAGATGCGGGCAACTTTGTACAGTCAGTAGTGCCTTCGCCCGAAGCCATCACGCTGCGCACACACCATTCGTTCGTGCAACTGCCCGACAACCAGTACCAGCCGCGAGTATTAGACCCGCGCTCCAGCTACATGTCGGTGTCGTTTTATGATTACAGCACACCCGTTACCGAACCAATAGAAAAGCATTACATCGTTCGCCACCGCTTAGAAAAGAAAGACCCCAACGCAGCAGTGAGCGAACCCGTTAAGCCGATTGTTTATTACTTGGACAACGGCACGCCCGAACCCATCCGCACGGCTCTGCTGGAAGGTGCACGCTGGTGGGCAAAAGCCTTTGAGGCAGCAGGTTTCAAAAATGCTTTTCGGGTGGAAATATTGCCCGAAGGTGCGGACATGATGGATGTGCGCTACAACGTCATTCAGTGGGTGCATCGCTCTACCCGCGGATGGAGCTACGGCGCTTCGGTGGTAGACCCGCGCACGGGCGAAATTATCAAAGGGCACGTATCGCTCGGTTCGCTGCGGGTGCGGCAGGACTACCTGATTTTTACGGGCTTGCTTTCCCCCTTTGAAAAAGGCGAAAAACCTTCAGAAAAAATGCTCAACGCCGCCTTGCACCGCTTGCGGCAACTTTCGGCACACGAGGTAGGGCATACACTGGGGCTAATGCACAACTACGCTGCCAGCACCAACAACCGCGCTTCGGTGATGGACTATCCCCACCCTTGGATTAAGTTAGACAAAAACGGCGACTTGGATTTCGGCGATGTTTACACCGACGAAATCGGCGAATGGGACAAAGTCAGCATCACCTATGGCTATCAGACCTTCCCCAAAGGAACGGACGATGCAGCCGCTTCGCGCCGCTATTTGGACGAAGTGTTCGCCAAAGGTATGCGCTACATTTCTGACCGCGACGCACGCGCACCCGGCGGTATGCACCCCTACGCGCACCTGTGGGACAACGGAACGGATGCTGCCGATGAGTTGCGCAACGTGTTAGCCGTTCGGAAAAAAGCCTTAGACAAGTTTTCGGAAAAAGCCGTGCGAGAAGGCGAACCACTGGCGTTTTTGGAAGATGTACTTGTGCCTGTTTACAACTATCACCGCTATCAGGCAGAGGCAGCCGTTAAGCTCATCGGCGGTGTGGATTATACCTATGCCTTGCGCGGCGATAACCAAACCGTAACGCAAATTTTGGATGTCAAGCAACAGCAAAAGGCATTAGATGCAGTGCTGGAATGTATCAAACCCGAAACGCTCACCTTGCCGGAGCGCATCGTAGCCATGATTCCGCCGCGCCCTGCCAATTATGCTTTCACCCGCGAACTGTTCAACAAGCGCACAGGGCTGTTGTTTGACCCGCTGGCAGCTGCCGAAGCCGCCGCCGATTTGCCGCTGGGATTGCTGTTCCATCCTGAGCGCGCCAGCCGATTGGTGCTGTTGGAAGCACGCGGCAGCGGTTTAGGGCTTAGTTCGGTAATAGACCAAGTCATCAATGCCACATGGAAAGCTACCCGCCAAAGCGGACTTGCCGCACAAATTCAGTTGCAAACCGAACAAATGGTGCTTACGCACTTGCTGGCACTCAGCGTAAACGAAAGCGCCAACTATCAGGCGCGGGCAGTGGTAAGCAAAAAACTCAACGACCTGCGTACCTACCTGCAAGGCAACCGCCTTTCCAAAAATATTGAATCTATTTTCGGTAGCGGTAACCAAATGAACGAACATTATTTGGCACACATAGACTATGCACTGGAACGCATGAAAGCCCCCGAAAAAGCAAAAGTCAGCACGCATAAGGAACTGCCGCCCGGTGCGCCTATCGGCTGCGGGGAGTAATTCAGTTCTTTTTACCGCAGAGTTCGCAAAGGTTCAATCGCAAAGTGCACAAGGAAACTAATCCTTACAAAACGCTTAGCGCGCTTAGCGTAAAACTTAGCGGACTTTTTGATAGAAAATTGGAAGGCATCCACATTCCAACGCCAAACATATACTTATTCAACAACTTATAACCACCAAAGAAAATGGATACAAAACGTCGCGATTTTATCAAGCAATTTGCCGGATTGACCGCACTGAGTGCCGCCGGCATTTGGACAGTAGGTTGCACAGGCAGTACCAAAGAGGAAAGCACCGGACAGGACTCCACTGCTACCGCAGCAACAACCGCTATTGTCAAGCCTCCGTTTTTCAAAATTTCACTAGCCGAGTGGTCGCTCCACAAAATGATTATGGCCAAAGAATTAGACAACCTTGACTTCCCGCTCAAAGCCAAAAACGATTTTGGTATAGATGCGGTTGAGTATGTCAGTTTCCTGTTTAAAGACAAAGCCAAAGACTCCGCCTATCTTGCCGAGTTGAAAAAGCGCTGCGACGACAACGGTGTTACCAGCGTACTCATTATGGTAGATGCGGAAGGAAATATGGGCGACTCGGATGCCAAAAAACGCAAGCAGGCAGTAGAAAACCACTACAAATGGGTAGAAGCCGCCAAGTTTCTGGGCTGCCATTCCATACGCGTAAACGCTTACGGCGAAGGCAGCGCAGAGGAGGTGAAAAAAGCCGTTATAGACGGCCTGAGCCAACTCACCGAATTTGGCATGAAACACGACATCAATGTTATTGTGGAAAACCACGGCGGCTACTCTTCCAACGGCAAGTGGTTGTCGGAAGTCATTGGTACGGTTAATAAAAACCTCAACACCAATCGCTGCGGCACTTTGCCCGATTTCGGCAATTTCTGCCTCAAATACAAAAACGGCAAATGGGAAGATGGCTGCGAAGAAGAATATGACCGCTACACGGGCGTAAGCGAGCTCATGCCTTTTGCCAAAGGCGTAAGCGCCAAGTCCTATGATTTTGATGAGCAAGGCAATGAAACCAAAATGGACTATAAACGCCTGTTGCAAATCGTAAAAGATGCGGGCTACACCGGATACATCGGCATTGAATATGAAGGCAACCGATTGTCGGAAGTAGAAGGCATCCGCGCAACCAAAGCACTGTTGGAAAGACTGGGCAGAGAATTGGTAATCTAACATTTTTTAACATGCTGCCAACAGCCTCCTGCGACCAAACGGCAGGAGGCTGTTGTGTTTTTTGCACTTTTTTGTGAAATTTTGAGGGATAAAAACCTTCTGAGGAGTTTTTCAGTAAAAGTCCTTGAATTCAGTCTAAGTAAATGATGACTTGGACAACTAACAACCACTTCTTACTTTCCTGCAAATGTGAAGCGATTTTAATCATGTAACATGAATTCAACTCAATTTGTACCAATAATCAAACGACTTGCGGAACTAACCAACCATGGCAACAAACTATTTAACTTCAACGACCGCTATGCCAATATTCTGGACTGTGGTTCCGATTTAGACCGATTTATTGATTTGCTGGGCGACAAAAGCGAGCAAATAGAAATGGCACTACTCCGAAACGTATTGCCTAAGGATAAAATCGGCTTGTTGCTCAAATCGGCCAACGTCCCGATGCTCGTGTTTATCCGGCAAAATGACACTTGGCAGCCGCTGATTGTATTTAAGAACAAAGCAGGCTTTTTTGAGGGCTACTACTACGAGTCAGACGGTCGGGAAGTTCATTTGGAAGTAATTCCCAACGTTGAAAACTTCACTTTCGGCACCGATAAAAACGGCAACGTTATTTATCTGTTAGCTTTTCCGCGTACTTCCCTGCTGTCGGAGCGTGAAAAAAGTTATGAAGAAGCCCGCCATCTTTCCCCGATGCAACGCATGTTTCGGCTGCTGCGGCTCGAGCAACGCGATATATGGTATGTTTACTTCTACGCCGTCATTATTGCCGCAATCAGCCTTACGCTGCCTCTGGGCGTACAGGCCATCATGGAGCTTGTATCGGGCGGTGTTATTTTCAGTTCAATTGTACTCATTATTGCCTTTGTTATTATCGGTGTGATTGCCTCAGGCGTATTGCAGATTTTGCAATACCACATTGTAGAGGTTATTCAGCGGCGGATTTTTGTCAAAGCAGCCTTTGAGTTCAGCTATCGCATACCCAATGTGCGCACCGAAGCCGTAACCCAATACTACACACCCGAACTCATGAACCGCTTTTTTGACATTCTCACAATTCAGAAAAGCCTTCCCAAGCTGTTGATAGACTTGGCGAGTTCTGTATTGCAAATTGCCTTTGGCATACTGCTCCTTTCGTTCTATCACCCCGCATTCCTTGTTTTCGGGGTTGCTTTAATCGGTATTTTGGCTGCTATTTTCTACTTCACCGGCCCCGAGGGTCTTCGCACCAGCATCATTGAATCCAAATACAAATACAAAGTAGTACACTGGCTCGAGGAGCTTGCCCGCAGCGTAGAGGCCTTCAAATTAGCAGGCCATACCACGCTGCCTCTCAACAAAACGGAAAACTTGGTGAACAACTACCTGTACTACCGCAAAAAGCACTTCAAAGTGCTGATGACACAGTTCGGCAATATTGTAGGCTTCAAAACGATTGTAACAGGCGGCTTGCTCATCATCGGGGTTTCGTTAGTTATCAACCGCCAAATTCTGATAGGACAATTCGTAGCTTCCGAAATTGTAATCATCCTGATTTTGGCAGCCGTAGAAAAAGTCATTCTGAGCATGAGCACGGTGTATGACATGCTGACGGCTACCGATAAGGTAGGCCATGTAACCGACCTGCCCGTTGAGCGGCAAACAGGTATTGCCCTGCCGCACACCATCAGCGCCGGTTTGTCTGTTCGCATCAAAGACCTCAAATACCAATACCCGGACAGCCATAAATCGGTGCTCAACGGCATCAACTTAGACATTGCCTCCGGAGAAAGGGTCTGCCTGTCAGGCTTTAACAGCTCCGGCAAGGATACGCTGGTACGCGTGCTTTCCGGTATTCTGGATAACTACGAAGGGGTAGTTGCCTTCAACAATATCTCACTGCGCGACATCAACCTGAATACCCTTCGCGACATGGTGGCATCCAACTTCGCTATTGACAACATTTTTGAAGGAACCATTCTGGACAATATTACAATGGGCAAGACCTCTGTTGCACTGGATGATGTCATCTGGGCTTTGGAAAAAGTCGGCCTTTCCGATTTTGTCAATGAACTTCCCAACGGCTTACAAACAGAGTTGATAGCAGGTGCTAAATCATGGCCAAGCAGTATTCACGTGCGACTGACGCTTGCTCGCTGCATAGCGGAACGCCCGCAACTACTTATTTTGAACGATTTCTTTTCGGTATTGCAGAAAGACGAAAAACGCAAACTGCTTAACTTCCTCACCGACCGCTCCAACCCGTGGACATTGTTGCTTATCTCCAATGACCCTGTACTGATGGAAGCCTGCGACCGAAATATCATTCTCAAAGAGGGGAAAGTACATCTGCAAGGCACATTCAGCGAACTGAAACAGCACCCCGAGTATCAGCAAGTAGTATTGAATTGTTAAACCAAAAAATCTAATTGTTATGTTAGGTATTTCAGGCAATAAGGAAATAGATGAAAACATCGCCAAAAAATTTCTAAGCACCTCTGATGTATTACTCATGCCAAAGGCCGCCAAAGCACTTGCTTATTGGTTGGCAGGCATCGGCACTATCTTCTTTATTGTTCTCTTTCTGCCTTGGCAGCAGAATATTATGGCAGACGGCAACGTAACGGCCTTAACTCCGCAAGACCGCCCGCAAACAGTAGAGTCGGCTATTGCGGGGCGTATTCGCTCTTGGCACGTGCGCGAAGGACAGCAAGTGAAAAAAGGCGACACCATTTTGGTGCTGGAAGAAATCAAAGAAAAATACTTTGACCCCGAACTGCTCAAAAGAATGGCCGAGCAGATTCAGGGTAAAGAAGAAGCTATTTTGGGCTATCAAGGAAAAATAGAAAGCTATCAAGCCCAAATTAGCGCCTTGCAGCAGGCCTTAGACCTCAATCTGGCGCAGCAAAACAACAAAATCAAGCAAACTCGGCTCAAAGTATCCATTGACAGCGCCGACTTGGAAGCAGAAAAAGTAAACCTGCTGATTGCAAAGAGACAATATGAAGCGGGCGAAGTGCTGGAAAAACAGGGGCTTATAGCACTGATTACGCTCGAATCGCGGCGCAGCAAATTGCAGGAATCCAATGCTAAAATCGTATCGGCTGAAAACAAATACCTGCAATCGCAACAGGAACTTGTCAATACACAAATCGAGCTTAATGCTAAACGCGCCGAGTATCTGGAAAAAATATCCAAAGCCCGTTCAGACCTGAACGACGCCATCTCAGGGCTTGCCAATGCGCAGGCAGATTTGGCAAAACTCAAAAATGAGTATGCCAACATGAAAATCCGCAATGAGCAATACGTTTGTCGCGCCCCTCAGGACGGGATGGTCGTAAAAGCCCTCAAAGCAGGTATCGGTGAAACCATCAAGGAACAAGAAGCCGTTGTTACCATCATGCCTGCCAACCCCGAGGTTGCCGTGGAGCTGTACATCAAACCCATGGACGTGCCCCTGCTTTCAATCGGCAGAAAGGTGCGCTTAGAGTTTGACGGTTGGCCTGCCATTCAGTTTTCAGGATGGCCGAGCGTAGCCGTGGGTACTTTTGGCGGCGAAATAGCCGTGATAGATGCGGTGGACAGCAAAGCGGGTAAGTATCGCATTCTGGTAAAACCTGACCCCAAAGATGACCCATGGCCGAAACAACTGCGCCAAGGTTCCGGCGTATTGGGCTGGGCAATGCTTGACGACGTGCCTGTATGGTATGAAATATGGCGACAGTTGAACGGCTTCCCGCCAAGCCTGAAAGAAGCCCCTGAGGATGCAGCAGGAAAGAGCGATGACAAGAAAAAGTAATTCACGTGAGCAAGAAACAGGCATGACAGCATGAAGCGCATTTTATCAAGAGTATCCATTATTGTGGCTTTCTTTGCCTTCTACCCCGAAGACAAACTCAAAGCCGGCAATGATACGACCATATTCGGTATTAAAGACTTCTATCGGCAATTGGCTGTCGGCCACCCGATAGTGAAGCAGGCCAATTTGCTTTCGGAAATGGGCAAGCAGGAAATTCGCTTGGCACGCGGCTTTTTTGACCCTAAAGTGGCAGCAAGCCACGAGTTTAAGGATTTCAAAAAGCAGAATTATTTCAACACATGGAATGCCGAAATGAAAATTCCGACCGCCTTCGGGCCGGATTTTAAAGTAGGCTTCGAGCAGAACTCGGGCATCTACCTGAACCCGAAAGAAAGTACCCCAAGCTCGGGTTTACTCTATGCCGGCATTATTTTGCCCGTTGCACAGGGTTTACTGTTTGACGAACGGCGCGCCGTTTTACAACAGGCGCAATACATGAACCGCATGTTGGAAGCCGAACGGATAAAAGCCATTAACAAAATTGTATTGCAGGCAACCAAAGACTACTGGCAGTGGTATGCTGCACACAAACAATTACAAATTGCACGCAAAGGAGTAGATTTGGCTAAAATCCGCTACGAAGCAGTGAAAGCCCGCATCCTGCAAGGCGATTTGGCCGCTATTGACTCCGTTGAGGCAAAAATCACCCTGCAAGAGCGCGAAGTAGCATTTAACAACAGTTCCGTTTTCTGGAATAATGCACGCCTGATACTTTCCAATCACCTGTGGGACGAGGACAGCCAACCATTGGAGTTGCCCGACAATGCCCTGCCTACAAATAACCTGCACGAGCTTGGCGAAAGCGACCAATTGGAAACTTTGCTGCAATACGCCCGTGAAAACCACCCCGAATTGCTCAAATTGGATTTTAAAATCAAACAATTGGAAGTAGGGCGCAGGCTTGCCATAGAAATGCTCAAACCGGTGATTAACCTGAACTACAACTTCTTAGGACAGTCGCCGTTCTTTGATGAAGCCAATTCCGGCGCATTCTTCCGCAATAATTACAAATACGGTATTGATTTTTCCTTCCCTTTGTTTTTGCGCAAAGAGCGGGCAAAATTGGCACAAACCAATATCAAGATTAAACAAAGCCGATTTGAGTTATCGCAACTCAACCGCGAAATTTTGAACGACATCAGCGCCGTATATAACGATTTGCAAAATTTACGCACTCAACTGCGCTTACAGGAACAGATGGTAAATAACTATCAGGTTCTTCTGAACGGCGAACAGATTAAGTTTCTCAATGGCGAAAGTTCCCTGTTTTTGGTAAACAGTCGGGAAGCCAAGCTGTTGGAAGGCGAACAGAAATTAGTGGACTTCCAGTTTAAATACGCCAAGTCGTTTGCTGAACTGCTGTGGGCGGCAGGCCGCAATCCGGCAGGAGATATCATGGAATAGTCGCAGAACTATCGCCTGCTGCCAAAGCCTGCACCGCCAAACGTAGCGGAAAGCATGACACCTTGCGGCTGATAGTTGCCGGAACCTGCTATTTTCCTGCCGTCGCGCTCCCAAGTGCCGCCGCCAAAACTTGTCCACGCGCAGAGCCGCAGCCCTACGTGGATGCCCCCCGAAGCCTCCGATGCTTTGGGAGTTAGAAATACATATTGCAGCAGATGCAGGTTGATTCCTGCCATGACACTGCCCGATGTAAACACGGGCGCACTGTTGCGATTGGTTATGTTGATGGTCGTACCTCTGCCGCCCAGCATAACGGTTGCCAGCAATTGGCGGTTAGCCCCATTGAGCAGGTCATAACCGAACTCAAAGCCGCCGCCGCCGTGCGTAATGAGCGTATCGCCGTGTCGGCTGCCTGTCATACCAAATCCGTTGCCGCCGATTACTACGCGGTTCAGATAGGCAAAACCGCCACCGCCTACGGTGAGCACATCGGGGGCGAAGGTGCTGCGGCTGTTCAGTACGGCAGGAATCCCCTCCGTCGTAATTGCCCCGTAACCGATTTTGAAATATCCCCCTCCGCCAAAGCGTTGCAAAGGTGTTTGCAGGGAATCCTGCGCAGCGCATGCCACATGCAGGCAAATGCCAAGGATGAAAAGGCAGCAGTATTTCATGGTTGTTGTTAGTTTGTGAAACGGCTGCAAGATAACAACAACCCGGCGCTGCCAACGATGACCTTTGTCATCTACCGACTGCACTTTTCGTAGAGTAAATCGCGCGCTTCGGGCATACCCAAATTGACGGCTTTTTGCAGGTACTCACAGCCTTTGGGGTCGTTTTTCGCATCGGCGGGCAATTGTGAGTAAATCACCAAGCCCAGCATGTAGTAGGCGCGAGCAAAATCGGGAGCTATTTCGGTGCAATATTGCAGGTCTTCGGAGGCTTTGTCGAACTCTTTCAGGGCTAACCGACTTTGGGCGCGATTAAAGAAAATATTGCGGTCGCTTTTGTTCATGTCGGCGGCACGGTTGAAATCGGCAATTGCCTCTTTGTGCCGCCCCATGGCTGCCAGCATTGCCCCGCGATTCAGATACAACTCATACACGGTCTGGTCTAATTCCAGCGCGCGGTCAAAGTCTTTGAGGGCTTCTTCGGGCATACCCATTTGCCAAAACGCATTGCCTCGATTGTAGAAATACTTGTAGTTTTGGTTGTTGAGCTTGATAGCCTGATTGAAACATGTCATTGCCGAATCGGTTTGACGCAACTCCATGTAGGCATAGCCCAGCATATTCACGGCATCGGCATCGCTTAACGACGCTTTCCTTGGGGCAAGCAGTTGAACCACGCCTTCGTAGTCTTGCTTGCCTAACAGTTCGCGGGCTTTGGCGGCAAATTGCTCATCGCTGTTTCCGCAAGCCCACAGCAGCATAACAATTGCCGGAAATACCGTCAGATATGTAAAGGTTTTCATTTCTTCTTGGTAGTAGTGGTTTTCTTGGCAGTAGCCGACTTTGTTGTTTTGGCTGCCGTTGTTTTTTTGGCAGTTGATTTAGCTGCCGTTTTTGCCCCTGCCTTCGGTTCGGTTTTAGGGGCTTCCGCAGCAACTATCGCTTTTACCTCGTCAAAGGACAGCAAGGCTGGTTCTGTTCCCTTGGGCAGCCTTACATTTTGCTTGCCTGCCTCAATATAAGGTCCCCAGCGTCCGTTTAGGATGCGAATGCTTGCATCTTCGGGGAATACTTTAATGACTTTTTCCGCGTCGGCTTTGCGCTTTTTCTCAATCACTTCTTTGGCTTCGTCCAGCGTAACGGTGAGCGGGTCTAAGGTTTTGGGCAATGAGAAAAACTGCTTGTCGTAGCTCACGTAGGGTCCGAACCTGCCAATAGCGGCTACTACGGGTTTGCCGTCTATTTGCCCCACCTCACGCGGCAGTTTGAAAAGTTCCAAGGCCTCTTCCAAAGTAATTTTTTCGGGCGATTGCCCTTTGCGCAGGCTCGCATATTGCGGCTTTACGCCGTCCTCCTCGCTGCCTAACTGTACATAGGGGCCGTATTTACCTACGCGCACAACCATTTCTTTGCCGCTTTCGGGGTGGTAGCCCAGCAAGCGCCCTTCGCGCGGAGTTGCCAGCAGTTCCAAAGCCTCTTCCAAAGTAATGGTTTCTATGAACTGCCCTTTGCGAAGGCTTGCAAATTGCGGCTTTTCGGTGCCGTCTTCCTCGCTGCCCAACTGCACGTAGGGGCCGTATCTGCCCAAACGGGCGATGATTTCCTTGCCGGTGGTCGGGTCAATACCGATTTTGCGGGCGGTTGAGGCACGGTCTGCGTTGTTCTGCGTGTCCTCTACCTGATGGTGGAAGCCTTTGTAAAAACTTTCCAGCATCTTTTGCCATTGGGTTTTGCCCTCGGCAATATGGTCAAATTCTCCTTCTACTTTGGCGGTGAATGAGTAGTCAATGATGTTCGGGAAATGCGCTACCAGAAAATCATTAACCTGCATGGCAAGGTCGGTCGGGAAAAGTTTCATGCTTTCCGCACCCGTATTTTCCGTTTTTTGCGCTTTGCTGATGGTGTTTTGCTGCAAAGTGAGTTCGGTGTAGGGGCGTTCTTTGCCCTCGCGCGACTCTTTGACCACGTAGCCGCGCTCTTGAATCGTAGTGATGGTCGGGGCGTAGGTGGAAGGTCTGCCGATGCCCAATTCTTCCAGTTTTTTCACCAAACTTGCCTCCGTATAGCGTGCAGGCGGGCGGCTGAATCGCTCGGTGGCTTTCAGATGTTTCAAATCCAACACTTGCCCCACTTGCAGCGGCGGCAACATGCCCTTTTGCTCTTCGTCTTCCTCTTCGCCGCTGAATTCCAAATAAACCTTCAAAAAGCCGTCAAAAAGGATGACTTCGCCCGTTGCTTCCAGAATTTCGGGCGTAGTGGAAATGCCGATGCTTGCCGTGGTGCGCTCCAACTTGGCATCTGCCATTTGCGAAGCAATGGCGCGTTTCCAAATCAATTCGTAGAGCCGCTGCTCGTTGCGGTCGTCGCCTGCCACTTTGCGCGAAAAGTCGGTCGGGCGGATGGCTTCGTGGGCTTCCTGCGCACTTTCCGACTTGGTTTTGTAGCGGCGCGGCTGATGGTAGGCTTCGCCGTACTCCTTTTTAATGGCGTTGGCGGCGGCTTCCATTGCCTCGTCGGAAAGGTTCACCGAGTCGGTACGCATGTAGGAAATATGCCCCGCTTCGTAGAGCTTTTGCGCCAATCGCATGGTTTGCGATACGCCGAAACGCAACTTGTTGCTTGCCTCCTGCTGCAAAGTAGAGGTTGTAAACGGCGGCGCAGGCGATTTTTTGGCGGGTTTCTTTTCCAGATTGGCAATTGTAAAGGTTGCCCCGATGCAGCATTGCAAAAACGCTTCGGCTTCCGCTTCGGTTTTGAAGCGCTTAGGAAGCTCGGCTTGCAATTCTTTGCCTTTGTCTAAATTGAAAACGGCGGTGATTTTGTATTCCGATTCGGGTTTGAAACGGATGATTTCGCGCTCGCGCTCTACGATGAGCCGCACGGCAACCGACTGCACGCGCCCCGCAGAAAGCCCGCTTTTGATTTTTTTCCACAAAATCGGCGACAGTTCAAAACCTACCAAGCGGTCTAAAATGCGGCGCGCCTGTTGGGCATTTACAAGGTCTATATCAATGTTGCGCGGCTGCTGAATCGCCTTTTGGATAGCTGACTTGGTGATTTCGCGGAAAACAATGCGTCGGGTATCCTTGCGGTCAAGGTGCAGGGCTTCGTACAAGTGCCATGAAATGGCTTCTCCTTCGCGGTCGTCGTCCGTTGCCAACCATATCACATCGGATTCGTTGGCGAGTTTAGAGAGTTGAGCAACTATTTCGCGCTTGTCTTCCGAAATTTCGTAGCGCGGCGTGAAGTTGTTTTTAATGTCAATCGCATCGTCGGTTTTGGGCAGGTCGCGAACATGCCCGTAGCTCGACTTGACGGTGTATTCTTTTCCCAAATAGCCCTCAATGGTTTTTGCCTTGGCGGGCGACTCTACTATGACAAGGTTTTTCGGCATCAGTCATTCAAAGGTTGACGGTTTGGTTGGTTGTATGTTTTTTTGTCGTGTTTTCCGTTGTTTGTTTTTCGTTTGTAGTAGGTACAGGGCATGCCCTGTACCTACGATATTCAAACAACACAATTCATTCGCGCAGCGAAACGGGCATCCCCGTTTTATATGTACCAAACGAAGAAAAGTTCCGATTGTTACAAATTTTTTTGTGCGCCAACGGCTGCAAACTTAGGATTTGTGCTTTGAAACTCGGGTACTAAACGCATCATCAGGCGCACAATTTCCGCATCATCGGCATTTTCTGCAATTTTATGTTGAAATTCTTGCAATGAAAAATCCACCCCCTGCATGTCAAGTTGCGGGATGTTTTTGGCAATGCGGATTTTGGGGTGATAAGTCGGCAGGGTATTTTCCTGTTGCAACAAAAGTTCTTCCATGAGTTTCTCGCCGGGTCGCAAGCCCGTAAACCGAATGGCGATGTCTTTGTCGGGCTGTAAGCCTGCCAGCCGTATCATTTTGCGGGCTAAGTCGGCGATGCGCACGGGTTGCCCCATGTCAAACAGGAAAATTTCCGCCTGACTGCCCATTGCTCCCGCTTCCAAAATGAGTTGCGCCGCTTCGGGAATGGTCATGAAATAGCGCACGATGTCGGGCGAGGTTACCGTTACGGGACCGCCCGCCTGAATTTGCTTTTTGAAACGCGGAATGACCGAGCCGTCCGAACCCAAAACGTTGCCGAAGCGCGTAACGGCAAAGGCGGTCGCGCTGCCCTGCATGTGCAATGCCTGTACGTACAGCTCGGCAATGCGCTTGGATGCGCCCATCACGTTGGTAGGGTTTACGGCTTTATCGGTAGAAACCAGAATGAACTTTTCCGCACCGTAACGAACGGCAGCATCCACCACGTGCTTTGTGCCGAAAATATTGACTTTGACCGCCTGTTGCGGGTAGTTTTCCATCATCGGCACGTGCTTGTAGGCGGCAGCGTGCAAAACGGCTTGCGGACGATGTCGGGCAAAGATTTGCGCTATGTTTGCCGCATCGGTAACGTCTGCCAAAACGGGCAGCGCATCTGGGTAATGCTCCTCTTCCAAGAGCGACAGGTGCAACTCGTGCAAGGCTGATTCGGCTTTGTCTAACAACAACAATTGTCGCGGGCGGCAGCGTACCAATTGGCGGCAAAGTTCGCGCCCGATAGAACCCGCAGCACCCGTAACCAGCACAATTTTATCGCTGAACGTTTCGCGCACGTGCGGCGACTCCATGCGGATGGGTTCGCGTTCCAAAAGGTCTTCTATGCGCACGTTTTCCAACTGTGCGGGGTTGAATCCGCCTTCGTACCATTGGCTTAGCGGCGGCACTTTCATCACGGGAACTTCCGCTTCCAAACACCATTCTATAAACTGTTGCCTGCGTTCGGGCAAAAGGTGATGAATGGCAATGACGGCTTTTTGCACGCCGTTTTTTCGGATAATGTCTTTGAAATGTTCGGCTACGTTGAACACGCGCACGCCTTCAATGGTTTTGCCGCTTTTCATCGGGTCGTCGTCAAAAAAGGCAACGACCTTGTAAGAAAGCCCGGGGGCATGTTCCAACACGTGCTTGGTGATGAGTCCCGCGCTGCCTGCCCCGAAAATGAGCAAGCGAACAGGCGGATGTTCATCGGCGGCATCGTTGCCCCAACTGAAATAGCGCACCAATGCCCGATAGCCCGCCAGTGCCATCAGCGACAGGGTGAAGTAGGCAATGCCGATGGCAACAGAAAATTTACCCCAAACGGCATAGGAAAGCACACCCAAAGCGACATCGGACAGCATCAGCGCGAGAGTAAGTTTTGCCATGTCGCGCAGGTGGATGAAGCGAATAACGACGGCGTAGGTTTTGAAAACGAAAAATGCCGCCAGTCGCAGCACAAGGGCAAGGGCAGCGGTTTGCCCTAAGGCAACGGGGGCTTGCTCTTCAAACAAAAGCAAAGACAAAACAAAGGCAACCGCCCCCAGCAAAAGGTCGGTTGCCAGCAACAGCAATTTGTTGAATGCGGCGCGGTTAGCGTATTGGCGAAGCCGTTTTTTTACCATTTAAACACCATCCGTTGTTTCACCAACGGGCAAGTGATTGTTTTATTTTGTTGCACAACCCGCAAAATCGGTTTGCCTAAGGGGTCAAAGTTAGGCAGCGGGTCTAAGAGTGCCAACTCTTCGTCGGCAGTTGCCAACGGCTGCCCGTTGAGCAACACCTCATCGCCGATTTCCTCTTCAAAGCCGTGCAAAATGAGTTTCAGGTTGGTAAAAGTGCTTGCAAAACTTCCTTCGGCAGCTTCCAGAATCAACTCGTGCGATGCACCCTGATATACGATGACGCGGCGGTGATAAACGCCCCGTTCGTAGTCGTAGCTTTGCCCGTCGTCTTCATAAAATACAAAATCGGAACTGCCGTTGTGGCGGTACACGTGCAGGTAGAGCGTGCCGTCGTGCGCCTCACGGATGGACTGTACCAAACTTTGCATCGGGATAATCGCGCCTGCTTTGGCAAACACGGGCAGAAACTCTAAGGGGCTTTCCACCAGTACCTCGCTGTTGCCCTCGTAAGGCTGATTGTTGTAAAGGTAATACCATTTGCCTTCGGGCAGGAATACTTTGGTGATGGTGCGGGTGCTTTCGGTCGGGCAAACCAGCAAACCGGGACCGAAGAGGTATTCGTTCTGATAGTTGGTGTTGTACACGCGGTCGTCGTAGGGGTTGTCTAATGCCAGCGAACGCGCTACGGGCAACCCGCTTTTTGAGGCCTCGTAGAAAACCGAATAGATGTAAGGCATCAGGCGGTAACGAAGGCTGATGTAGTTGCGCGAAATGGCTTCCGCTTCTTCGCCAAAGCTCCAAGGCTCTTGGTCGCGGGTGTTAATCATGGTGTGGCAGCGGAAAAACGGCGCGAATGCCCCTTGCGCAATCCATCGGGCAAACAGCGCGACGGAAGGTTCGCCTACGAATCCGCCCACGTCGTAGCCCGCAAAGGGAATGCCCGTAAGCCCGATGCTGCTCACCAAGCGCGCCCCCAGCAACATATGCTCGTCCGATGAGGTGTTGTCGCCCGTCCAGAGGGCAGTATATCGCTGCGCACCCGCATAGGCAGCCCTTGTCAGCACGAACGGACGCTTGCCGTTCATCAGTTTTTTTGTGCCTTCGTAGGTTGCCCGCGCCATTTGCATGCCGTACACGTTGCGGGCTTTGCGGGCGGTTGCGGTTTGCCCCTCGTAGCTGAACTCCACCAAATCGGGGAACTTTTGCCCCCATGTAGCGGGTTCGTTCATGTCGTTCCAGAAGCCTTCTATGCCGCTTTGGACGTACTCGGCGAACTTTTCGCCCCACCATTGGCGGGCTTTTTCATCGGTGAAATCGGGGAAATAGCACCAGCCGGGCCAAACCTGCCCGCGGTAATACGTGCCGTCGGGGTATTTGATGAACACGTCTTTTGCCACTCCGTCGTCGTGCGGCTCATAGCCTTCCTCTACTTTGATGCCCGGGTCACAAATGACTACGACCTGAAAGCCCATGTTTTTCAAATCGGCAATCAGTTGGCGGTGAGCAGGGAAGCGCTCTTTGTCCCAACTGAAAATTTTGTAGCGGTCCATATAGTGGATGTCCAAATGGATGACATCCGCGGGAATTTGCTTGTCGCGGAAAGTTTGCGCCAGCGTGCGCACTTCGTGGTGCGGGTAATAGCTGTAACGGCTTTGATGAAACCCCAAACTCCATTTGGGCGGCAGCGGTATCGTTCCCGTAAGGCGGCAATAGGCTTTGACAATATCGGCAACAGTCGTTCCGGCAAAGAAGTAGTAGTTCATTTCGCCCTCTTCTACGGTGAATGAGGCGAAACGGTCGTTGGAAGCCCCGAAATTAAAATGCGACTTCACGGGGCTATCCATAAAAATGCCATAACACCGCCTGCTGCGCGGCAAAATGCCAATGTAGAAAGGCAAAGATGCGTACAGCGGGTCGCTTTCGGTGCCATAGCCGAAAAAGTCGGTGTTCCAATGGGAAAAGCCGCTGCCTCGGCGGTCTAAGTTGCCCGTTTTTTCGCCCATGCCTATAAATCGCTCGTCGGGTTGCAGGGTTTTGTAGGCGGTTGCCTGATGCCCTATCCATGAAATGCCGAAAGCAGGCTCATCTTCGTTGAGCAGCGTGCCCGTTGCGTCAAAAAATTGCAGGCGCACGGGGTTTTTATGGATGTGCAGGGTGAGTTCGTCGCTTTTGAGTTGCAGCATGCCCGCCTGCTCGTCCCATTGAACGGTGAAAGGCGCGGTTGGTCGGTCTGCAAGTGCGTAGGAAAAAGTTTCGCGTTCGGTGTCGGCTTGCCATGCCTGCACGCGCACGGTGTCGGGGGCATGGAACGTAACGGCAAGCGTGCCGAAGTCGGTTGTCAGTACGGCACCTCGTTCGGTGCGCTCTATATTAAGCAATTTGCCAAGTGATTTGCTGCGCATAAAGTAAAGTTTGTTGCGCGGTGAAGTTACAAAATCCACAGCTATCTGTAGCAAAGGATTCGTCTGTATCAAAGGGGCTGCGAACCCTCTGCTATGGTGGGTATAATATATACAAACCAAACATTATTAGATGCCTGTCAGGTTTAAACAACTGTTTTTCAATAATTTACAAAAAATACTTACAAACCCTTTGGCTATGGATGGGATAGCAAGTTGCTGCGTTCAATCTTCATAAACCGCAGGGGCTTTTTCGCGCAGGTTGTAGAATGAGGTCATCACTTCCCCGTAAGCACCCGCTGTGCGAATGGCCAGCAAATCGCCGCGTTTGAGCGCGGGCAGTACTACTTCCTTCCCAAAAAAATCGGAAGATTCACAAATCGGGCCTACCACATCGTAAGCATAAGACTCGTCAGCCGCAACACCCACCGCTTCTATCTTGTGATATGCCTGATAAAGCGCAGGACGAATGAGCTCGGTCATGCCTGCATCTACAATCGCAAAGCGCTTGGTTTCGCCTTGCTTGGTGTACAGCACACGGGTAATCAGGCTGCCGCATTGGGCTACGATGGAACGGCCTAATTCAAAATGTACCTGCTGCTGTGGTGTGCGCTCCAAATAGCGACTCACTGTATCAAAATAGCTTTCAAAATCAGGAATCGGGTGTTCATCGGGTTGTTTGTAGTCCACGCCCAGCCCGCCACCTACGTTCAGGTCTGTAAATTGCAAGCCGTGTTCTTCAAACCATCGGCGTATTTCGTTGAATTTCAGGCAGGTATTTTTAAAATTATCCATGTCGCAAATCTGCGAACCGATATGCGTATGCAGACCTATCACTTTTACATAGGACAATTGCGGCAACAGTTGCAGCAACGCGTCAAAGTCACGCGGGGGAATGCCAAACTTATTTTCGGCCGTCCCTGTGGTAATATAGTGGTGTGTATTTACCTCCACCAAGGGGTTTACACGCAGGGCAACCGTAGCTGTTTTGCCTGCCTGTGCCGCCAGTTCGTTAATTACCTGTAATTCCTCTACCGACTCCACATTGAAACAAAAGATATCGTGTGCCAGTGCTGTGCGGATTTCCTTGTCGGATTTGCCAACGCCTGCAAAAACCACTTTATCAGGAGAAAAACCGGCCTCTAATGCGCGCAGGACTTCATTGCCGCTCACACAGTCCGCACCAAAGCCTGCTGCGGCAATCGGTTGCAAAATTTCGCGGTTCACATTGGCTTTCAGCGCATAGTGGATATGAAACTGATGCTTGCGGGCATGTAATGCTGCTACATCAATGGTTTTTTTGAGCAGCGATAGGTCGTAGTAGAAAAAGGGCGTTTCCATAGCAGCGAAACGCTCCGCTTGTGCAGGTGTAAACATAGTGATACAAAGTTCGGACGATTTGCGCTGATTGTCAAAGGGATACCGTAAAAGCATCAAACGATATAGCTTTTCCAAGATTTTTTTTAAAAAAACAGGGAACCTAAGCAGTATCAGTGGTATCAAGCATTGAAACCATCTGTTTACCCCATGAGTCATTCAAGCAAAATCCTACTCGTTCCTTCTCGCCTGATAATAGACAAGACAGAATACTACTGGCAAAATATTGTTCAGGTAGAACTGCAATACGGGACATCTGCCAATGGTCGTTCCCTTTTTTTGTTGATATCAGGAGTTGCGTTGCTGTGGGCACTAACCATCGGCCTTGGCAACTACTGGTTGTTTCTGATTGCTTCGCTGGCAACTTTCCCAAGCCTGACGTTACTGAAAAGCAAACGGCAATATGATATCGTGATGTACTACCGAGATAAGAACGGCACTATCCAAGCCATTCGCCCCTTGGCTGTCCACGGCATTTCACTTAGCGAAGAAGAAAAACAAAAACTGTTCATAGATATGCGAAAAACACACGCAGAACGCGGTTAATCGTTTCAAATCAATCCACCCGACAAACCTATGAAAAATCTCCCATTTCTTTTACTTGCTCTTGTTGCCCTGAGCGGCTGGCAATGCACCGAAAAAAAGCAGGCTTTTCAACCACCGATTCCTGCACTGGATATTCCTTACACCACCTACGAATTTGCGGCAGAGGAAGGTGCGCTCATCAACCACCCAAGCGGTACGCAGATTATCGTGCCGCCCGATGCGCTTACCGATGAGGACGGCAACCTTGTCAAAGGCAAAGTAGTCCTGAAATACCGCGAACTGCACGGCGCAATAGATGCCTTTGCAGCAGGCGCACCCCTTGAATACGACAGTGCGGGTACTACCTATCAGTTCCAAACCGCAGGCATGATGGATATTTCGGCACAACAGGGCGACCGCGAACTCTCTGTCGCTTCGGGCAAAGAAATAGATATAACCTTTGCTTCCTATCAAAAAGGCGACGATTACAGTTTTTATGAGTGGGACGAAAAAGCAGGCAAGTGGGTATTTAAAAGAGAAGCGCGCCCTGCCAAGCCTAATGCAGCCAAAAAGCGCATGAAAGATTCACTGGAATCGGTGCGTGCCGTAAACCCCAAAGACCTGATGATATTGCACTTTGGCGAGGCCTTGGATGTCTATTTCAACTATCAGTACAATAAGGTATATGACAAAAATCTGCAAGCCAACTTCCGCCGCTTGCTGGATACCTACGGCATGTCTGTTTATGAAAATTTGACGGTGAATGCACCCGTGAAATTGGGCAAAAGCCACTATCCCGCCTACACGCTCGTATGGCAAAAGTTGGAGGACATACAAACTCCCCAATGGCTGAGTGAGCAATTGGGATATACGAGCAGTAACAGCGATACCAATGAATATTTCCACCTCACCTCTACTGCCGACATGCAAAAAGACGGCTCGTACAAACTGAGCATCCAGCGCCGCAAAACCAAACAGGTGCGTCAGTCTTTTACCGAATATGATACTACATGGCAGGTCAATTCACGTACCAAACAGCGTCGGGTAGGTAAAATTGAACCACGCACGGTTTATCGCTGGAAAACCGTTTATGAAAACAAGGTGATGAACACGTTCAGCTTCCGTGCGCGCCCCTACATGCGCATCAGCGAATTTTTGCGCCGCAAACCCGATAACCTGTCTAAGGAGTATGAACAATTGGTGCAAATCATGAATGAACAAAGCCGTAAAATAGATGAGATAGCCGAAGTTTTTCGCCCCATAAGCATCAGCAACTTTGGTTTTTTCAACTTTGACAAAATCATGAAACTGCCCGGTGCAATTGAAATTATGGCAGACTTCCGCCTGCAACAGGAGCAGCCCGAAAGAATCTACTACATCAACGCAGAACAGGCCTTCAAAATAGTACTCACCAAGGAACAGTGGAAAAACATCTACATTGCACCCGGACAAACCACACATATCTTTGCTGTGATGCCGGATTACTCCATTGCTTACTTTCCGGTAGAAGATTGGCGGAAGTTAGACTGGTATAGACTGTTGCAAAGCAAAAGCTACACTTTCAACCTGAAAAAATACGATAACCCGATTACCACTCGTGAACAACTGCAAAAGATACTGCAAATGTAACAGGCTGTGGTACAGCTTTCGTAAATTGCAACTATCTGAAAAACAATTTGTATGAAAGGCTATTTTTTAACGCTCATAGCAGCACTTGGTATATTGTCGGCAAGTAGCGGATATGCACAAAACAAACCCG
Organism: Rhodoflexus caldus; assembly: GCF_021206925.1. Taxonomy (NCBI): domain Bacteria; kingdom Pseudomonadati; phylum Bacteroidota; class Cytophagia; order Cytophagales; family Thermoflexibacteraceae; genus Rhodoflexus; species Rhodoflexus caldus. The sequence goes on along the minus strand of NZ_JAJPRF010000003.1, from coordinate 125,895 downwards.
AGCAAGGCAAGCAAGCTGTTCAGGCAATCAGTTTAGACAACGATTTGCGCAAACTGTTTAGCAACGACGGCACGCTGAACCGCGGCACCAACATGATGATGCGCACCTTTGACAACCGTGCCAAAGGCTATGAAGGTTCGCCCTACGTATTCCCGCAATGGATGCCGACCAACATCCATATGAAGGACGGCTATGTGGTAAAAAATATCCCTGCCAAGTTAGACGTGTATCAGGCACAAGAACTGATGATATGGCGCAAAGACACGGGCGATTCGCTGATTGTGGATGCTACGGCAGTGGAGTATTTCGTTATGGACGACACGCTGCAAAAAAACAAACACATTTTTAAACGCTTTCCCGTAGGCGATAAAAATGCGCCCCGATTCTGCGAAGTGCTGCACGAGGGCGCATATGGCCTGCTGGCGTATCATACCCGCGGATTCTTAGCATCTGACATCGGCAAAGCCCAAAGCACGGGGCGCTATTACGATAAATTCACCTCGCACGTGGAGTACTATCTGGTAGCGCCCGATAAGTCGCTGATAAAACTTAAAAAGAACCGCAAAAGCCTATTGAAAGCGCTGCCTCCGCAACAAGGGTTTGAGGCCTATTTAGAAGAGCACAAACCAGATTTTGACAATCCTCAACAATTGGCAGCCTCCATTGCCTTTTATAACTCACTGCTCAATCAGGCGGGATACAAAAATTAGGCTGCTCGGCAAAACATAAAAGCTAATAAAGCAAACAGCCTCCAACCAGTAACCGGAGGCTGTTTCAATTTTACACAAGACTATTACGATGTCTCAGCATTCAGATATAGCAACATGAAGGTTTAAAACTTGCGGCTGCCGTCGGGTTGAAAACTGAATCGGAAGGTGTAATAACGCGACTCGGAAGTTGAGCTTGGCACGGCAGGTGCGCCTTTGTAATAGCTCAAAATTTCCATTTTGGCAAATTTTCCATCGCCCGTGCGCAGCACAATCACCCGTCCGGGAATAGGCGTAATCAGGTGTGTTTGCGAATTGTAGTTGTACCAGCCCTGCCCCGAAGCGTTCGGGATGGCAAGATTGCTCGGGCTTTGGTCGGTGCGGAACTCTGCCGTTGCAGGAATTTCTTTCAGTTCGTCAAAAAGTCCCGTGAAGATGTACGCGCCGCCTTGTCCGCTGCGAATAGCCCCGCCGTTGACAATCAGGGTTGTGCCTCTGAAACCGATGTCCCATTTGTTGGTGGCACTGTCCGAATTGGCAATGATGCGGTTTTCGCGCAGACTGTACAGCGTGAAGCGATTCGTGCCGCCCAGAGGTCTGCCCGTAGCAGGGTCAATAGTAACGGGGTCGGCGGGCAAGTCGCGCACGGTTTGCGTAACAACGGGTTGTACGGGGTTTACGTTGTCATCTTTACAAGATGTGAGCGCAGGCAGCAACAGTACTGCGCAGGCAATTAAAACTGTGAAGTTTTTCATGGTAAAAAAGGTTTGGGTTTGTTTGAAATTTGGAATTTTGAAAAGCAGACGGCGGATTTGATGAAATCCGTCAGTTGAGTTGTTCACATGCCGTTTCAACAAGTCGGCGGATATGCAGCCTGTTTAATGCGATGCGCAGCGATTTTTTGAGCCGATGTAATTCTTTCCCGCTGAGAATCAGGTAAGTATTTTGCTCGCCCAAAGGAATCCACACGTTTTTCATCAGGCTCGCAGGGTCGTAGTGCGGGTAAAAATCCAAGATGTACTCGCAAAACAACCTGAACTGAGACTCGGTGAAATAAACGGCGGTTGTTCCGAAAGCAAACCGCACGCAGCCGCACTTTTGGCAATAGGCGGCAAAGCCCGACTCGTGATGAAACAGAATGTAACCGGTGCACATGGCAAGTTTGTTTGTCGGTTGAGTTTATCGGATTTGGAAATGAAGACTTGTCCACAATAGTCGCCCGGGCATGTTGGGAATCGCCGTCGGGTCGGTAAAATTGAGCAGATTGTCTGCCCCGACTTGCAGCCTGAGTTTTTCGCCGAAGAAAGTTTTGCTTGCTGCGACGTTCAGGGTTACAAAGCCGTTTACGTATTCTGAAGCATCGTCTAATACCAGATTTCCGTTGCGGTCGCCAAGTCCGTAGCGTCCGCGCCAGACGGCACGCAAGTTGGCAGTCCAACCTTTGGCTTTGTTTTCGTAGAATATTTTGGCGTTTGCCATGTGGCGGCTGCGTCCGAACAGTCCGCCGTAGTCGCTGCGGCTCAGGCGGCTTGTGATGAGCGTAACGGGGTCGCGGCGGAAAATTTCGCCCTTGTCAATCCGTTCAATTACCGATTTGTCGCCCGTGAACAGCAACTGATAGCCTGCCGAAATGCAGAGGTAATCGGAAATTTGTTGCGAAGCGTCCAGTTCCATGCCTTGCGTAAATACGCGGCTCAGGTTGCGGTAGCTGAAAATATTCTGTCCGTTGGTGCGTCGCGCAAACACCTGCGATTCAATCAAATCGCGAATGTCGTTGCGGAAGAAATTGACATTAATCAACGTTTGTTCGGAAGCATTCCATTTGCCGCCGAAGTTCCACGAAAGTGAACGCTCGGCTCGCAAACTGCCTGCCGTTTCGGGATTGAAAAACACTTCACCGATTTGCCCCTGTGCCTGCAATTCTTGAATCAGGCGGCTGACTTCCTCTGTTCCAAACACTGAATAGCCCGCGGCAGTATTGACAAAATTCAGGTACAATTGCCGAAAATCGGGTGCTTTGAAGCCCACACCGCCCGATGCCCGAAGGGCAATTTTCGGGGTCAGTTGATACTGCGCCGAAAGTTTGGGGCTGAATTGCGAACCATACACACTATGGTTGTCAAAACGTCCGCCCGCGATGATGTGCCATTTTTCGGTAGGCAGCCACTCGTGTTGGGCAAAGGCATAAATGGTGTGGAACTGCTGCCGTTGCGTGTAACGGGTTGCCTCAACGCTTTCCTGCACCATGCCCGCGCCGAAAGTAGTATTGTGCTTGGGTGAAAACAGCCAAATGAGCTGGGTTTCGGGACGCAGAAAAGTTTGGTTGAAGAAACTTTCGTCAAACGGTTTGCCGTCGCTCAGGTGGCGGCTTGCCGCATCGGTGCGGTATCGGGAATGATACAAGCTGATGCGCCCGCTGAAATTGCCCGAAGGCTTAAAATGCAGAACGGGGTTGAGATTCAGGTCTTTAATGCTGCCTTCGCCGCTGACCAAGTCGGGCGTTTGTGCAGAGCCGACATTGAAGTTATCGGTTTGCCGTTCGGCAAAGTAACGCCCCGAAAAGCTGAGCCGCCACGCATCGGAAAAGCGATGTTCGGCTTTGGCTTGCAACGTGTAGTTGTGAAACGGTTCAACGGTTTGCCCGAAAGTTTGGGGCGTAAGGTCATAACCCGCCGTGCTGTACCGATTGAGGAACAACGAAGCAGAGGTACGCTCTTTCTTCCATTGCAGATTAGAGGTTAAATCCAACGTGCGATTGCTGCCGTAGCGTGCGGAAAAAGCAGCGCGATTGGCTGTGGGGTTTTCCGTAATGATGTTTACCACGCCTGCCAGTGCTTCCGAACCATAGAGGCTTGAACTCGGACCTTTGACGATTTCAATTTGCTTGATATTGCCTACTGCCACTCGCGAAAGTTCCAATGTTCCGGCTGTGCGCCCGATGAGCGGCTCGCCGTCAATCAAAATCAGCGTGTATTCGGGATTGAACCCCTGTACCTGCAAACCCTGCCCGTGATTATTGACAATGGCAAGTCCGGTTTGTTCCTGCAAAACCTCGTTCAGCCGCAAACTGCCCATCTGTTGTATCTGCTTCTGTGAAACAACGGTAACGGGCATGGGCAGAGCCGAAACCATCTTTTCGGTACGGGTAGCGGTGATGACCAATTCATCCAACTCGCGCATTTTCAGGCTGTCACTTTGCGCATGAGCCTGCATCTGACTGATTATCAGCGCACTGATAAATTTTATGGTACATATTCTTTTCATGTTTGAGGTCTGTTTGACGCTGCAAACCTATGGCTTGTTTAGAATGATTCCAAATAATTGGCGATAATTATTTGGATTTAGTCTAAATAAGCTCAATATTTGCGCATCAAAAATCACTTGCAACGAAAAACACTATGCGTCAATTCATTCTTCAAATCTTACTGATAAGCTGCCTGATTAACCTAATACAGGCACAGACCAACGGCGAACGGATTGTCTCGGCAAGCGGCACCATTAGTGAAATACTGTGTGAACTCGGGTTGGAAAAAAATATTGCGGGCGTGGATGTAACAAGCACTTATCCCGAAAGTCTGCAAAAAGTCCCCAAAATCGGGCATAACCGTAATATATCGGCAGAAGGTATTTTGGCATTGCGCCCGACCGTTTTTGTCGGCATCCGCAGCCAATTGTCCCCCGCATTGGAACAACAACTGAAAGCCGCAGGCATTAAAACACTGCTTTACGAACAGGAATATTCGCTGCAAGGCACGCAAAAACTCATCCGACAAGTGGCGGCAGATTTTAATCTTGCCGCGCAAGGCAATGCCCTTGCCGAACGGGTAGGCAAAGAAGTAGCCGCGCTCAAAAAACCCGCTACACGGAAAAAAGTACTCTTCATTTATGCACGCGGGGCAGGCTCGCTGATGGTTGCGGGTAAGAATACAAGTGTAGCGCAGGCAATAGAAATGGCAGGCGGTGAAAATGCCGCCAACGACTTCAACGACTTCAAACCGTTGACAGCCGAATCGCTGTTGCAGGCAAACCCCGACGTGATTTTGCTGTTTAGCAGCGGCTTGCAAAGTTTGGGTGGTATCAACGGGTTGTTGCAGGTGCAGGGTGTTGCCCAAACCAATGCAGGCAAAAACCGCAAGATTGTAGAAATGGACGGGCAACTGCTCACCGGATTTAGTCCGCGATTAGGCAAAGCCTTGCAGGAATTAGCCGATAAAATCCGCTGACTATGAAACAAACGCTTATTATTTCGGTACTGATTGCCTTATTGTTGGCAGTAGTCGTTTGCTCGGTGTGCATCGGGGCGGTTTCTATTGGCTGGCGCGAACTGTTGGCAATCGTCAGCCATCGCTTTGGCGGCGAAGCTGTCGGGTTTGAGCCGCAACAAGATGCCGTTTTTTGGATTATTCGCCTGCCGCGTGTGTTATTGGGCGTATTGGTAGGGGCTTCATTGGCAGTGGCAGGGGCTTCCATGCAAGGCTTGTTTCGCAACCCGCTGGCAGACCCGGGACTGATTGGCGTTTCTGCCGGTGCTTCGCTTTTTGCCGTTGTAATGATTGTACTGGAAATCAAGGTGTTTACCGCTCTCTCGGGACTATTGGGATTCTATGCGCTGTCGGTCTTTGCCTTTGGCGGTGCGGTGATAACCACGCTGACCGTTTACCGACTTTCCAAAACGGGCGGCAAAGCCGTTATCGCTACTATGTTGCTGGCAGGTATTGCCATTAACGCACTTGCGGGGGCACTTACGGGGCTACTGACCTACACCGCCACCGATGCACAATTGCGCAGCATCGTATTCTGGGGTTTGGGTAGTTTGGGCGGGGCAAGTTGGGAAAGCGTAGCCGCCGTCGCGCCGTTCGTGCTGCTGCCGATGATTGCACTGCCGCGCCTTTCAAAAGCCCTCAATGCGCTGGCATTAGGCGAAAGCGAAGCGGCGTATTTGGGCATTGATGTCAAATCGCTCAAACGCCAAGTCATTTTGTGGGCAACCATGGCAGTGGGTGCATCGGTTGCAGTTGCCGGAACTATCGGCTTTATCGGGCTGGTGATTCCGCACTTGCTGCGCCTGTTTGCAGGGGCAGACCATAAACTGATTCTGCCCGCTTCGGCGCTACTGGGTGCTGCCGTCCTGACCACGTCCGATTTGATTTCGCGCACGGCGGTTGCGCCTTCCGAATTGCCCATCGGTATCATCACTGCGATGCTTGGTACGCCCTTTTTCCTTTGGATTCTGATAAAAGAAAAACGCCGCATGACCGTATGATTCAGGTTTCACATCTCAGCTACCGAATCGGGGCAAAACAGTTGCTGTCCGATGTTTCGCTGGAAGCCCGCGCAGGTGCTTTCACTGCCATTGTCGGTGCTAACGGTGCAGGTAAATCTACCTTGCTCAAAGTGCTTTGCCGCGACTATCCCTTGCAGCAGGGCAGCGTGTATTTTCACGGCAAGCCGTTGAACAGTTTTTCGGCAATGCAAATGGCACAAATGCGTGCCGTGCTTTCGCAACAACAGCAACTTTCACTGCCATTTGTATGCGAAGAATTGGTACTAATGGGACGCTATCCGCATTTCAACGGGCATCCGACCCCGACCGACCGTGCAATTGTTGATTTTGCCATGCAACAGACAGGTACGCAGCATTTGAAAGGCAGGACCTATCAAACGCTTTCCGGCGGTGAACAACAGCGCGTGCAATTGGCGCGTGTGCTGGCGCAAATTACCGACAGCAGAGAATTGCACAACCCGCAGTCGCCTGTTGATACGCCAAAATATCTTTTTTTGGACGAACCGATTACGGGTTTAGACCTGCTGCATCAATACCACACCTTAGACCTTGCCCGCCGATTGGCACAAAAAGGCTATTGCGTGGTGGCAGTACTGCACGATTTGAACCTTGCCGCACAGTACGCCGACCATCTGATTATGCTCAAAAAAGGTAAGGTCATAGCGGCAGGCAGCCCGCAAGAGGTCATGACTTGTGAAAATATTCACCGCGTATTCGGGGTAGAAGTCAATTTGATGCAGCATCCCGAATCAGGCTGCCCGTTCATTGTGCATGTACACAGGCAGTCATATGTAGGGACAGGGTATGTCCTGCATGATGTACCATAAAAAAGATTTCATCATCATTTATCATTTAACCCCCTCAAACGTTATGCAAACCATTCTGAAAAACCTCAAAGAACGCTACGAAGCCTTCAAGGCTGCTCACCCGAAAGTCCGCATTCGCGAAGCGGCAAAACAATTAGGCGTAAGTGAAGCCGAATTGGTCGCCTGCGGCATTGGGGAAACTGCCGTGCGCCTGCAAGGCGACTTCCGCGAAATACTCAAAGATGTACCTTCATTAGGCTATGTGATGGCACTTACCCGCAACGACCATGTTGTGCATGAGCGTAAAGGCGTTTATGAAAACGTTTCTTTTGATAATCACGTAGGGTTGGTCTTGGGCGATGATATTGACCTGCGCCTGTTCATGATGCACTGGGCATTCGGCTTTGCCGTGAATGAAAACGAACGCCTGAGTCTACAATTTTTTGACAAAAGCGGCGAGGCAGTGCATAAAATTTACCTGACCGAAAAAAGCGACCGCGAAGCATTTGAAGCATTGGCAGAAAAATACCGCGCCGCAGCCCCCTACGCACCTATGGAAATAATTCCGTACCCTGCACCCGAAGCCCCGCAACCCGATGAAACGATTGACATCGTCGGATTCCGCAAGGCATGGCTCAACATGAAAGACACGCACGAATTTTTCGGCATATTGAAAAAGTACAAAGTCAGCCGCACACAAGGGCTGCGTTTAGCCCCCGAAGGCTATGCGTGGGAAATTTCCATAGAACAGGTCAAGCGGGTATTCGCTGCCGTATCCGAACAGCAATGCCCGATTATGATTTTTGCGGGCAATCGCGGTTGCATTCAAATCCATACGGGGCTTGCGCGCAATATTGTGCCGATGAACGGTTGGTTCAACGTACTTGACCCCGAATTTAACCTACACCTGAAAGACCAACACGTTGCTTCGGCATGGGTAGTGCTCAAACCCACCGAAGACGGCATCGTTACGGGTGTTGAGCTATACGACGCAGCAGGGCAAAATATCATCCTCATGTTTGGTAAGCGCAAGCCCGGCATCCCTGAACAGCAACTTTGGCGCGATATTGTGGCGCAGGAAGCACAGCCCTTGTTCGTATAGTATTACTTGCCACAATTGCACAAGCATTTGTATTCTTGTGTACTTGTGGCAACGAGATTTGTCTCCCAAATGAAAAGTTCGTATTGTTGTGAAGTACAGAAATGAAAAAACGTTTCAACTTCACATCAGGCTATGACACAACTTGATTACATCGTTTTTATCGGCTATTGCATCACTATTATAGCTATCGGTCTGTGGGTATCACGCGAAAAGAAAGGGCACGAAAAAGATTCTAAAGACTACTTTCTGGCAAGCCAGTCGTTGCCATGGTGGGCTATTGGCGCATCGCTGATTGCCTCCAACATCTCTGCCGAGCAGTTTATCGGCATGTCGGGGTCGGGTTTTGCGATGGGGCTTGCCATTTCTACCTATGAGTGGATGGCTGCTGCTACGCTGTTGGTCGTAGGTAAGTTCTTCTTGCCCGTCTTCCTCAAAACAGGCATCTACACCATGCCGCAGTTTCTGGAATCGCGCTATGACAGCCGCGTGCGAACCACAATGGCCGTTTTCTGGCTGTTGGTTTACGTGTTTGTAAACCTGACTTCCGTGCTTTATCTGGGCGCGCTTACGCTGCATACAGTGTTGGATGTACCCATGATTTACGCCGTTATCGGACTTTCGGCCTTAGCGATTGTGTATTCCATCTATGGAGGTTTGATGGCGGTTGCATGGACGGATGTAGTGCAGGTCGTGTTTCTGGTTGCGGGTGGCCTGGCCACCACCTATCTCGCGCTTGACCTCGTAGGCGGTGGCGACGTATTGGCAGGACTGGCAGCATTGCGCCAAAAAGCTCCCGAACATTTCCACATGATTTTCTCTGAAGGGCAAATGATGATTCCCGACGGTTCGGGTGGTAAAAAAGACGCATATTTGGACTTGCCCGGTTTGAGCGTACTCATTGGCGGCATGTGGATTGCCAACCTGAACTACTGGGGCTGCAACCAATACATCACACAGCGCGCACTGGCCGCTAAAAGTTTAGACGAAGCGCAAAAAGGTGTCATCTTCGCAGGTTTCCTGAAACTGCTCATGCCGCTGATTGTGGTTGTTCCGGGCATTGCGGCTTACGTGGTTGTAATGCAGGAAGGCGGCGCAGGCACTTTCACCACTGCCATGACCGACGCAGCAACAGGTATTGTCAAATCTGACAAAGCCTACCCCGCATTGCTAAACCTGTTACCCGTAGGACTCAAAGGCGTGGCTTTTGCGGCATTGGCGGCAGCCATCGTTTCATCGCTTGCCTCTATGGCCAACAGTACCGCTACTATTTTCACCATGGATTTGTATAAAAACTTTATCAATCCAAAGGCATCGGAGGCCAATCTGGTGAAAACGGGACGCATTGTTGCACTTGCTGCCTTTGCCATTGCGGCAATTGTTGCACCGGCCTTGGGCGCGTTAGACCAAGCCTTCCAATTTATTCAGGAATATACAGGCTTTGTATCGCCGGGGGTTGTGGCAATTTTCTTGTTCGGTTTCTTCTGGAAACGCACCACCGCCAATGCTGCCCTGTTTGCAGCCATTACAACCATCCCGCTGTCGGCACTGCTGAAACAATTGCTGCCTGCGCTGCCCTTCATTGACCGCATGGGGGTTGTTTTCCTCGTGCTGGCAGCCGGCATCATCATCATCAGCCTGATGGACAGCCGCAGCAAAGACAATCCGAAGGGCATTACCGTTGATGCTGCACTCTTGCGTACCAGCACCACTTTCAACATTGGCGCCATGCTGATTGCCGGAGCGATTGCCGCGCTGTATATCATTTTCTGGTAGTTGTATTTACACCTGACAGGTTTGGGAAGCCTGTCAGGTGTAAATATTTGTTTTTCAGCAATTTACATGAAACATTTTTCGCAAACCTCTTGCGCTTTCATTAGCTGCTGATGCACCTCTGTGCATTTTGCGTTTGAGCCTTGGCATACACTGCGGTTTGTCTTTTTTACCGCAAAAGGCGCAAAGGTTTACCACAGAGAACACAAAGAATTTTAGCAATTGATATTGTAGTACTATGTCTTCAACCAATCGTCTGGCGACTTATGCCAAACGTTTAAGCAAATACCCCAAGTGGGTACTTTCATGGGCAGTCGGTCGCGCTGTTCCCTTAGTGGGTACTGCCGGTATTCATTTTGAAAAACTGACTGAAAATGAGGTGGTTCTGCACCTGAAAAACCGCCGCAAAACAGGCAACCACATCGGGCAGATTCATGCAGCAGCCATGATTTTGCTGGCCGAAACCGCAACAGGCATGGTCGTCGGTATGAACGTCCCCGATGACCGCCTTCCACTTATCAAATCCATCAAATCGGATTTTGTGAGGCGCTCGCAAGGGGCTATGCGCGCCGTTGCTACGCTGACTCCCGAGCAACAGGAAATGATTCGCAATACACCCAAAGGTGAACTCTACGTGCCTGTTACCGTAACCGATGAAAGCGGCGAGCAGCCCATTGTCTGCGAAATGCTCTGGGCGTGGATTCCGAAAAAGAAATAAAAACGAAGGCAGCCCGATTGAGCTGCCTTTTTTATGCCTCAATTGCTTGAAGCACAATATCATAATAGTGTTCGTAGTAATACTCCGCTATTTCGGCAGCAGTAGTAACCCACACATCGGGGTGTGAAGTAATGTAAGCAAGTGCCTCCTCAAACGGTTTGATGCGGTGCGGATGCCCTACCAAATAGGCATGAAGCGGAATACACATGACAGTGCCGCTTTCCTCTCCTTCGCGATACAGTGTGTCAAACTGCCGCTTCAACACGTCGGCATAGTGGCGCGGGCTTTGAAAATAGCTGTTGTAGCAAATCACATCGTTCACTTCCAACGAGTAAGGCATTGAAATCAGCTTACCCGAACGGACTTTCAGTGGTTGTGGCTGGTCATCCTGAAACAAATCGCAGGTGTAGATAATACCGGCTTCTGCAATCAGGTCAAAGGTGCGCTCCGTATGTGTCAGTGCAGGTGCAAGCCATCCTTTAATGGTTTGCCCCGTAGCTTCGCGAACAGTTCGGAATGAATCCTGAATAATTGCGCGCTCTTGCTCTTCGCTCATTCCGTAGGTATAACGCGTATTGTAGATGCCGTGCGAAAAAAACTCCCAGTTGCGCTCTACGCAGGCCTGAATAATTTCGGGGTGATGCTGGCACATGGCTACCGACAGCGACACGCTGCCACGCACGCCGTATTTGTCCATCACCTCCATCATGCGGTAATGCCCGACGCGGTTGCCGTAGTCGCGCATGGAGTAGCCGCGCACATCAGGGTGCGGCCTTGCCCAAGGCTTGCGCATGGGGTTTTGCGGCGGGTCTAACTCATAAAACTCAATATTGGGCGCTACCCAAAAAGCAATTTTTGCCCCGTTTTTCCAACGGATTTTCGGGCGGTTTTGGTAAGGCCAGTAGCTGTACAGTTCAGGGTCGCGTAGCATAAAAAATAAGATTGACAGTGAACGGGTATATGTTGATTGAGACTTTAGCTATTTTGACTATCAGCGATTTAAAAACTCATTGATGCGCTTTTCCAAAACGGGTAGCCTGTTCAAGTAGTCTATCACCGCCTGCACCGGCTCTACATCGGCATATTTGAGCAGCATATCGGTCAGGTTGGCAAAGTGATAACTTTCGTGCTTGTCGGCCACACATTCTTCGGGGACAATGGTGCGATACCCTCGCGAAAGGCTGTCCACAGCCGCAGCACGCACACAGCCCGAAGTGCTGCCTCCCGTAATAATTACGGTATCTACCTGATGCCATGTCAGCAGCGAGCCAAGCGGTGTTTCAAAAAACGGCGAAGGCATTTTTTTGCAATAAATTACGTCGCTTTTGGCATCCACAACCAACCGTTTGTCAAACTCGGCGCGCTCCGAGCCGAATTTGATGTTTTGCAGCGAATCGGGTGTATTGGTGCGCGTTCCCCATACGCCTGCATCTTCGCCGCTGTCCATATAGGCTACATAGGTGAATATGACAGGGATATTTTTACTACGGGCAATGCGGTTAATTTCGTTGATGTATTCAATTTGTCGCGGGTCGGTTTCGTAGGCGGTTTTAAAAGTTGCCGTATCGGTGTAAGCACGCTGCAAATCAATATTGACAATGGCAGGGCGCTTACCAAAACCAAATTTAGCCCGCTGCGGATTGGCTTTTATTTCATAATAAATTTCCCGGGCGGTCTTATTTGAAAGTTCCATACCTTATTCGTTTGGGTAAATATAAGCAAATCCATAACTTGCTGCTCGTAACTACCGATTTTTTACTGATATGATGTTTGAGAACCTTTTGCTGGTGAATGAAAACGGCATCCTGACCATCACCATCAATCGCCCTGAAAAGCGCAATGCGCTTAACATCCGCACGATGCAGGAAATTGAGGCCGCCTTTCAGTTAGTGCAAACCGATGAATCTATACGCGCCGTTATACTGACAGGTGCCGGCGACAAGGCATTTGTAGCAGGTGCCGACATTTCCGAAATCACCAATTTAGATGCAGAACAGGCACGTGCTTTTGCCGTAAAAGGACAGCATATTTTCCGCATGATAGAAACCTGTGGCAAACCTGTTATTGCAGCAGTAAATGGTTTTGCATTGGGTGGCGGTTGCGAGCTTGCGATGGCTTGCCACATGCGCGTAGCCGTTGAAAATGCCAAATTCGGCCAGCCGGAGGTAAACTTAGGCATTATCCCGGGCTACGGCGGTACGCAGCGCCTCAGTCGTTTAATCGGCCGCGGCAAAGCACTTGAACTCATGCTCACTGCCGATATGATTAGCGCAGCCGAAGCCCTGCAATTGGGTTTAGTGAACCATGTAACCGCCTCACAGGAAGCCCTTTTGGAAAAAAGCCGTGAAATTCTGCATAAAATTATGAAGAAAGGCCCCGTAGCCGTTGCACAAACCATCCGCGCTGCCGATGCTGCCTTTCTGCCCATAGACGGCTACGAAGTGGAGGCCGAAGCCTTTGCTGCCTGCTGCCAAACGCACGATTTCAAAGAAGGCACACAGGCATTCTTAGAGAAGCGCGAGGCAAAGTTTACCGGACGATAGCACATACGGCAGAATGTCCTAACTTTGCGCCGTGCAAATTCACAGTGCCAAATTCGTCAGCAGCAATTCGGAAGTAGCCAAGTGTCCGTCAGGGCATTTGCCCGAATACGCTTTTATTGGCAGGTCTAACGTAGGCAAGTCATCACTCATTAACATGCTGACTGCCCGCAAAGGGCTGGCAAAAACCTCAGCCACACCCGGCAAAACGCAGGTCATCAATCATTTTATCATTAACGATAACTGGTATTTGGTCGATTTGCCCGGTTACGGCTATGCCAAAGTGAGCCAAGCCAGTCGTGTGCGCTTTTCTGCAATGATTGAAAAATACCTGCAACAGCGCAGCAATCTGGTTTGCACGTTTGTACTGATTGACATTCGGCACGAGCCGCAAACCAATGACATGGATTTTATGGGTTGGATGTTGGAGCAACAACTGCCGTTTGCCATGATTTTCACCAAAGCCGATAAGCTATCAAAGACTGCAGCAGCCAAAGCTGTGGCGCACTATACCGAACTTACCCTACAATATTGGGCAGAAATGCCGCCCTTATTTATCAGTTCTTCCGAAACGGGGCAGGGGCGCGAGGAGATTCTGTCCTACATCGAGTCATTGAATCAATTATCGAAACAAAATAAATAGCAGCCTGCTCATTTACGTGCTGCCTTATTTCAAGCAAAAATCAACACCATGAATCTGACCAATATTGCAGCCGTGGCAGGAAAGCCCGGCCTCTATCGCGTAATTAAACCGACACGTACAGGAGTTATTCTGGAAAGCATTGATGAGAAGCGTACACGCTTTGCCGTTGGTATGAACAGCCGAGTTTCCGTATTGAAAGAAGTAGCCATTTATGCTTACAATGCGGAGGGCAGCGTGCCACTGGCCGATGTGTTCCGTTCCATGCATCAATGGCAGGGCGAAATCCCTTCGCCAAATGCTCCTGCGCAAGAACTGACGGCTTTTCTGGCTGAAATTCTGCCGGACTTTGACCGTGAAAAGGTTTATGCTTCCGATATTAAAAAGCTCATCACTTGGTTCAATATTCTGTCCAAGCACGAACCGGATTTATTTTTAGCCGAAGAAGCACCCAAAACCATCGACGAATAATATATTTTCATCGACGAAAACAAAAAAGCACCCGCTGAACAGGGGTGCTTTTTTGTTTTTTCACCGAAAAAAATCAAGCAATCAGCCAACAAATAGTTAAAAAATGTTAAAAACAAGCAATTAATACAATAGATTTACTTACACAAAACTTACATGAAACGCGTTATAATTTTAAATATAATACCTTAATTATCAATTACATACAGTAACAAAGTATTGGCGAAGCGCCAAATAAGTCTTTCGGCAATCGGTAAATTTTTATCGGCGACTTTGGTTTTATCGATTGTATTACTACCTTTGTCTAAGAAATCAAACATTTCACCGAAGACAAATTCAAATCAATACTAAACTTTGAAGCGCCATGAAAACTGTAGCCCTCACCTCCGCCAATGACAGCGAATTAGTAGTTAGTTTCCGCAACGGCAACGAGAACGCCTTTAACCTACTTTTCAGCCGTCATCGTCAGCGTTTGCTTGCCGTTATCTACAACATCGTGAAAGACGCGGAAACAGCCGAAGACCTGCTACAGGAAACCATGATTAAAGCGCTGGACACTATTCGCTCTGACCGCTATAATGACGAGGGCAAGTTTTTACCTTGGATTGCGCGCATTGCCCGCAATATGGCAATTGACTTTTTCCGCAAGCAAAAGCGTTATCCTAATATGCGCATTAAAGAAGGTTCTGCACTTTACAATACCATTGAACTGTCAGAAGCCTCTATTGAAACTACTCAGATTCAGTCCGAGACATTCCGCCAACTGAAAAGCTATATTCATCTGCTGCCTGAAAATCAGAAAGAAGTGCTGATGATGCGTCATTACATGAAAATGAGTTTTCAGGAAATTGCCGATGTTACCAACGTAAGCATCAATACCGCACTGGGACGTATGCGTTATGCGTTGCTGAACCTACGCCGCGCGATGGAGAAAAACGGTGTGGCAGCAGAATACTTGGCGGCTTAACCAACCCGTTCATCGGTGAATTTAATTTTACTTCTGCTCATCATTCTAACCCGCTTAATAAGATAACCCGATTTTTACTGACTTTTCAAACCCGATTTTTTTCATGTGTCCGCTTGCTTTTTGCGAGCGGGCATTTTGTTTATATGCTGTTTTCAGGCCGATAAATTTGGAAATGGGGGAAAAACTATTAGCTTTGCAGTTATGTTTTTCTGCAAAAGATGATTTTCTTGTCTGGTGCAGTTAAACAAGGAAAGCTTAACTAACTGACAAACAATTAGTTGGCTTTGTTGAGGAAAGCCCTCAGCCTTCGGGTTACAGTCTATGGTCTGTACCCGCTGCATGGTTGTACCAAACAAAACCTTCATGTTACCCAGTTGTAGTTTTAAGTACATCATTCAACGCAATTTTGCCCCTCTTTTCATCCTTACCGCTGCTGCTTTCAGTATTTTGTATTTTGAAATCGCTCTTTCGGCCATTCAACGGGCAGTGGTTATCGGTTTAACACAAGCACTTTTGGTTGTCGTTTTCACGCGGATGCTGCCAACGTCTGTTACTGTTCAAAAATGGTGGCAGTTGCTTTTTATCCCGCGTCCTATCGTATCGTTAGGTACTCCTTTACTGGCTTCACTTGGTTTTACGCTTGCCGTCGTATGGCAATTCCTTACCGCAACCGGTGAAGATTCGGTTTTTACCTCTTTTGCTTATGCCTCTTTGGGCTTTGCAGCAGGTACTTCGGTTACGTGGTTGCTGGCTAATTTGCTTCTGGAACACCGTTCAGCCAATGTAAAGCCTCACTTCGCCATTGAGCAGGAATACATCCACATTTTTGCCGCCGCAGTAGTGGCAGCCGCTTTTCTGGGAATCACACTCATAAACGTCAGCGCCTTTCAAACAACACGCCTTGCATATGCACCTGTTTTTGTACCATTGATTTATGGCATTGGCAGTGTTTGTATTGCGCTTTTACCGGCATACCTGACCGATAATCGCAGCAACCGTCAAGGTTTGCTCACATTGGCGGCAGGCCTTGCAGCGGCCTTATTACTCATGCTGCTGGCACAATGGCTGGTTGAAACCGTCTTCCCTGCCAACTGGGTGAAAAACGGCAGAGAATATACCG
Source organism: Rhodoflexus caldus (assembly GCF_021206925.1). Classification (NCBI taxonomy): domain Bacteria; kingdom Pseudomonadati; phylum Bacteroidota; class Cytophagia; order Cytophagales; family Thermoflexibacteraceae; genus Rhodoflexus; species Rhodoflexus caldus. The sequence goes on along the minus strand of NZ_JAJPRF010000003.1, from coordinate 109,773 downwards.
CCGGCCAGTTGGCGCGCCTTTGGTGGATAGCTATTGCCGCAGGTTATATAGCGGGCAGTTTGGAGAAAATTTACCAAACAGCAGCCAAACGCTACATGGAGTATTTGCTCAATCGTCCCGCACGACAGATTGTTTACAATGTATTTTTGCATGTATCGGTTAATCATGTGATGGCGTATTTACCTACGCTGCTTATGATAGCCGCACTGATTTATGCGTATATGAACGGAGGGATTTACGGAACCTCGCTGGCTGTTTTAGGAACAGTATCTAACCTTGGTACAGGTAAGCTAACTGTTGCCAACTCAATGCTCACCGAGCAAGTGCAATACCTGACCGATGGCGCCAAGCGCAAGTTGCGCCTGCTTTCTCCACCCATGGCCGCGCTTATTAGAAAAAGTAACAAAATGAATACATCGGAAATAGTTTAACCCCAATTCGCTCAACTTAAAAAGGTCATCTTTCAAACGATGGCCTTTTTTAATTGAAAAAATTCGGATGCAGAATTTCGTTTTTCTCTGCCCAAAACATCTTAGCCGCGTTCATCTGTGCTATCTGTCGCAATTGGCATGCTTATGTCGTGCGCTTTCAGTTGCCGAACTGCTTAACTTTTGCCGTATTTTTTGCTAACCATCCGAATTGCACCGGCAGGGTCTGCTCAAAACATCGGTTTACTGCCACATGAAGTCATCCTGTTTGCAACAAAAACGAATGACACATTCCTTATTTATTTTTTTGCAAAGCAAACTTTTTTCACTTAGTTTTATGATTATCAAAGGCTTATGCCAATCTGTTTCTTTCAACAACAAACGTCTTTCCTGTTTTTCCCATCCAATCTATCCTGAAACGTATGCAGCGATTGATGAATCTTTTCCGAACTTTTACCTGCGCTGCCGTGCTGATGACAGTTGCGCTCTCCTTTACCAATTGCTCTACTTCGCAAAAACTCAAAGTAGAGTCTGACTACAGCTATCATGGTAAATTCAAAAAGTACAAGTCTTTTGACTTTGTGAAAGATATGAACCCCAACCGATTGGAAGACGACCCGCAAAGCCGCATTATTGAAGATGAAATCCGCTTTCGCATGGGCTTAATTGGCTACAAACAAACCGATAAAAAACCCGACCTGCTGGTTTCTTACCGCATCTTCTTTGACGACTTGCGTTTTACGGGCTTCAACCAACCCGATATTGAAGAATGGGTGCGCTACGAAGACGAAAAGGAAAAATACGACCCCATTAAGTACAACCTGCGGCAAGGCACCCTGCTTATCCTGTTTTTTGACGGCAAACAACAGCGCACCGTTTGGCAAGGTTACGCTTCGGGTATCTTTGGCAATGCACTTTTTGCCAGCGAAAAAATGCTGAAACGTCCCGTTCGTGCTATTTTTGACCGCTATCGCTTCCTTGCTGAAGGCTTCCCTTACGATGAGCGCGCGCGAAACAATTCTGACAGAGAAAACAATGAATAAAACCAACCTGCTTTTTATTTCTGCTTTTATGCTGCTGGTCGTTTTGGGCGTACTTCTATACCTGATGTTCAACTTAGACCACCGTCAGCCCGCCGAAACAGTAAAAATCTCATCCGATACTTTATCTTTGGCAACCAAAAACCAATCAACAGCCATGCATCAAATCATCAACAGCGACCGCGCCCCTGAACCTATCGGGCCTTACAATCAGGCAGTGCGCGCAGGCAATACGCTTTATGTGTCAGGTCAAATAGCCATCAATCGCGAAACAGGCGAAATGGTAACAGAAGACATTGCCTCTGAAACCCATCAGGTGATGCGCAATTTAGAGTTCATTTTGCACGAAGCAGGTATGGGCTTCCGCAACGTGGTGAAGTGTACCATCTTCCTGCGCGACATGAACGACTTTGCTACCGTGAACAATATCTACGGGCAATATTTTACTTCACATTTCCCTGCCCGCGAAACGGTACAGGTAGCCCGCCTGCCCAAAGACGTAGGCGTGGAAATTTCCTGCATTGCCGTAGCGCAATAGGCAGCAGCAAAATACAGATTTTACATAACCCGACGGATTTTGAAAACCCGTCGGGTTTCTCATGGAATTAGGCTATGACCCAACTGCAACAGAAGAAAAACACCCTGTTTTTTGTCCTCAGCGGACTTTTTTTGACCAACGCCTTGGTTGCCGAAATGGTAGGCACCAAAATTTTTTCGCTGGAAAAAACCTTGGATTTTCCACCTGCGCAAATCCCTCTTTTAGGCGATTTTGTGCTGGATTTTAATTTGACGGCAGGTGTGGTGTTGTGGCCTGTGGTGTTCATCACCAGCGATATTATCAACGAATACTTCGGCAAGGCAGGTGTGCGCAAAATTTCCCTGCTCACCGCAGCCTTTATCAGCTATGCGTTTCTGATGATTTACGCCGCTACGCAACTTACCCCCGCCGATTTTTGGTTGAGCATCAACAGCACCGACAGCGCAGGCAACCCACTGAATATTGACGAAGCCTTCAACCGCATTTTTCTGCAAAGTTTGGGCATTATCATCGGTTCATTGGTGGCGTTTTTGGTCGGGCAGTTGCTGGATGCCGTTACGTTCCAGTGGATTCGCCGCCTGACGGGCAGCCGCATCATCTGGCTGCGGGCAACAGGCTCAACCTTGGTAAGCCAACTGATTGACAGTTTCATCGTATTGGGCATTGCGTTCTACGTATTCGGCAACCCACGATGGACGTTTGAGCAAGTGGTTTCCGTCGGCATCATCAACTACATCTACAAATTTGCCATTGCCCTTATCATGATTCCTTTGCTGTACATCATGCACTTTGCCATCAAGTCTTACCTTGGCGACAAAGCCTCTGAGGAAATGGCAGACGAAGCGGCAAAAACAGAGTTATTTTGAGTTGGTTACAGTTTTGTGCCGAGGCAAAGTTTTTCCGCCCTTGCAAGCAACCTTTCCGCCGCCTTTTACATCTTATCGTCGGAAACCGACCGACCGATGTTTGGCTCTGCCAAAAAATACGACGAACAAACAGCCATAGCAGACTGCCTCAAAGGCAAGCAAGCTGCGCAAGAATGGCTCTACAAGCGATTCAGCAGCCGTATGCTGGGCGTTTGTCTGCGCTATTTGCCCGACCGCCACGAAGCCGAAGATGCCATGATTGCGGGTATGGTGAAAGTTTTTCGGCATTTGCATACCTTTAACCATCAGGGCAGTTTTGAAGGCTGGGTGCGTCAAATTGTGGTCAATGAAGCGCTGGCAATGCTCAGAAAAAAGGCAGGCAAACACCAAACCGACATAGAAGAGGCAGACGGCTACCATGAGTCGGACAGCCAAGCCGATGCAGCCCTGCACACCGAAGAACTGCTCGCACTGGTGCAGCAACTGCCCGCAGGCTACCGAACGGTTTTTAACCTCTATGCCATTGAAGGTTACAGCCATCAGGAAATTGCCGATATGTTGGGCATTTCGGAAAGCACCTCAAAGTCGCAACTGAACCGTGCCCGCAACATGCTCAAAGCGCGAATTGCCGCCCTTGAAAATACCGTAACCCTGTCAAGCCCGAAAGTATCATGAAAACCACGCCCGATTTCAACGACAAAAACGCGGTAGATGAACTGTTCCGCAAGGCACTTGCCAACTATGAGGCAGAGGCTTCGGCTTCGGCACATCAAAAATGGCAGGCGGAAATGGCACGCTTGAACCAAAACGGCGACAAGCGCAGAGGCTGGATTTGGTGGACGGCAGCGGCGGCATTGGTGGCAGCAATGGCAACGGGTAGCGGCTATTGGTACATCACACGCACCGACAACGCATCGGCAGAAAGCAGCCCGACAGCGACAGAAGTTTCCGCAGAAAAATTTGAAAACGCGAAGCAACCTTCCCAAGTGCTTCCGCATCTTACCCGTGAAAAGGCAAAGGAGGAAGTGCCGCAAGCGCAATCGGCAGGTATAACAGCCGCAATCCCTGACAGAAGGCAACAGCAACCAACCATTGCACCGCCTGTTCATACCGGTAAACAACAGGCAGAGACAATGGCAAACCGTCAGGAACAAACAGTTGAGCCGTTGCAGCCTGCCATTGAGCCAAAGGAAACGGCTACCCAAGAGGAACAATTGCCGTTGGAAGTATTCATCAGGTTAGGCAATGAATCATCAGCCAAAGGCAGCCCATCCGCCGATGCACCTGCTGCTGAAGCGGTAGAAGAAAGCCACCTGAAACGCCTCTGGAAGCGGCTCAACGGCAAGCCGACGGTGAAAGACACCGCAGAACCGCGTGTGGAAACGCGCATATTCGGCATCCCGACCGACAGCCTTTTCAAAAAGAAAAACAAGCGCAAAACACAAGAGTAGCAACGTATGAAAACTTTATCACATCTCTTCTGGCTGCTTCCATTTTTGCTGTTAGGCAGCCTGCCCGCTCATGCTTTTACGGCGGGGAAACTTCATGACGAAATCAAAGACGATACCGTCGTTATTAAGTACGGCAAGAGTAAAATCGTGCTGTTCATTGCCGATAAAGCTGACCGCGAAAAGCTCAAAACGCTGGATATCAACAGCTTGCTGCAAAAAATTGCCGTAATGGATTCGGTCAGCCGCGACACGACTTTTACGCTGGACAACGTTTCGTTTTCGGTACAAACCGAAAAGCCCGCATCGGAACAACAGCCCGATAAAAAACCAAAGCGCGAAAAGCCTTTCCAACGCATCTACGGCGATGTGGATTTGGAATTAGGGTTGAACAACTACCTGCAAAACGGCAGCATACCCAACGGCATGCCCTACGATTTAAGCCCCATAGGTTCGCGCTATGTGGCATTGGGCGGAAGTTTTAATGCTCGCCTCACCAAAAGAGTGCGCCTCATTACGGGAGCGAATGTTTCTTGGCACAATTTCATGTTTGACGGCGACGTAACGCTGCAAAATACGCCGCAGGGTGCGGTTTTTGAACCTGCCGCACAGCCCTTGCGCAAAGGCAAACTCACCGTAGCGCACCTGAACGTTCCTTTCATGATTGACATTGGCACTCATAAAAATGCCATTGCCGTAGGCGGCTACGTCGGCTATCGGTTAGACAGTTATACGCGGCAAGTTTACACGCTCAACGGTCAGAAATTCCGTCCGCGTGAGCATGGCGGTTACGGGCTGAACCAATGGCGCTACGGGCTGCGGGCAGAGGCAGAAGTGCTGGGCTTGCGCACTTTTCTCAATTACGACCTAAGCACGCTTTTTGCAGCAGGCAGAGGTCCCGAGCTGACCCCCGTTAGTTTCGGCGTGGTTTTCGGCAGGTAAGGTGAATAACAACTTTCACTCGGCGTACTTTGCGGTAAAAATTTCAGTCGTTAAGAATACTACTTTTGCACATGACCGAATATTTGGAATACCGCTATCCGGAAATGCGCCTGTTTCGCATCGCTTGCAACCCTGAAAATATGCCCGATTTGCTGGCGATGGAGTTTCGCAAACCCGATGGCGTGGCATTCAGCGTACTAAATCTCAGCGATGGCAGTTTACTGATAGACGATTGGCAACCGTCCGAACAGCCGCTGACTTATCACTTGGCAGGTTTGACTTCGGATTTGTTGTTATTGTATCAACAACAAGGCAACCGCTACCCTGACCCGCGCGGCATTTGGGCTTGGGAAATGGCAACCGCATCGCTGTGCTGGCAACAACCCGACGACTACCTGACCGAAGTTACCGACCGCACCTTGCATACGTACAGGATAGAACAGGGCGAAATTGTGCGCCGCCGCCTTGACCCAAATACAGGGCAGACATGGCAGCCTGACGCTGACAACAAAGAAAACATATCAACCCAAAAGATTAGTACGCCCGCTATTTATGACAAGCAATCACCTCATTTTGAGGTGATTGCTGATTATTTAAAAGGGCTAATGGGCGAAAAACCGCTTTCATCCGTTCACTATTTGGAAAACGACCGCTACATGCTTTTTGCCTGCGATACGGCTAAAGGGCTGCAATGGCTGGCTTGTGAAGCGACAACGGGTAAAACGATAGCACAGGCAACCCTTGCCCAGCAAGCAAAAGGCTTTGCCGAGGATGTGTTTTTTGTGATGAACGGGCGGTGGGTCATCCTCCTGCTGCCCGACGGGGTGCAAATATTTGAGATGAATGCGTAAATTTACGAAACACACCAACCCCACGGCGACGTATGAAAAAAGCGGTTGCCTATATGGAACAACGCAAAGAAAAACTCATGGCAATTTTGCAGTTGCCGCCGCCGGAGTTTGAGCCGGAGACCTTTCATTTGCTGCGGGTAGAAATCAAAAAAATCAGAGCTGTAATGGTGCTTGTCGGAAAGTTGAACCCCAACTGCCTGCCGTCCAAAAAATATCGCCACCCCTTGCGCCAAGTTTTCAAAAGTGCAGGCGTCATCCGCGAAAAGCAAATAGAATCCGCATTTATTCAATCTGTCTTACCCGAAGACGACGGGGCAACGTTGCTGTTGTTGCAGTTGGAAGAAACGGAAACTGCTCAAAAAGCTGAATTTCGGCAACTTATCAATGACAACGTGCTGCACCGCATTGGGCAGCTGGCACACAAACTCTCTGCCTGTTTGGCACAATTGGACAAAAAGAGAGTCAAAGAGTGGATGCAGCGCAAAAGCCACAAGTTGTTGCAAAAAATCAAGCACCTGCAGGAAAAAGCCGCCGATTGGCACGAAGTCAGAAAGCAACTGAAAGTCCACAACTACCTTACTGCCTGTACGGGTTTTACAACCGCCCCATGGCAGCCAGAGAAAATTGCCGAACTGCAAGAACTATTAGGCAAATGGCATGATTGCCACGCCATGATAAAAAGTTTTCAACAGCAGACAAAAGCCAAACAAACGCCATTTGTAAAAGAAGCCCTGCATAGGCTCATCAGACACTTAACATCCCAACAGCAAACCATCGTGCAGCAAATAACAACATTGGCTGCAAGTTTTGGTGCAGAACCTCAATAGTACATGGCATCACCTCTGCTTCCGATAAAAAACAGGCATAGGCTTTCCGGAAGTTTTTCCTGAAAACCTATGCCTGTCGGCTAAATCAGCGAATTACACCAGCACTTCCTTATCCTGCGCAATGGTGATGATTTCGCTGTCGGTCAGGCGGGTGCTGAGTCCTTGCGCTTTCGGGATTTCGTAGTGGAAGAAGTACTTCATCGCCTGCAATTTGCTTTCGTAGAAGGCGGTTTCGTCTTCGCTCAATCCGCCTACAACTAATGCTTTGTGGGCTGCAATGCCTTGTTTAAGCCACTGCCAAGCAATGGCGTTGAGGCTGAACAGTTCCATGTAGAGCGTCGCATCGGCAAGGAACAGTTCGGCATCGCCTTTTTGGGCAAGCCCCATCAGGTGGGCGGTAACTTTTTGCAGGTTGCGCATCTGGCTTTCCATAATGCCTGCATATTTTTTCAGCGCGTCGTAAGTAGCAGCTTCCTGAACGGTTTTGGCAACGGTTTGCATGTAGAGTACGCCCGCTTTGCCGTTTTGCATGGTCAGTTTGCGCCCCAGCAAGTCCAGCGACTGAATGGCAGTTGTGCCTTCGTAAATTGCCGTGATGCGAATGTCGCGGTAGAGTTGCTCTAAGGGGAAGTCTTTACAGAAACCGTAACCGCCCAAACACTGCAAACCTGCGCTTACCGATGCAATACCTGCCTCGGAAGGATAGGTTTTGGCAATTGGGGTGAGCAGTTCCAGCATGAGCAGGTTATTTTCCTTTTCTTCGCCTTGGGTAATGTGCGCCAAATCGGCATATTTAGCTGTTTCTAACAGCAAACTGAGCGAACCTTCCACCACAGCCTTTTGGAACAACAGCAACCGCTTCACGTCGGGGTGATTGATAATCAGCGTCGGCGGATTGAGCGGGTTCTTTTCGTTCAAACGCCGACCCTGCGGGCGCTCTTTGGCATATTCCAACGAGGCATGATAAGCCGCCGAAGCAATGGCAGCGGCTGTAATGCCTACCAAAATGCGGGCTTCGTTCATCATTTGGAACATGTAGGAAAGCCCTTTGTTGGGTTCGCCAACAAGGTAGCCGTAGCAGTTGTCGTTTTCACCCATCATCAGGTGCATGGCAGGCGTGGCTTTTTGCCCCATTTTGTGGTAAACGCCTGCGGGCAGTACGTCGTTATCAACCAATGTGCCGTTTACTACGCGCTTTTTGGGCACAACGAACAGCGAAATGCCCTTCGTTCCCGCAGGTGCGCCTTTGATGCGTGCCAGCAGCAGGTGCACGACGTTATCCACCGCGTCCAAATCGCCTGCGGAAATGAAAATTTTCTGTCCTTTGATTTTGTACATGCCGTCTTCGGCAGGTTCGGCAGTGGTTACAATATCGGAAAGAGAACTGCCTGCCTGTGGTTCGGTGAGTGCCATTGTGCCCTGCCACTCGCCCGAATACATGCGTTCCATGTAGGTCTGTTTCAGGAAGTCGTTGCCAAAGGTGCGGATGAGGTTGGCAGCGCCCGCAGTCAGCCCCGTAAACGGCATGGCGCTGTTATTGGCAGCCTGAAAAATAAACTGCCCCAGCGCGTTGATAGATTCGGGCAACTGCATACCGCCTTGTTCCAAAGGAACGGTGGCATTAATCCAGCCGCCCTCTGCCATTGCGCGAATAATGTTTTTCACTTGGGGGTGCACCTTCACTACGCCGTCTTTCAACTCGGGTTCGTTCCTGTCCATATCAGCGAAGTAGGGGAACAGATGCGTGTCTGCCAATTGGAAGGCAGCATCTATCATCATATCAAAAGACTCGCGGTCGTGATGTGCAAAATATTCGTGCTTGGTCAGCGCGGATAAGTCGTGTACCTCATGCGTCAAGAACTTCGCATTGCGGATACTTGCATAGTGTTTAGCCATAATTTTCCCGTTTTTCCAAAATAGTATGCATACATAACAAATTTATGGAAAGCGGTTGGAAAAAGCTATAAGTTTTGCGGGGAAATTTGTGGCGGCGTTCAACGCATAAGCAAATTCAAAAGCAATGGGTAAGTGAGCAAAATGAACATTGTTTTTTAACTACTGTCAGGGTCTAAAGATCGCTGGATTATCATCCCCGTCAGCGGCTGAAAGCCCTGTAGGCGGACTTTACATACTTGTGATTTAGACGGCTTAATTAAGTACGCGGATTTTGACGGCTAATACGCGTGAACACTGGTTGCATCAGTATCAAAACGTTGTTAGATTTAGATGTCGTAGGCACGGCATTGCTTAACTTTGTATATGATTCACTACAACTCATTTGTATTAGACAATGGTCTGCGGGTGTTTGTGCACGAAGACCACTTTGTTCCGACGGTAGCGCTGAACCTGTTGTACGATGTCGGCTCGCGGGATGAACGCCCCGACAAAACCGGATTTGCGCACCTGTTTGAGCACCTCATGTTTGGCGGCTCTGCCAACATTCCGCAATACGATGAACCGCTGCAAAGGGTAGGCGGCGAAAACAACGCCTTCACCAGCGCCGATATTACCAACTATTACCTCACGCTGCCGGCGCAAAACATTGAAACGGGCTTTTGGTTAGAGTCTGACCGCATGTTGTCGCTCAGTTTCAACCCCGAAGTATTGGAAGTGCAGCGCAAAGTGGTGATTGAAGAATATAAACAGCGCTACCTGAACCAACCCTACGGCGATGTTTGGCTGCGGCTGCGTCCGATGGCATACAAGGTGCACCCCTACCAATGGGCAACTATCGGGAAGGATATTTCCCACATAGAAAACGCTACGATGGACGATGTAAAGGAATTTTTCTTCAAATACTACCGCCCCAACAATGCCATTCTGGTCGTAGCGGGCAATACCACAACCGAACAGGTGAAGCGCCTTGCCGACAAGTGGTTCAGCCCTATTCCCGCGGGCGATGTTCCCAAGCGGCAGTTGCCCCGCGAACCACAACAGACCGAAGCCCGCAGCGAACACGTAGAGGCAGATGTGCCCGTAAGTGCGCTCTACAAAGTGTGGCACATGTGCGACCGCCTCGCACCCGAATACTACGCCACCGACCTGTTGAGCGACGTGCTGGGGCGCAGCAAATCTTCAAGGCTGTACCACAAATTAGTGGAAGAACGGCGCATGCTCACTTCGGTAAGTGCCAGCATTTTGGGTAGCATAGACAACGGGCTGTTCACCGTTTCGGCTAAACCCGCACAAGGCGTGAGTTTGGAAGAGGCAGACCAAGCCATTGGCGAAGTAATAGCCGAAGTCCAAGCGGATTTGCTTGCCGAAAGTGAGCTGCAAAAAGTGAAAAATCAGGCAGAATCTACACTTATTTTCGGTGAAATGGAAGTGCTGAACCGCGCCATGGGACTGGCTTATGCTGCCGTTCTGGGCAACCCTGACCTGATTAACCAAGAGGCGGATAAAATTCAGGCAGTTACTGCCGCCGATATCCGCCAAGTAGCACAACAGGTGCTGCGCCCCGAAAATTGTTCAACTTTGTATTACCACGCCAAAAACAAATAATTTTGGCTTGGCAATTGCACTTTTCACTATAACTAAATTTTAATAACGACCATGAAAAAGTTCAGTTTGTTTGGTTTACTCGCCCTTTTGTTTTTTTGCACCGCCTGCCCTTACCAATCGCCCGTGCCGGTGGATGAACCCAACCAGCCGGTAAAAGAAGAATGGCTCGGCAAATGGAAGGTAGATGTTGCGGGAAAAGATTTTTATGAAATTTCAAAAGCTGATGAAAATATCTATCAAATTGTGGAACATACACACAAAATAGAAGGTGCAGTAGAGCGCAAAACCTATGTGGCGCATACTTCAACCATCGGCGATTTGACTTTTCTCAACGTAAAAATGACGCGCCAAGGAACCAACCCCGTACCTAATGCAGATTTTCTGATTTTTAAATTGCAATCTGCCAACGGCAATAAAATTACACTGCTGCCCGTTACCGAAAATGTGCGCGAAAAGTTTGATAATTCGGCAGCACTGCGCAATTTCATTCAGGAAAACGACAAGTTGAGTTTCTTCTACGAAAAAGAAACCGTTTATACAAAAGTGAATTAGCGCATATTGTAATCGGCGTGTAACCGAAAAAACCCGACAGGTCTGCTGAACTTGTCGGGTTTTCATTTTATTGATGCCAATCTATTTGAAATACCGTTTGTAAACAGGCTTCCGATACAAAAACTGCAAATACAGGGCAGGGAACAGCAGCCAACTCAACGCTTTGACGGGTGCTTCAAACGTGATGTCATCCGTAATACGCGTGCCGCCCTCGGGCAGTGCCTGCATTAAATGTTTGTGCCGCCAATAGCCCAGAAAAAAAGGCAGTTTGATTCCTTCATCCACAAAATAGATTTCATTTTCTTTGGCTGCCTGCTCGGTAATTTTGCTAATCCAAACTTGTTTGAAAAGTAAAAAATTAAGTTCCAGATGTACTTCATCATTTTTCAGAGAGCCGTCAAATCGCAATAAATTAATGGGCGGAAAAGGCGGCGCAAGTGCCTGAAAAAGATTTTCATTAAAGTTTGCCCAAACTTTTTGCAGGTCGGCACTCACATCCGTACAAATAACAAATCGCATGATTTTTAAAAACGGGTTTCAGTATTCATAACATTTTTTTCGCAATTCGGTTTTAATTTTTAATATTGCATATTATCCCCAAAATTTAAACGTGTGAATTTATGAAAACCATCACCATTACGCCGGAAATGTATCCGGTTATCATAAAAGCCTACGAAGAAAAAAAAGCTAAACTTCAAGAGCAAATCAAGGCGCTGCAAAGTCAGATTAAAGAAATTGATGCAGAAATCAGTGAACTCAACAGCGAACTGAAAAAAAAGCCTGAAACGGCAGAAAAAGGCGGCAAAAAACGCGGCCCTAAGGCTGCCTCGGCAGCGGGCAAGCGCAAAGCAAGCAGCTATCTCAAATTGGATTATGAAGGTTTGGTATTGAAAGCCCTGCAAGAAGCTGCGGGCGCATCGCTGGAAATAGCCGATATTCAAAATAAAATCATAGAAAGCCAAGGATTGGACGAAAGCTATGCACAAAAAGTAGGCACCAATGTGTACCGCGTTCTGTCGGAAATGAAAAAACAAAACAAAGTTGCCTCTGAAAAAGTAGAAGGTTCAAGAAAAGTTGCTTATACACTGCTTTAATTTTAATTTCTCAAAATACGGATTTTACAAATTCAACAATAAAACAAATCCGACAGGTTGGCTGTACCTGTCGGATTTTTAATTCGGGTACATCATCTGAATTTATATCCGAATCATGTGAATCGGAATGCCGTCGTTGTAAAACAGTTTTTCGGTGCGTTCGGGGCGTGCATCGGTGATGAACACCTGCCCAAACCTTCCGCCCGACATGAGCAACATCAGTTGTGTAATTCGCTCATCATCCAACTTATCAAAAATATCATCTAACAAGAGTAACGGCTTGACACCTGATTGTTGCGTTAAAATTTCAAATTGTGCCAGTCGCAAAGCAACGGTATAAGATTTTTGTTGCCCCTGCGAAGCAAATTTCTTCAGCGGATTGCCGTTGATTTCAAAAATAAAATCATCGCGATGGATACCTTGTGAAGTGTATTGTAAGGCTAAATCTTTGGACTGATTTTGTTGCATCAGTGCCACAAAAGATAAAGTTTCATTCAATGCCGACTGATATGTTAAAGAAACAACTTCATTGGAACGGCTGATGAGCCGGTAATTTTCCAGAAAAACAGGCAAAAATTTTTCGGTAAACTTGGCGCGTTCCTCTGCAATGAAGTGCGCAGGCGAGGCCAATTGCTCATCGTAAATTTCCAGCATGGAAACGTCTTGCCGCCGCTCGGCAATTTGTTTGAGCAAGCTGTTGCGCTGTTGCAGCAGCCTGTTGTAGCGCATCAGTTGCTCCAAATAAACCTTGTTGAGTTGGCAGAGGATTGTATCAAAAAAGCGGCGGCGCAGTTCGCTGCCCTCGCGCACAAGGTCGCTGTCGTTGGGGGTGATGAGCACGCAGGGGAATTTGCCCACGTGCTCACTGATTTTGGTATATGCTTTTTTATTGAGTTTTAAAACTTTACCGCGCTCGCGGCTGAAACTCAGATGCAGATGTACGGGAACATCGCCGTGCTCTATTGTGCCTTCTATCGTAAAAAAAGTTTCGCCGAATCTCCAATTGGCTTGGTCTGTATTTTGAAATGCACTTTTGGTCATGCACAAATAATAAATGGCATCCAGCAAATTGGTTTTTCCTGCTCCGTTTTTTCCTACAATTCCGTTGATGCCGGGTGAAAAAGTAAAAATTGCTTCTTCGTAATTTTTAAAATTGCGCAGTTGTAATTCCCTCAGGTGCATTTTGCAATTTGTGTACAGATATTTTTTGTAATGTTTTGTGTGAACCGCTTTGTACAATCGGGAAATCTTAATTTTTTATTCGTGTGCAAGCGAGGCAAGCAAACCCTCGCGAAGAGAAGCCGAAACCACCCGTATTTTTTCTGAATGTAACAAACGCACAAGGAAATAAACAACACAGGAAGCCGTAACAATCATGTCTTTTCTTTCCGGCCTCATACCCGGCATTTCGCTGCGTTCCATCCGATTTTTCAGCAATAATTGCTTGTGTACCCTGTAATATCCTTCTACGGGCAGTTCGTATTCAGGCCGATTTTTTTCGTAGCCGATGCCCTCTAAACCTGCATACAGTTTGTAGAGTGTGCTAAAAGAGCCCGACGAGCCGATAATCGTAGTCGGATGATATTGTTCTATCGCTTCGGCAAGGGGTTGTAGCGTGCGCGAGAGATACTGGTTCAATGCAACTACATTTTCGGCAGGAATAGGGTCTATGGTATGAAAGCGATAAAATAAACGCTGTGCACCTATTTCAAAACTTCCTTTCCAAAGGATTTTTTCGGCATTGCAAATCACAAATTCTACACTGCCGCCGCCGATATCTGCAATCAGCGAGAGTTCATCTATGGGAACGGTTGCGCGGATGCCTTCGTAAATCAGTTCGGCTTCGCGGTTGCCGTCAATCACTTCTACTTGAATACCTGTGGCTTCGGCAATGCGGTTGATGAGCATTTCACCGTTTTTGGCATTTCGCACGGCGCTTGTAGCCACTGCACCTACTTTTTGACACTCGTGTTGGCGGATGATTGCCTGAAAGTCGTGCATTGCGCCAAGTGCGCGCTCAATGGCATCTGAAACAATTAGGGAATCGTTAATCCCTCCTTCGCCAAGCCGTACAAAACGGTCTTCTTTGGCTAAAATATCAAACTTTCCTTCGGCAGTTTGCTCTGCCACCAGCAAATGAAACTGATTGGTTCCTAAATCTATGGCTGCAATTCTCATGTCTGAATAATATTGGTTAGTTGCGCTCTATGCCGCTGTCAAAAATGCGCTGTTCTGTAATGGTGCCGCTTTCAATAATTGCCCGACCGACACAGTTTTGCGTCCTGTCTTGGCAGTAGGCCACCTGCTCTGAAATGCGGTAAATAAGCCCGATATCAGGAGCATATACTTCCATGCGTTTGTCTTTGCCCACAAGCGTAGAATCGTTACGTTGTAAAACTGTAAGGGTTTCATTGTATGGTCTTCCGTCTACCAAATAGCGACTGCCAATATCGGTAATGCGGTAATTTTCACGGCTGAGCGTATTGTACTGGTTGCCGTTCCATGTTTTATCTACCCGAACAGGAAAAACAAGACGCAAATAAGGGATATTTTCTTCGGTTCTCATGGCAAAGGTCGCTGTTTTTCGCGCCGTCCAAACGTTAATAATTTCCCAATTTTGTCTGCCGTCGGCACGGCGATAGCGAACCACGCGCCATGCCTGCTCGCCGGCAGGGGTTATGTAGGGTTCGCTGATGACTTCTTTTAACTGAAAAGTAATGACCTCAGGCGGTTGGTTCAGCCTGTAATTGGTTTGCCTGACATTATAGGACACAAATCGCCCTTTTTCCAGCGGAAAATATTCCGTGCCTTCTTGCGGATTCAGCGGCTCTAACGGCTTTGTATCACAAGCAGCTAACGATAAGCCCATCGCAGCAACAGCTATTATAAACTTAGAGCGAAACATATGGCCTTCTCTTTTTTCACTATTATTAACACAAAACCCGCGGGTTAATTATTCTTAATTCTTCCCCGCAAGGAAATAAAAGTATGCAAATTTGTGCAGAGTATGTCCATAAATTCAGATGAGGCGCATTATTTTACTATTAACAGTCGGTTTAAGTTGTTTTTTGGGAGTACATCAACTTTGGGCTGACAGTAGTTTGCCCCCATTTGAAAGATACCCAACCGTTACCGACAGTTTAGCCGATTCAGACAGTTTCCTGATTAGAGACGTATTCGTAGATTGCAACAAACGCACTATTGACCGCATTATCCTGCGGGAATTGGCCTACAAACCGGGCGATAAAATCGCTAAGCATAATATCCAGACCACCTTGCAAAAAGAGGCCAGTAAAATATTCAACACCAATCTGTTTGTGCTGGCAGAAGTATTTTATTTTCCCGTAGCGGGCGATACCATAGACCTGATAGTGACTGTAACCGAAAAATGGTATGTGTATCCCATCCCTTACATAGAACTTGCCGACCGAAATTTTAATGAATGGTGGCAACAGCGCGGACGCGATTTAGACCGCCTGATTTATGGCATTCGATTCTCTCAGCAAAATGTGCGAGGCAGAAATGAAGATTTGAAACTGACTTTTCAATTAGGATTTACCCGCAAGTTTGAACTGGAATACAACATTCCTTATTTAGATAAAAAACAGACAACCGGTATGAATTTCCGGTTTTTGTATGACAACAATAAAAATCTGGCCTATGGCACAGCCGATAACCGACTTGTGTTTGTGCGTTCGGAAGAAATTTTGCGCAGCCGCTTTACGGCCGATATTGCCATTTTTAAACGCAGCCAATTTTACAATACGCATTTTTTCGAGTTGCGCTATCACAACCACCACATCGCCGATACCATTGTACGCCTGAACCCCGAGTATTTCCTGAATGGTGCTAACCGACAGCGCTATTTTGAGATTGCCTACGTTTTCAACCGCGACCTGCGCGATATGGCGAACTATCCGCTGAAAGGCCGGTATTTACAAATTACGGCACTGCAAAAAGGATTAAGCGCTGCCGATGATTTGAATCTGTTTGACTTTAAAATTATTTACGCCCGATTTCTGCAATTGGCCAAACCTCTCTATTTATCAACCAGCCTGCGCGGGCAACTGATTTTTCCGCTGCGTGTGCCTTTTGCCGAAATGCGAGGTTTTGGCTACAGTGGTACTTTCGTGCGCGGCTACGATTTATACGTAGTTGACGGGCCTCGCTATGGTGTCTGGAAAAATACGCTGCGCTGGCGGGTATTTGCCAATGACCACTTCCTGCGCGATGTAATTCCATTGGAGCAGTTCAAATCTATTCCGATAGCAGTTTATCTGAAAACTTTTGCCGATGCAGGCTATGTGGATAATCCTTATGTAAGCATGGAAAACAAACGGCTGACCAACCGATGGCTGGCAGGTGCAGGTGCAGGTTTAGACCTTGTACTGTATAATACCTCCGTGCTGCGTTTTGAGTATGCTTTAAACAGGGAAGGAGACAGAGGTTTTTTCTTCAACCTGATGACCGATTTTTAGAAATTTAAAAGCGCATATGCCCAAACAAAAAGCCATCCCGTAAATCATGGGATGGCATTCATTGCTTTATGAAAACTGATTTCAGACCTCTTCGGTAAGGCAGTTGGCAGCGGATTGGTTTTTCTTAGCCCGTTTGGCATTTAGGAAGGGGTTGTACCCGTTAGACTCCTTCACGTAGTATCCAGTGCCGTCGTAAGGGCGTTTTTTGGGGTGCGACTTGCACTCTGCCGAACAAGCACCTTCCATTTCCCAACCGCATTTTTCGCAAATCGGTACGTGAACGTTGCAGTCCGGATTGGCGCAATTGACCATGCGGTCGCACGCTGTGCCGCAAACGTAGCAGGTAGAAATCACTTTGGGATTTACCTTATTCACGTCCGCTATCACGCGCCCGTCAAATACGTAGCATTTGCCTTCAAAGTCTTCGCCGCCCTCCTCAATGGCGTATTTGATAATGCCGCCGTGCAACTGATACACGTTTTCAAAGCCTTGTTCCAACAAAAAGGCACTTGCCTTCTCGCATTTGATGCCGCCCGTGCAGTAGGTTATGATTTTCTTGCCTTTGTACTGCTCTAACTCACTGATTTTTTGCGGGAAATCGCGGAAGTTTTCAATATCCAGCGTAACGGCATTTTTGAACTTACCTACCGCGTGTTCGTAGTTTGACCGAACGTCCAGAATCACCACATCTTCCGCATCTTTGAGTTTTTTAAACTCGGCAGGCGAAAGGTGAATGCCTGTTCTTTGATTCGGGTTGATGTGGTGCAAATCGGAATGAACAATTTCGGGTTTTACGCGCACATGCAACTTGGCAAAAGAATGTTTGTGGTAAGGCTCAACTTTGAAATCAATATGAGCAAAACGGGGGTCAGCCTTTACTGCTTCCATGTAGCGTTCCGTATCTGCTTTCAGGCCGGAAACTGTTCCGTTCAGCCCTTCGGCAGCCACAATGATGCGCCCGCGCAGATTGAGCGACAAGCACAATTCATGATGCTCGTCCCTGAAAGTTTCGGGGTCTTCTATCTGCGTATAGCAATAGTACAGAAGGATATTATAGGCTTGTTCCATAAGGCAAAATTACGAAAAAATGATGTGTGGTAATGTAAAAAATTGAAATACAGCCACAAAAGTACGACAAAGCCGTCAATTAGACTATGCCGAAAAGCAAACCCGCAAAATTTGCGCAGGAATTTGCAGCCGATTGAAATATTGCAGCCAGAAATACTGCTGCGCCGAAAGTTGGTCATTTTCCGATTTGACTTCCACAAAGAAAAAGTCGGTTTCGCTCCACACCGTTAAATCGGGGAAGCCGCGTGCATTTTCCTTCGGGTGGCGGGCAATTTGCAGCAGTACCTCGCGGATTTGCTCCCAGCTCATACGGGAAAAGTACAATTCCGCCAACGGCAACAAAGCCTCGTGCCAGCCGATAAAAGCATTGACCATGCCTTCCTGCTGCCGATAAACCTGTTCCGCATAAGCCCATGCCGCAGCACTGTCGGTAAAGCGGTTGAGTTGCGTATGAATCGCAGCTTGCCTGTGGCGGTAAAAATCGGTATGAAACAAGTCGGTCGGGTGGCGCTGCAAAGGGTGGTGAACAAACTGCGGACTGTCATACATCACCTCCCACAACATCAGCCCGAAGAGCCCGCGCCACACGT
Source organism: Rhodoflexus caldus (assembly GCF_021206925.1). Lineage (NCBI taxonomy): Bacteria > Pseudomonadati > Bacteroidota > Cytophagia > Cytophagales > Thermoflexibacteraceae > Rhodoflexus > Rhodoflexus caldus. The sequence continues at coordinate 91,550 of NZ_JAJPRF010000003.1, read as the reverse complement.
AGTTTTCGCTGTGGACAGCACAGAAACCCTGTTCCAGATAATGGCGCACAACTCCGCCCTCCACATAATTTTTGTGCCCTGCATCTACTGTGATGGCAGGCGCATTGAGCAACTGCTCCGTTACGGTTTTGCGGAAAGTGCCTTTGCCCTGTGTGTGTCGGCGGATAAAATCCTGTGCAAACAGTTGTTCATCGGCTGTTTGCGGGTTTTCTGCTACTACAAGGCAAAGTGCCAGCGCCTCGTCGGTATCGCCACGGCGGTGCAGAATGCGCACCCGACGCTCGCGGGATGGCGGCTTTTCGGTGTATTGGTAAACTGCCAGCGCCTCATCGGGCAGTTTGTTTTTTTCTAACCACTCGCCAAGCCGCAAGCAAAATTTATCAAAAACAGGAAATGAAAACGAAGGCTTAGGCAAGGCATCAAACCATTCAAAAACAGCCTGCGGCGGAACGCTGTATTGCACCAATCGCTTAAAAAAGCGGTAGTTCCAATGCACAGCAAAATGCTCCTGTGCTTCCTGTGCGGAATGTGCAAGCGCAGAAAGCTGCGTTTCGTCCCAATCATGAAACTGTGCATTGCCCAAGTCGCGGATGACAAATTGCGACATATTTTCCTGTTCCAGATTGCCGAAAAACAGGAACTTCCAGAAGGCAACTTCCCGCTCCGAAATCTGCCAAATCAATTCAAAATGCGGCTGAAAATTGCCCTGCCAACCGTGTAAAAAATTCAGCAAGTCGGCTTTGCGGGCTTTTTTGGGCGCAAACGGCGGCGGCTCGTCAAGGGTGGCGCAAAGTTGTTCCAATTGTGCTTTGGTCAGGCTTTCCAATGCCTCGGCACGCAGCAACTCATCGGCGATGGCAAGCGGCATGACGCGCTCAATCAACTTGTTTTTGTGCAATTCTTCCAGTGCTGCCGCTAGGTCGCCGATTTCGGGGTAATGCAGGTCTTCGGGCAGGAAAAAAACGGGCTTTCGGTTGGCTATCCGCACATAGAGGCACTGCGCCTCGTAGGAAAGTGCCCGAAAAGTTGCCTCAAACTGCCGTGCTGCTTCATCGGCAAAATCGGCATAGCGCTGCCCGACAAAATCCAGCACATAGCGGAAATAATGCAGGTAGTAATCGGGCGGCAACTCGGGCGTATTTTTCGGCGCATCCATTGTGGGCAAAAATACAATGATGCGTGCTTTTGTTTGACTGAACACGCAACTCAAAATAGTTTTGCAGCTACCATAGCCAAAATACCACCATATGCAACCCCTCCAATTTTTTTCCCGATTGCGGCAGTTTGCCGAAAGGCAGGCGTTGAGCGATACACAAGGCACTTACACCTATGCACAACTTGCAACGGCAGCCGATACGGTCAGCAGCCGCTTGGGCGATGTAACAGGCCGGCCGATTTGCTTCCTCTATCCCTCGTCTTTTGATTACGCGGCGGTGCTGCTTGGCATATGGCAGTCGGGGGGAATTGCCGTGCCGCTGTGCGTTACGCATCCGCCCGCAGAGTGGACTTATGTGCTTTCTGATACGGGCTGCCCGCAGGTTTGGGTACATCCGCAATACGAATCGGGCATTCGCGAAGCGGCGGCGATGTTGCCTCATCCGCCTGCAATTGTTGTGCAAGCCGATTTTGCCGCGCAGCAATCGGCGGAAAAGCCCGCAGCCCCCTGTGCCGTTGATGAGCACTCGCCCGCGCTAATGATTTACACCAGCGGCACAACGGGCAAACCCAAAGGTGCGGTGCATACGCACGCAAGTATTGCGGCGCAAATACAATCGCTTTCCGATGCATGGGCATGGCAGGCGGACGATGAAATCCTGAACATATTGCCGCTGCACCACGTCCACGGCTTGATAAACATCCTTTGCTGTGCACTTTGGAACGGTGCGCACTGCCTTTTGCGAAACAAATTTGATGCGGCGGAAGTATGGGAATGGTTTAAACAACCTTCGGCGACGCTGTTTATGGCTGTCCCGACGGTCTATCAGCGGCTGATTCAGTATTGGGAACAAGCACCCCAAACCGTGCAAGCCGAATATTCGGCGGCAGCCTACAAGTTGCGCCTGATGGTATCGGGCTCGGCGGCGCTGCCCGTGCCCGTGCTGCAACGCTGGCAGGAAATCACGGGGCATTTCCTGCTGGAACGCTACGGCATGACCGAAATCGGTATGGCTATTTCCAACCCGCTGGCAGGTGAGCGCAAGGCGGGTTTTGTCGGCAAGCCGCTACCGGGCGTATCGGTGCGCTTGGTGAATGAAAACGGCGAAGTTCAGACCGCTGCCGAAGCCATGGGCGAAATTCAGGTGAAAAGCCCGACGCTGTTCCGGGCTTATTGGCAACGCCCCGAAGCAACGGCACAAAGTTTCACCCCCGACGGCTGGTTTCGCACGGGCGATATGGCACAACGCGATGCGGACGGCAACTACAAAATCATGGGGCGGCTTTCGGCTGACATTCTGAAAATCAGCGGCTATAAGGTTTCTGCCTTAGAAATTGAGGATACGATTTTGGCACATCCTGCCGTGCAAGCCTGTGCGGTTGTCGGCTTGCCGCACCCCGAAAAGGGCGAACAGGCAGCGGCTTTTGTGGTACTTACCGACCCCGCGGCGCTCCCCGACGTTCAGCAATGGCTCAAAACACAGTTAGCGCCCTACAAACAACCGACCGAATGGCATGTTGTGGACGAACTGCCGCGCAATGCGATGGGCAAAGTGCAAAAGTCGGTGTTGAAGGCGTGGATGTAGGATAGGGGATTTAAAATCTCAAACTTGGCTTACTGATTCTGTTGTTGTTGCAGCAGTCGGGCGGCCTCTTCCTCCTTGCGTTTGCGCATTTGGTCAAGTATGTATTGCGGCGATTGCTTGTATTCTTCGTAAGCAATTTTCTTTTTCACGCGCCGCACCGAATAGGTAACGGTTGTATCGTAGGGCGTAATTTTGGCCGCAAGTTCGTATTGTGCCAAAGCATCGGGCAGGTTTTTGCGCTGGTATTCGTAAATCGTTCCCAAGCTGTACAGGGCTTTTTCCAAGTCCGGCTTATTGGCAAGCGCATTTTTCAGGTATTTCTCCGCTTCGTTGTAGTGTCGCTCGCGCTGGTGGTACATCCCAACGATGTAGTGCAACCGCCAATTGTCGGGTTGCAGGTCGGCTGCCCGCTGATACCATTGCATGGCGGCTGCTTCGCGCTCCTCCCCAAGCATAAGCATATCGGCATAGGCCTCCATGAGTTTGGGCTGATTGGGGCATTGCTCTACGGCTTCTGCGGCAACGGCAGTAGCCCAGCGACGACTGCCGCGTTTTTTGTAGAAATCTATCAAAGCCGCGTAGGCTTCGGGATAGTTAGGTTGCAAACCAATGGCAGTCCGCAGATTGCCGACAGTGCGTACAGAGTCGCCGGCATCTTTACTCAGCAAGCCTAAGTAGTAGTACACTTCGGCATGGTCGGGGAAAGATTGCTGCGCAGCAACGAGGTAGCGACGGGCAGCGGCAGTATCTTTTTGCAGATAATGCCATTTGCCCATCAATTTAAAGGTGTTCGGGGCAGGCTGTATGCCCTTCTCCAAATTCATATTTTCGGCCTTGCGCGCAGCCGTCAGTGCACCTGCAAAATCCGACCTTTGGTCTAAGGCCAATGCACGCACCCAATAGTAGTTGGGTTCATTGTTTTTAAGTGCCAGCGCACGGTCAATATCAATCAAGGCCAGATTCTCTTTGCCGATAGACAAATTCAGCGTGGCACGTTGGTAAAAAACCTCTGCATTGGCCTGATTGTCCTGAATAAGTTTGGAGAGATAAGCGATTTTTTTGTCGGTATTGTTATTGGTCGCATCGGGCAAGGGCGGCATGGGCTGATTGTCTTCCTGTGGCGTGCATTGCCAACAAAGCAAAGCCATCCACAACAATAGCCCTAAAAAATTAAGCCCCTTAAACTTTCTCATAGCGTTTTTTGCGTACATAGTACCACATCCCCCCCAAAGCGGCTGTCAGCAGTAACGGTAAAACAAGATTCAATGCCTGCCATTGCGTTTTCTCATCCGTCAAACGGATTTTATCCAATGGGCGAATACGCACTTCCTTCAACCTTGCCTCGAGCAGTCCATCTTCATCAGTGAAGTACAGTAAAGTATTCATAATCAGGTCTTTGTTGGAAAAAGTCTGCTTGGTAACAGGGTCAAAGCCGAGCGGCAGCGGCTGCTGAGAGCGGCGGTCTAGTTCATTCACCGCCACATCGCCGTCAGCAATAATTGCCACTTGCGTAGGAACGCTTTCTTGAATCACTTTTGTTCCTTCGGCAATGCCTTCGGGTGCAAACCGATTGCGGAAAAGCGAATGAAAACGGCCTTCCAGCAAGTAAGCCAACGGAATATGGCTTTGATTAAACTTGGCAGGCTCCATATCATTTTTCAGCTCGTCTAAGCTCACAATCGTAGGTGCACGGCGAATACGGGAATACTGGTTGGTCATCAGCAAAGGAATTTTTTTGACCTCTCCTTTGGATTTGACCGTATCTATACTGCCCGTAAACTTGGTATAAACCGCATTCAGGTTGCGGGTAATCGGGTGTTTACCAAACTGATTGGCCAATACGTAATACGGCCACGGAACAGGTTGCAGGTTAGGAGCATTGCCAAACTGCCCCACATTGACGATAACCGTACCCATTTGCATATCCTGAACCAAATCCATATTGGCACGTACCCCATAGCGGAACAGCATATCGTCCAGATTTAAATCGTAGCCGAAAGCATAAGCGCCGCCAATGGCAATACTGTCTAAGTTCATCTGTACCATATCCAGCATGAACAGCGCTTTGCCGCCGCGCATAATGAATTGGTCTAAACGAAATTTTTCCGCTTCGGTATAAGGCACTTTCGGTTGAATAATAACAGCCGCCTGATAGTTTGCCAGCGCACTGTCATTATCCAATCGGACTTCTTCGGTAATGAAATGTTCATCCATGCTCAGTTTGAGGTCTCCTATGGGCAGGCTGTTAAGCTCCGAATGTCCTTGAATAAGCGCTATGCGGGGTTTTTGTTGTCGGGTAACTTTTTTGATGGCATTGGCAAGTTCAAACTCTACACTTTCTACCGATTGGTTGAGCCGCTCTTGTGCCGAGGCTGCCAAATTGCCTTTGAGCAGATTAACCGCTCCCTGTCGCGTACCCGAACGAACAATCGCACCGGGGAAAATCAGGCGTTGAATCCGCTTACCATCCACGTTTTCAAACAAGTTAGTCGGCTGAATGCCCGCATTAATCAGTTCTCGCTGGAACGCACCGCGCTGCTCAGGGTTGCCTGCCGACTCGGGGTCAATAAACCGATATTGGACTTTATTGTTGCTGTAAGCGTTAAATTCTTCCAGTGTTTCCCGAATGGCAGCTTGCAGGCGTTTAAATCCGGCATTCAGCTCGCCGGCCAAGTATATTTCTACGTAGATGTTGTTGTCCAGATTCTCGAGCAATTGGCGGGTGCCGGGCGCAATGGAATAGCGTTTGTCTTCTGTCAAATCAAGCCGAAAGAAAAAGCTACTGATAAACAGGTTGATACACAAAAGTCCCAATGCAACGGCTACCCATTGCAGGATGTCTTCCCATTTGCGGATTTCGCGGTTTTCCATAGTTGCAAAGTTATGCTGATTTTAACAGACGCGGGTTACGCCGCCGGCGCTTATCACAAATACCGTGTCACCTGTTTTTGCCTGAATGGTTGCCATACCGGTAAATTTGCCGAACGCAGGTAAAATGCCATTGCGGCAGCCAAAGTAAAAACAAGGCAATACCAAATGTTGTCGCCCCCGCCCCGTTAGGCGCACGGCAGGATGGATATGCCCACTAATGTTATACCATTCGCCCGCCGGCTCAACAGGCTCATGGGTAAAAACAAAAGGATAACTCTCCCATTTATCGGCTACGATTTGCAGGCAACTCAACCGATAGGCAGCGGCAGGCAAAATATCATGATTCCCTTTGACAAGTACCCACCGAACAGATGTAAACTGCTCGAGCCAATCGGAAAAAAGTAACCACTCCGCATTCCATTCGCTATGAAATAAGTCCCCGATAATCAGTACTTTTGCAGGCTGCCAGCGTTCAATGATGCTTTCCAGCGTAACCAAGTCGTGCAGGTGAACACCTTGCGGTATGGCAAACCCCGACTTTCGGAAATGGCCGGCTTTACCCAAGTGAATATCAGACAAAATCAGTGTTTGTTCTTCCTCCCAAAAGATAGCTTTTTCGGGCAACAGATGAAAGTTTTGCCCCAAAAGTGAATAACACAGCGATTTTGACACCATTTTTGCGAAGGATTTTCCTGTGAAGTTATTACATCCTTATCAACACACAATATTTTCCCGATTATCGCATTAATAGTTTGAACATCAGAACAATCTATCCTTTATGAAGCCAATAGTTTTACTTGCTTTGATGCTGCTGAGTTCTCCCAATCCGTGGCATGTTCTGTTGAACAGCCCGCAACAATTGGCGGCCTTTTACAAAGTTTTTGGCGGTAAAAATTACGATGCATCCGCTGACATTGTGGCGCTGAAATCCGGTGGCGGAGTGGTCGTAGCCGGAAGGTCTAATTCCTATGGTGTTGGCTCAATGGATATGAACTTCAATATTGTCAAGTTAGACAATAACGGTTCTGTTGTGTGGGACAAAAACTATGGCGGTCAGGAAACAGAAGAAGCCTTCGCCCTTTGCGAAACCCGCGATGGTGGCTTTATGGTAGTCGGCTCTTCCGATTCCTATGGTGGCGGCCCTGACATGAAAGACGTATGGGCTATCAAATTAGACAAAAACGGCGACCGCCAATGGGCAAAAATATTTGGTGATGATGACAGCATTGATGAAGCCCGTTCCGTTATTCAATTGGAAGACGGAAGTTTCGTAATTCTTGCCAATGCCACTAAAATCACAACCGGAAAATCGGATATCATACTTATCAAAACCAACGAAAAAGGCGATTTGGCATGGAAACGTGAGTTCGGGCTGCCTAATAATAGCGAAATGGGCGCACAGGTGATTGCCACCAAAGAAGGCGGTTTTATGATTGTCGGCAGCAAAGAAGTGCGCCACCAAGGTAAACTGGCTTGGAACTTCTGGCTGATAGCTCTTGACAAAGAAGGCCTCAAAACATGGGAACAAACCTATGGCGGCAAAATGGGTGAACAAGCCAATGCCATTGCTCAAACACAGGACGGCGGATTTGTACTTGCCGGTTATACCTACTCCTTTGCCAAAGAGGGCAGCCACGATATATGGGTTGTAAAGACCGATGCGAAAGGTACAAAGGTATGGGAAACCACAACGGGCACCACCAGCACCGACGAAGCCTTAGACGTATTGGCTACAAAGGACGGTAAAATTGTTGTAGCAGGGTATGTGGATATATTCGTACCTGATGCCAACAATGAAAATACAAGTAAAGAAGGGAATAACGCCTTTGTTATGCTCCTCGACGACCAGGGCAAAACCCTGTGGCGAAAAACTATTGGTGGCAACGGCGACCAGCGCGCCTACGGTATTGCAGAAGATGTAAACGGCGACTTTATTATTGCCGGCTACAATGAAGGCGAAACTACCGACCATTTAGTGGTAAAAATATCCAAAAACGGCGACGTGAAGCAGTAAGTCTATCTGCATCTGACAGACAGGTATTTACCATAAAAATAAACCCCGAAGAAGCGATGCTTTTCTTCGGGGTTTATAGTTTTTTTATTGAGCAAGTGTCTATGCGCTGCATGCTTCACAACCCTCGGGGTCGTCTAACGAGCAGGACATATCCTGACGCTTTTGCTCGTAGTCTTCCTTAGTTGTGGCAGGAGTGGCGCGCAGCATCTCCGTCGGTACGGACTTTTTCTCGTAAAAAGTAGTAGTAACAGGTTGTCCGGCTGCTACACTCTCCAATTGCCCCTGCACCTGCTGTAGCATAGCCTTGTCCACCGTAAACTTAATGGCATCGGCAGCGGGACGTGTACGCAGATAGTACATACCGGTTTTCAGGCCTTTCTTCCATGCATAAAAGTGCATAGAAGTCAGTTTGCCGAAATTAGGCTCTTGAATATGGATATTCAGGCTTTGGCTTTGGCAAATATAAGGGCCTCGGTCGGCTGCCATTTCAATAATAGCCTTCTGCGAAATCTCCCACACCGTGCGGTAAATATCTTTCAGGTTTTGCGGAATGCCCGGAATCTGCTGGATGGAACCGTTGGCCTGAATAATCATGTTTTTCATGGTTTCATTCCACAAACCAAGGCGAATCAGGTCTTTCATCAGGTGTTTATTCACCACAATAAACTCTCCTGAAAGCACGCGGCGCGTATAGATATTGGAAGTATAAGGCTCAAAACACTCGTTATTGCCCAAAATTTGGGATGTAGAAGCCGTAGGCATGGGTGCTACCAGCAACGAATTGCGCACACCGTACTCCAGCACTTTTTTGCGAAGCCCCTCCCAGTCCCAGCGGCCGGAAGACGGCGTTACGCCCCACATATCGAACTGGAACAAGCCTTGCGACATGGGCGACCCCTGATAGGTTTCGTAAGTGCCGTATTTCTGAGCAAGTTCCATAGAGGCTTCTACGGCAGCGTAGTAGATAGTTTCAAAAATATCTCTGTTCAGGCCGCGGGCTTCTTCCGAATCAAACGGCATACGCAGCATGATGAACACATCGGCCAAACCCTGTACCCCCAAGCCAATCGGGCGGTGGCGCATGTTGGAGCGGCGCGCCTCTTCCACCGGATAGTAGTTGATGTCTATTACCTTATTCAGGTTGCGCGTTACTACTTTGGTAACTTCATAGAGTTTCTGATGGTCAAATTTGCCTTCATGAACAAACTTGGGAAGTGCCAGCGAAGCAAGGTTACAAACAGCCACCTCGTCCTTAGAGGTATATTCTATAATCTCCGTACACAGGTTGCTGGACTTGATAGTACCCAAGTTTTTCTGGTTGCTTTTGCGGTTGCAATGGTCTTTGTAGAGCATATAAGGCACACCGGTTTCGGTCTGTGCTTCCAATATTTCAAACCACAAATCCTGCGCACGCACAACTTTGCGGGCACGGCCTTCGCGCTCATACCGTTCATAAAGGCGCTCAAATTCTTCTCCGTAGCAATCGGCCAAGCCGGGGGCTTCATTGGGGCAGAAAAGCGACCATTCTTCATCTGCCTCTACGCGCTTCATGAACAGGTCGGGTATCCACAAGGCATAGAACAAGTCGCGGGCACGGAGTTCTTCTTTGCCATGGTTTTTTTTGAGTTGCAAAAAGTCAAATATATCAGCGTGCCAAGGCTCCAAATAAACAGCAAAAGCACCTTTTCGCTTGCCGCCTCCTTGGTCAATATAACGGGCTGTATCATTAAATACGCGGAGCATCGGCACAATACCGTTAGATGTACCGTTCGTTCCTTTAATATAGCTTCCCGTAGCGCGGATATTGTGAATGCTCAAGCCGATACCTCCGGCAGACTGTGAAATTTTAGCACATTGCTTCAATGTATCGTAAATGCCGTCCACGCTGTCTTCTTGCATGGTTAGCAGGAAGCAAGATGAGAGTTGCGGTTTTGGCGTACCGGCGTTGAATAGCGTCGGCGTAGCGTGGGTAAACCACTTTTCCGACATCAAGTTGTAGGTCTCGATGGCCGCCTCAATATCGTTCATGTGGATACCGATGGCCACACGCATCAGCATATGCTGCGGGCGCTCCACTACTTTGCCATCCATGCGCAACAGGTAGGAGCGTTCCAGCGTTTTAAATCCGAAATAATCGTAGTTAAAATCGCGGTCGTAGATAATGACAGAATCTAAAAGTGCCGCATTGTTCCGAACTACCTCGTAAACCTCTTTGGAAATCAGCGCTGCATTTTCGCCTGTTTTGGGGTCAATGTAGTTGTAAAGTCTTTTAACAGTACTTGAAAAAGACTTACTGGTTTCTTTGTGCAAATTGGAAATCGCAATACGGGCGGCAAGTACCGCATAGTCAGGGTGGCGGGTTGTCATGGAAGCCGCTGTTTCTGCTGCCAGATTGTCCAGCTCTACTGTTGTTATTTTGTCATACATTCCCTGTATAACGCGCTGTGTAATCTGGAATACATCCACATGGTTCATGTCCAGCCCATAGCAAAGCTTTTCAATACGAGCCGTAATTTTCTCGATTCTGACGGTTTCGGTTGTCCCGTTGCGTTTGGTAACAAGCATATTGATAGGTGATAATTAATACATTAAGCTGTAACAGTATATAGTGAAAGTGAGGCTTGCCACTCAGATTTTGGGGATTAAGGCAGCACGATACAACTAAAGTAATGAGCAAAAATACACCCAAAAACCTTAGGTTGCGGTCTTCATTTTCCATTGTTGAAGATAAAAAAAGCTGCCCAAACAGACAAGTTTGAGCAGCCGTATTTTGCGGTTTTTAAAGGCTAATCTATAAACCATCTGATTATCAGGAACAAAGTTCCTGCGCCTGCCATACACACCGGAAAGGTAAGCAGCCAAGCAATCAGAATGTTTTTAATAGTTCCTCCTTGCAGGTTTTTAAGGCCGTTGGAAGCTACCATAGAACCCGCAATGCCCGAAGAAAGCACTTGCGTAGTGCTTACGGAAAGCCCCAGCGCAGATGCCAGCCCGATGGTTCCGGCGGCTACCATCTCGGCACTTGCACCTTGCGCATAGGTCAGGTGTTGTTTACCTATTTTTTCGCCAATGGTAACTACAATTCGTTTCCAACCTACCATGGTTCCTAAACCCAGCGACAGCGCTACGGCAAGAATTACCCATACAGGTGCATAATTGGTAAATGGGGTAATCAGCTTCATATCGGCCTTTACGGAAGCCAATTGCTCTTTGCTGATACCGGGCATATTGTTCTTTTCTGCATCGCGGAAAAACTTTTCTGCCAATAGGATGGACTTGCGAAACTCGAACCGTTCGTTCTGTGGCAAATTTTCCAAAGAACCGTATTTAGTAAGCTCACCTTGCATCCATGTCAGCTTTCCGTTGATGGAAGCAAGTTTGGCACTGTCGCTTTTTGCCAGCTCGTGCAAATCTATTTGCCGAACGGTTTGCTGAAAATGCGCAAGGCCTTTGCCCAATTCAGCGCTGTCTTTGCTCACATCGAGTGCAAAGTAAACAGGTGCAAAACTTACCAGCACCAACATTACCAAACCTATCCCTTTTTGGCCGTCATTGGAGCCGTGAGAGTAGCTCACACCGGTGCAGGTCAGAATTAAGATGGTGCGAATCCACCAAGGAGGTGCTTCGCCTTTGGGCGGTTCTTTAAAAATTTTATTGTCGGCCTGAAATACAAAGCGCAGTAAAAACATTAAGAAAACCGTTAAGCCGAAGCCAAGCAGAGGCGAAAACAGCAATGCCATGCCTATTTTTTGCGCCTCCCCCCAGTTTACCGCACTGGTTGCCACATCCGCATTCAGCAGCGAATAGCCAAACCCCGCGCCAATGATAGAACCAATTAACGTATGCGAGCTGGAACAAGGCAATCCGAGATACCATGTGCCCAGATTCCAGAAAATGGCAGTCAGCAAAATAGCCAGCACCAACGCAACGCTGTGGCCTACGTCTGTATCCAGAATCGTATCAATCGGTAAAATATTGATAATAGCCATTGCCACGGAAATACCGCCTGTCAATACACCAATAAAATTCCACACACCAGACCATACAACCGCCGGAACAGGCCGCAAAGAATTTGTGTAAATTACAGTGGCAACCGCATTAGCCGTATCGTGGAAGCCGTTAATAAATTCAAAAACGAGGGCACAAAGTATGCAAAGGGCTAATACTATTGCCAGAGAAAATTCGAGTCCAAACATAAAAATGAGGTTTGCACACAGCCGATACCAACTGAAAAACTTACCTCAAAGCTATATTTCTTTTTGGTAAGAGATATGAACGTTTTGTTAAATCAACCTTTGAGCGGAGCATTGGCTTCCTGAGCCATGTACTTCATCACAATGGTGTCCATCCATCCGGGAAACCATTTGTTCATAAATACCGTCAGTTTACCCACCAGCGTGAGTATCAGTATTTTTTTGCGCTTTACAACAGCGTTGTAAATATGCTCCGCACATTCCTCTGCACTCATCATTTTGGACTCATCGCGCGGGGACTCTCCCTGCGGGCTGCCGTCTTTTGTCAAAGAGCGCATCCGAATATTAGAGGCTGTAAAACCGGGACAGGCCGTCAGCACATGCACGCCCTTAGGTATCATTTCCGTGCGCAGAACCTCCAAAAAGCCCTGTAAAGCAAACTTGGAAGCAGAATATCCCGTTCGGCCGGGCAACCCGCGATAGCCTGCAATCGAAGAAATACCTACTACGGAACCTTTATTGGCAATAATGGAAGGAAGACAAGCCTGAGTAGCATAAAGAACGCCGTAAAAGTTAATATCCATCACCTTTTTAACAACGTTCAAATCTACCTCCTCAAAAAGTGCCCGCATGGAAATACCGGCATTGTTAATTAATATATCTATCTTACCGAACTTTTCAATTGCAACTTTTGCCATGCGCTCATTATCGGCCGGCAGCGTAACATCCGCCTGAACAGCAACTATGCTAATGCCCTGATTTTTAAGGTATTGCTCCGTTTCTCGCAGCGCATTTACATCTCTTCCTGTAATGACAACATGAGAGCCTTTGCGTCCAAAAACTTCGGCCAGTGCCTTTCCAATGCCGGAAGAACCACCGGTAATGACAACAACTTTTCCTTTCATGATTTGTTAAAAAAGCAAAACTACAGAACTAATTTGGCAAGTAATGGCTTTTTCAGTCAAATAGGATTTAATTTCGCTCCTTAAATTGAGCAGATATGTGCATTTTATAAATTTTATCAATAAATTTCAGCAGGTCAAAGCAACTTTAATTTTGCACATTTCGTATGAAGGATATGGTGTCTGCCAACAAATTATATGACCAAATTCAGCAGAAACTAAAGGCGTATAAACAGAAGTATTATAAAAATATGCTTCTGAAAGGCCTCATGCTGACAACCGGTGCTTTGGCTGCGTTGTTTGTGTTGGTAAACAGCATCGAGTACGTTGGCAACTTCAACTCGTGGGTGCGTGCTACCTTGTTTTTTTCCTTCCTCTCTTTTGCCGGCTTTGCAACCTACCAATGGATATTGATTCCGATACTGAAATTATTCAATCTCAATCGCCCGCTGACCAACGAAGAAGCTGCCGTTCAAATAGGCAAATATTTTCCCGAAGTAAGCGACCGACTGCTCAATATTCTGCAATTAGGACAACTCAGCGCCTCACAAACCGACTTAATTACGGCAAGCATTGAACAAAAAGCACAAGCTATATCACCCATAGACTTTCGGGCTGCTATAGACTACACACAAAACAAACGCTACTTGCGATATGTGTTGCCCCCCGTTTTAGTTTTGCTTTTACTTGCCGCAATTATTCCACAACTTTTTACAGAGACAACCCCGCGCCTGATTTACTATTCCAAAACTTTTGTCCCAAAAGCACCTTTCACCTTTCAAGTACCTGAAAATCAATTAGTTGTATTTAAAAATGAAGACTTTCGGCTCGAGGTAGAATTGACTGGCACGGCCATTCCGTCGGAGGCCTATGTGCTCTATGGAGACAGAAGAATTAAAATGGATAAAGCCGCAGCCAATAAGTTTACATTCACTTTTAAAAACGTACAAAAAGACATACCTTTCTCCATAGAGGCTTCGGGCTTCAGTTCCAAGGACTATTTATTGAAGTTACAAGAGCGCCCTAACATGAGTAATTTCACTGCGTTTCTCGACTATCCTGCGTATTTGGGAAAACCCGATGAAAAACTCACTAATACAGGCAACCTGATAGTCCCGCAAGGAACAATTATCAGATGGGTTTTTAATACCCAACAAACAGAGCAACTCTTTGTCAAATTTCAGTCGGACAGTTTAATGCCGGCTAACAAAAACGGGAACAATGCTTTTGAATTCACTAAAAAAGCCATTCAATCTGCCCCATATACCATACAATTAAAAAATCGGTACAGCCAAAATAAGGATGTGATTGAGTACTTCTTAAATGTTATACCCGATGAATATCCGACCATTAATCTCAATCAACTGAAAGATACCGCCCTCTACAACTTTGTCATAGTTGCCGGCAACATATCCGACGATTACGGTATCAGCCGACTGGAATTAAAGTATAGAGTGCTGAAAAAAGGAAAAAACCCTGATAATCAATACAATAGCATCAAAATCAATTTTAATCCGAATCTGATTAGCCAAGGATATTATCAAGAGTTCAACATTGAGAATTTCGGGCTTTCGCAAGGAGACAAGCTCGAGTACTTTGTGCAGGTATGGGACAATGACGGTGTAAACGGTGCTAAAAGCAGTAAAACAAGTGTACAAGAATTTAGCATTCCGGATAAACAAGAATTTGCAAAAGAACTTGAAAAATCGGCTTCCTCAGCTAAAAACCAAATAGAAAAAGCACTCCAAAAAGCCGAAGAACTCAAAAAAAGCCTGAATGAATTACAAGACAGACTGAAAGGCAAAAAGAAACTCAACTGGCAAGACAAACAAGCACTGGAAGAACTGATTAAGCGCCGCGAGGAACTGACCAAAGAAATTCAGCAACTGCAAAAGGAAAATGAGATTCTGAATCGCAAACAAGAGCGCTTTGGCGAAAGAGACCGCGAAATTGCCGAGAAAGCCGAGCAACTCAATCAATTGATGGAGGAGTTGTTGGATGAAGAAAGTAAAAAGCTATATGACGAGCTCAACAAACTTTTGCAACAAGAACTCCAAAACCCAAATAATTTGCAGAACATTCTTGAAGAAATGGAAAAACGCGAGAAAAATATGGCTCGCGAATTAGACCGCGCACTCGAAATGTTCAAAAAACTGCAAATGGAACAAAAAACCAAAGAAGCCATTAACAACCTGCAAGAACTCAGCAAAGAACAAAAAGAATTAGCCGAACAAACAAAAGAAAACAGCCTTTCACAACAAGAATTAAAAGAGAAACAGGAAGAACTCAATCAAAAATTTGAACAACAACAAAAAGACCTCAAACAAATAGAAGATTTGGCAAAAGAACTGCAAAAGCAGGAGCAACAAAATCAAATGGAGGACTTAAAAAATGACCAAAAACAAGTTGAACAAAAACAAAAAGAAAGTATCCAACAGTTAGAACAAAAGCAAAATCAGAAAGCATCCGAATCGCAGCGCAATGCAGCGCAAAAGATGCAGCAAATGAGCCAAAAGATGCAGCAAATGCAGCAGTCTGCCGAAGCTAAACAACAGGTAGAAGACTACAATGCCTTGCGCCAAATATTAGAGAACCTTGTAAAACTATCCTTTGACCAAGAAAGCCTGATGACACAATTTAAAGGTGTCAGACAGGAAGACCCCCGATTTGTAGAGTTAGGACAGCAGCAGTTGAAAATTAAAGACAACGCAAAAATCGTAGAAGACAGCCTGATAGCACTTTCTAAGCGCGTATTTCAGATTAAGTCGTTCGTTACACGCGAAGTAAGCGAAATGAATGACTATATCAACCAAAGTTTGGAAGAAATAAAAAAACGCCACAACAACATAGCAGCAGGCAAGCAACAATTTGCCATGCGGAGCATTAACAACTTGGCGCTTATGCTTGACGATGTGTTGCATCAAATGCAGCAGCAAATGGGTCAACAAATGGGCGGTATGCAATTAGTGAATAAAAAGCGAAAAGACCGCCAGCAACAAAACATGAGCGAAATGCAACAATCGCTCAACCAGCAAATACAAGAGCTGATGAAAAGCGGTAAGTCGGGCAAAGAGATGTCCGAACAATTGGCTAAACTTGCAGCCCAGCAGGAGCTCATCCGCAGAGCCTTGCGCAAAGCCACGGAAGGAAAACCCACAGACAAAAAGGGACAGAAAGAAAACGGGAAAGACGGCGGTGGGGGAGATATCGCCAAACTGTTGGAAGAAATGGAAAAAACAGAAGAAGACTTGGTAAACCGCAGGCTTACACAAGATTTAATCAAGCGTCAAAAAGAAATTATGACCCGTCTACTTGAATCGGAAAAAGCTTTACGCGAGCGGGAGCAAGATGAGCAGCGCGAGGCAGAACGTGCGAAAGATAAAAACAAAACCGCTCCCGGTTCTTACAACGAATATCTGAAAGAAAAAACCAAACAAATAGAACTACTTAAAACAGTTCCACCCTCATTGAATCCTTATTATAAGCAAGAGGTCAATGAGTATTTCAAAAAAATAAATGAATCAGCGCAAGTCAACAATTAATAATTTCTTCGCTTAACCGAAAAATAACTATGAACGCAGTACAACAGCTACGCATACCTTCTATACCTGAAAATGTCAGAGTGGTAGAACAGTTTATAGAAGAGCTGAAAGAACAACTGCATATCAATGATGATATCTATGGCAACATCATGATTGCCGTAACAGAATCGGTTAATAATGCTATCATCCATGGCAACCGCTCAGACCATAAGAAGCTGGTTGATTTATCCATGCACATAGACGACAAAAAAATATCCTTTTCCATTAAAGACGAAGGAAAAGGTTTTAACTATAACAACCTGCCAGACCCTACTGCACCGGAGAACCTACTGCAACCCGGTGGGCGAGGAATATTTATCATTAAACACCTTGCCGATGAAGTTGAATTTCTATCGCAAGGCAGCCAAGTAAACCTGACATTTTATTTGACCTAAAACTACCTACTACTTTTATTATCAAAACCCAAAATTCTCAACGACATGAGTAAAAAAGTGCATTTCTTCACAGAAAACATCATTTTCAAACTGCCATCCAAAAAGGTTTACAAAGAATGGGTGGCTCATATGGTTGAAAATGTGTACAACAAAAAAGTCGGTGAACTAAACTACATTTTCTGTTCCGACCATTACCTGCATAGCATCAATATGCAGTATCTGAACCACGACACTCTAACTGATATTATTACTTTTGATAATTCAGAACCGGGTTCCAACGAAATTTCAGGCGATGTTTTCATTAGTATAGAACGCGTTACTGAAAATGCGCAGAAATACAACAAAGAAATGCTGAACGAATTAGCACGCGTAATGATACATGGTGTACTTCACTTATGCGGATTTAAAGACAAAAATGCCAGCGACCAAAAAATTATGCGTAAAGAAGAAGATAACTGTCTTCAAATTTTAGATAATATGCTGAAAGCTGCTGCAGAAGCCAAAGCCGCTGCAGCCATGAATCAAGAAAATTAATGTTCCACGTGGAACAAGACGCATTTTATCGCTTTAATATAAAAACCGAATCAATCCTTATAAAAACTAATCCAAGGTAATGTTCCACGTGGAACATTACCTTGATTGTTTAAGTAAGCAGCTAACTTTAAGCAGGTGAGCAGATTAACACGTTCCTTTTTACCGCGGAGTGCGCAAAGGTTTAACCGCAGTGTGCACAAAGAAAAGATTTATCATAAAAACACTCAGCGGGCTTGGCGGTAAATTTGAAAAGTCAGTTTAAACTGCTCACTCCCTTATTAGATTCCTTTTTTGAATGCGGATAATGCCGTGAGTTTATTCGGATTTATTTATTTATAAACATCCCAAGCAGTATTGACTCATATCGGCTGATAAAATCCGCGCAGTTGTGTGATACGATTTCCTCTTAAAACAGAGCTTCCGTAGAATAAGGATATAAAACTTTGCACATTGGTTGCTTATGGCAAAGATGCTATTTGTTGTAACTGCTTACTTATCAGATTATATGCTAATTTTGTGTAATCAAAACAGAATCAGCGATGTATCCAAAATATGACATCATAGTAGTAGGAGCAGGCCATGCCGGTTGTGAGGCAGCTTATGCAGCAGCTACCATGGGCGCAAAAGTATTGCTTGCAACCATGAATATGCAAACGATTGCCCAAATGAGTTGCAACCCGGCCATGGGGGGAGTTGCCAAAGGGCAAATCGTACGCGAAATTGATGCACTGGGTGGTATGTCGGGAATTATTACCGACAAAACCATGATTCAATTTCGGATGCTCAATCGCTCCAAAGGGCCTGCCATGTGGAGTCCGCGTGCGCAAAGCGACCGCATGAGGTTTGCAGAAGCTTGGCGGCTGGCATTGGAACAAAATCCCAATGTAGATTTCTGGCAGGAAATGGTTACAGGACTGGTAGTAGAACAGGGGAGAGTTAAAGGAATAAAAACAGGTATCGGTATTACTTTTGAGGCAAAAGCAGTAATTCTGACGAATGGTACTTTCCTCAATGGGCTTATCCATATTGGTGAAAAACAGTTTGGTGGAGGAAGAACCGGTGAAAAAGCAGCGTTTGGTATTACCGAACAGTTGGTAAGTCTTGGTTTCGAGGCAGGAAGAATGAAAACCGGCACACCTCCGCGCGTAGATGGGCGCACCCTCAACTATGCAGCCATGGAAGAGCAAAAAGGCGATGAACCGGCAGGTAAATTCTCTTATACAGACACTCCGCCCCTTCTCAACCAAAGAAGTTGCTATATTACTTATACCAATCCACAAGTGCACAGCACACTGGCCTCCGGTTTTGACCGCTCGCCAATGTTCAATGGTACCATACAGTCCATCGGGCCGCGCTACTGCCCCTCTATTGAAGATAAGGTCAATCGTTTTGCCGAACGCGACCGCCATCAGATATTTGTAGAACCCGAAGGCTGGGAAACAGTAGAGGTATATGTAAATGGCTTTTCTACGTCATTACCCGAAGACGTTCAATACAAAGCCCTGCGGATGATACCCGGCTTTGAAAATGCAAAAATGTTCCGCCCCGGCTACGCTATTGAGTATGACTATTTTCCGCCAACACAGCTTAAACTAACGCTGGAAACAAGATTGGTAGAAAACCTCTATTTCGCCGGACAAATTAACGGAACGACAGGCTATGAAGAAGCAGCCTGTCAAGGACTGATTGCCGGTATCAATGCATACAACAAAGTTTTTGAAAAAGAACCTTTTATATTACAACGCTCGGAAGCATACATCGGCGTACTGATAGATGATTTGGTAAATAAAGGCACCGAAGAACCTTACCGCATGTTTACCTCCCGCGCAGAGTACCGCATCTTGCTTAGACAGGACAATGCCGATTTGCGTCTTACCGAAAAAGGTTATCAATTAGGGCTTGCCGACGAACAACGCTACCGGAATATGCTGCGCAAAAAAAGCGACACGGAAAAGGTGTTGCAATACCTGAAACAAAAAGGCGTAG
The DNA here is from genome assembly GCF_021206925.1 of Rhodoflexus caldus. Classification (NCBI taxonomy): domain Bacteria; kingdom Pseudomonadati; phylum Bacteroidota; class Cytophagia; order Cytophagales; family Thermoflexibacteraceae; genus Rhodoflexus; species Rhodoflexus caldus. The sequence goes on along the minus strand of NZ_JAJPRF010000003.1, from coordinate 72,333 downwards.
CTCCGGAAGAAGTCAATGGCGGATTGCAAGCGCTTGGCTCTGCACTACTGACGCAAAAAATTAAGGCAGAACAAATTGTGAAACGCCCTGAAATTACGCTGCAACAACTGGCGCAAATAGACAGAGAAATAGGCGAAGAGCTCAAAAAATATACTCCCGAAGCAGTGGAGCAAGCAGAAATCCTGATTAAATACGATACATACATTGAAAAAGAAGAACGTGTTGCCGTGCGTTTAAGCAACTTAGACAATATTAAATTGCACCCAACACTCAACTATCAGGAAATAAAGGCACTCTCTAACGAAGCTCGTGAAAAATTGAGCCGTATGCGCCCCCAAACCTTGGGACAGGCTTCGCGTATCAGTGGTATTTCTCCTGCGGATATATCCATTATAATGGTCTATTTAGACAAATAACTCATGTTACAAAAAATTATTATCGGAGTATTCATGTTGTGTCTGCTGGCTGCATGTGCCAACATGGGTACTCCGCCCTCAGGCGGCCCCAAAGATGAAACGCCGCCGCAATTGCTATTCAGTATCCCCAAAGACCAAAGTGTACAGTTCAACGGCAAAATTATTAAGTTAGCATTTGATGAATATATTGAGCTGAAAAGCCTGAAATCAGGGCTCATTATCACGCCTACCATCAAAGGTGATTATGAGTTTAAACTCAATAAAAATATTCTGACACTGATATTTGAAGAACCCTTCGAGCCACAAACTACCTATGTGCTTGACTTCGGTGAAACCGTACAAGATGTAAATGAGCGCAACAAAGCGGAAAATCTGCGCATCGCTTTCAGTACAGGAGAACAAATAGATACGGCAAATATCAGCGGTAGAGTAACCCAACTGCAAACCGGTCAGCCGGAAATCAAGGCCTCTGTACTACTCTACCGCCTGAACGATACCTTAGATATTTTCAAGCATAAGCCGCTTTACCAAACCAGAACCGACTCTTTGGGCAAGTTCCATCTGAAAAATATTAAACCCGACCGCTACAAAATTTATGCTTTGCAGGAAGGCACTAAAAGCGATTTGATTTACAACAACACACAAGAAGCAATCGGCATGGACTCCGTACCGGTTGATTTAGTCAATCGCTCTTTCAGAATAGTCAATCTGCAAACGGTACGATACGATACCCGTCCTTTTCGCCGTACACAGGCGCGCGCCGTGCGTCAATATTACGAGGTCAAATTCAATAAAGGTTTGCAGATGTCAGAGGTACAGTATGCTGACGCAGACTTTGCAAATAAAACCCGATGGATGATCGAGAACGATGCTATCCGATTTTTCCGCACCGAAGCCTATAACATAGGCGACAGCAGTAAAATCTATTTAACTGCACAAGACTCGGCCGGGAACCGCATTACGGATACGCTCAATGTCTATTTTGCAGATGTATCCAAAGAAAAAAATGTCCGCAAAGCACCCTTTGAGGTCAAAGAATTTCCCGCAGGCGGAGCTTTGGTTACTCCGGCTATTCATAAGCTCAAATTTGAATTGGTTTTTAATAAACCCGTTAGCGAATTTACTATGGATAGCATTGATTATCAGGTCTTTACAAATAAAGATACACTCAAAAAGCAGAAACTTACGCCCGCAGACTACTCTTGGAATCCCAATTTTACACGACTTACCATCCAAAAAGATTTGGGCAAGAACGTCAAAGAATTCAAAATGAAAATCGGGAAAAACGCTTTCATTTCCGTAGAGTCCGATACATTGAAAGGCAAAGAAATCAGTTACAAAGAGCGCGACCCCAACGACTTGGCTACCATCAGCGGAGAGGTACGAACCGACTATCCGCATTTTATTGTGCAGCTCACCTCCGACAAATTCAGCGTAGAGCAAGAGCTATTCAATACGAAGAACTTCAAGTTTGAATATGTTACCCCGGGAGATAAACGCATTCGCATTATCGGAGACCTGAACAACAACGGTAAATGGGATGCGGGCAACCCTTCCAAAGGGATTCTCCCCGAGCCTGTTTATGTTTTTGGCGAAGTCATCAAAGTAAAACCCAAGTGGGACTACGAAGACAATATTATAGACACAAGTAAAGAACAAATTCCTGTACGCGCGCCCAAATAAGTTTCCCTTGAACAAATCTTGAACAGCATAGTGTACAGGCATGAACAAACAGGTATCATCTGTGAAAAAGGCAGGTGATACCTGTTTTGCTATACACGACTTGCCATGATTTATTCATCCTTCCACAATGGTTATTCACGTGTGCCACCAAATTTAAAAAGATGAACAGCGAACTTCACATTTGAATAATTCGTTGAATAAATAAGCTAACTTGCTAATAACAACACGGTTAGTGTACATTTTATGATGAACTACCTATTCAGATAATTAAAATGCAATGAACAGTACGGCAAAAGCGAGGGCCATTCAACTAATACACGGCTCAACAATAAACCTCAATTAATTATTAAAATCAATTAGAATTATTTGTATATGCTTTATGTAGTGAACAACGCAAAAAAATGGTTATTACCGCTCGTTTGCGTATTAGGATTTCTGCTGCAAGCACAGGCACAAGATGAGTTGGAACTCGCCAACGAATATTATACAAATGGCGAGTTTGAAAAGGCCTTGACTATCTACTCCAAATTGGCGCGCAATAAGCAGTATGTATATGAGATACATAAAAACTATTTGGATGCAATGCTGAAATTGCAGCAATTGGACGAAGCCGAAAAATATCTGCGCCGGCAAGTGAAAGCCTACCCGACCGAAGGCTTGTTCAATGTGGACTACGGCGTTGTGCTGGGGCTGATGGGGCGGCGTGAGGAAGCACAAAAGCACTTTGAATCCTTCATTGCTGCCGTGCGAAAAGATGACAACCTGATTAAGTATGCAGCTCGCTATTTCATTAATGCCAACCTGTTTGACTACGCCGAGCAACTCTATCTGATTGGCCGGAAAAACGGCAATGATAAGTTTATTTATGAGTTGGCGGTGCTTTACTCGCTTTCGGGCAAAGTAGATAAAATGATTGAGGAATACATGGAGTTGCTCACCGAAGGCGAACGGCAATTGGATTACGTGCAAAGCGTGTTGCAATCCCGCATTCGGGATGAAGATGCTTTCGCCAAAATGGAAGGTATTCTGATACGCTATTTGCAAAAGTACCCCGACCAAATCGTCTATAATGAAATGATGCTTTGGTACTACATACAACTCAAAGAGTTTGGCAAAGCATTGGTGCAGGCAAAAGCCATTGACCGCCGCAAAAAATTAGAAGGCATGGGGCTTTACGACCTTGGCATGATTGCCGTTGAGAACAAAGACTTTCAGAATGCCATTAAAATTTTTGAATATATGATAGAGCGCTACCCCTCCGGCGACCTCTATCCTGTGGCGCGCAGAATGTTGATTAAATCGCGTGAAGAGGTAATTAAAAATACCTTTCCCGTTGATATGGTGAAAATCAGACAATTGGTAAATGATTATACCAAAATGCTTACAGAAGTGGGCTTACGGGAGTCCACCGCCGAGGCTGCCCGAAGCATGGCACTGTTGCAGGCTTTCTATTTAGACAATAAAGATACTGCCATTAAAGTATTGGAACAGATTGTAATTTCGCCTGCAATAGCCAATAAACGCGATATTATCGCGCAGGCAAAATTGGATTTGGGAGATATTTACCTGCTCAAAGGCGAACCTTGGGAAAGCACGCTGTTCTATGCCCAAGTTGAAAAAGCCGAAAAAAATACCAACATCGGACAGTTGGCAAAGTTGCGCAATGCCCGCCTCTCCTATTTTAAAGGCGATTTTGAGTTTGCCAAAGAATATCTGGACGTGCTCAAAGAAGCTACCTCGCGTGAAATTGCCAATGATGCCATGCAACTTTCACTGCTAATTGGAGACAATCTGGAATTGGATACAGCCGAAACTACCCTTCGCGAGTTTTCGGCCATTGAATTGCTGGTATTTCAAAATAAATTTGACGAAGCACTTGCCCGATACGATAAAATGCTCCTCACCTACCCTAACCATTCGCTGACCGATGAAATTTATTGGGCACAGGCCAATATTTATTTGAAACGCGGTCAGTTTGGGCAGGCAATAGACCGGCTGAAAAAAATTGTGGAAGAATACGGCGATGATATTCTGGCAGACGATGCCTTATTCACAATGGCAAAAATTCAGGAAGAAAACCTGAAAGACAAAGCAACGGCCATGCAACTCTATCAGGACGTACTGATAAAATACAAAGGAAGCATCTACACAGCGGAAGCTCGCCGCCGTTTCCGTACTTTGCGCGGAGATAACGTAAACTGACAATGCTGAGTTTTTGGGAAAAAGCATCATTTACCGATTACGACTACGCAGTAATCGGCGGAGGAATTGTCGGGCTTTCAACCGCCGCAGCGCTGGCAGAAAGCCAACCCGACAAGCGCATTTTATTGATTGAACGCGGTGCATTGCCTACGGGAGCAAGCTCCAAAAATGCGGGTTTTGCCTGCTTCGGTAGCCTGACCGAACTGCTGGCCGACCTGCAAACCATGTCCGAAGAGGAAATGCTCGCACTGGTAGAGTTGCGATGGAAAGGGCTGCTTCGGCTGCGTCAAAGGCTTGGCGACGAGCGCATCGGCTATGAGCCTGTCGGCGGCTATGAACTCATCGGTGAACAGGAGTTGAACAGCCTGCAACATTTGGAAGCCGTTAATTTCATGCTGTTCAAGCTCTTCAAGCAAAAGATATTCACATTGCATAACGATAAAATTCGCGAGTTCGGCTTTTGTCATCAACACAGCAAAGCATTGGTTTTCAACTGCTTAGAAGGAATGCTGCATACAGGGCAAATGATGAAAAGCCTCTGGCAATATGCAGCGGAACGCGGAGTACACATTGTAACGGGTTGTGAAGTGCGTGAACTGCATGAACAACAGGGGAAAATTGTAATTTCATGCCAAACATTACCGCAAAGTATTGATTTTCAATCTGAAAAGGTGGCCGTTTGCACCAATGCTTTTGCCCGTGAATTATTCCCCGAATTGGATGTGCGCCCTGGCCGCGGGCAGGTACTCATTACCGAACCTATCCCGAATTTGCCTTTTCGTGGTGCGTTTCACATGGACGAGGGGTACTATTACTTCCGCAACGTAGGCAATTGCGTGCTGTTCGGAGGAGGGCGCAATGCCGATTTTGCGGGTGAAACCACCACAAAATTTGAAGTTACGCCACTGATTATGAATTTGTTGGAGGAAAAGTTGCGCCGTGTTATCTTGCCCGATACAGATTTCCGAATTGCCATGCGGTGGGCAGGTATTATGGCATTCGGGCCGAACAAACAGCCGATTGTTCAGCCCCACCCTACGCTGCCGCAGGTATTTTTGGGGGTGCGCATGGGTGGCATGGGGGTCGCCATCGGTTCTATGATTGGTAACAGCCTTGCGGAACTGATGCGTGCCTGATACCGAAACAAGTTTTTATCAAGCGGTGTGGAAATGCGACTATCAGGCCTGAAGCTATGCTTCCTGTAATTTCCCTGTCATATCTTCCATCACCTGCATAGCCTTTTCCACATCGGTGATGTTTTCTATAATCAGCACAGGGCCTTTGTTGGTTTCTTTCAGGCGGCAGTTTTTGGGGTTGCGTGTGGCATAGCGAATAATCTGCCCGAAAATTTCGCCCTGAAAATAGGATTCCTTATTGAGGAAATAACCTTTGAGCGTACCGCCTTTGAGCGTAATTTTTTCAAAACCCATTTTTTGCGCCAGCCAGCGCAGTTGAACGGTACGCAGCAAGTCCCATACTGAGCGCGGCATGGGGCCAAAGCGGTCTATCAGCGACTGGCGGAATTGCTCTAATTCCTCCTCGGTTTTGATACTGTCTGTTTGCGTGTAGAGGCGTAGCCGCTCGCTGATGCCCGAAACGTACGTGTCGGGTATAATGATTTCAAAGTCGGTTTCAATGGTGCAGTCTTTCACGAAATCCTCTTGTTTCAGCGACAGCTCGCGCTCAAACAGCTCGCGGAATTCAGTTTCTTTCAGTTCCTGAATGGCTTCATCCAGAATCTGATGGTACATTTCAAAGCCGATGTCGGTAATGAAGCCGCTTTGCTCTGCCCCCAGCAGGTCGCCTGCGCCGCGGATGTCTAAGTCGCGCATGGCCACTTTGAAGCCATCTCCCAAATCGCTGAATTCTTCCAGCACCTGCAAACGCTTGCGTGAATCTGCCGTAAGGCCGCTCATCAGCGGCGTAAGCAGGTAGCAGAAGGCTTTGCGGTTGGAGCGCCCGACGCGGCCGCGCATCTGGTGCAGGTCGGAAAGCCCGTAAGTATGTGCCCGATTGATGATAATGGTGTTGGCATTGGGAATGTCCAAGCCGCTTTCAATAATGTTGGTAGAAACCAGCACGTCATACTCACCCTCAATGAACTTCATCATCACGGCTTCTAATTTTTTGCCGTCCATTTGCCCGTGCGCAATGCCAATGCGGGCATCGGGTACAAGCCGCAGAATAATATTGGCAATTTCTTCAATATCGCCGATGCGGTTGTGTACGAAAAACACCTGTCCGCCGCGTTGCAACTCATAGCTGATTGCATCGCGGATGAGCTCTTCTTTGAACACGTGAATTTCGGTAGTAACGGGCTGGCGATTGGGCGGCGGCGTGGTGATAATGGAAAGGTCGCGCGCGCCCATGAGCGAAAACTGCAAAGTGCGCGGAATCGGTGTTGCCGAAAGTGTGAGCACATCCACATTGACGCGCATTTCTTTGAGACGGTCTTTGGTTTTTACACCAAACTTTTGCTCTTCATCTATAATCAGTAAGCCCAAATCCTTGAATTTGACGTCTTGGCTCACAATGCGGTGCGTACCAATCAGAATGTCAATTTTACCTTCGGCAAGGTTTTGCAGGGTTGCTTTAATTTCTTTGGCAGATTTAAAGCGGTTGATGTATTCCACGCGCACAGGGAAATTTTTCAGGCGTTCGCTGAAAGTTTTGTAGTGCTGCATAGCCAGTACGGTTGTTGGCACCAATACGGCAACCTGTTTGCCGTCAATGGCAGCTTTAAAGGCTGCACGAATGGCCACCTCGGTTTTGCCGAAGCCCACATCGCCGCAAACGAGCCTGTCCATCGGGTAGGGCTGTTCCATGTCTGCCTTAACGGCGGCGGCAGCTTTTGCTTGGTCGGGCGTATCCTCATACAGAAATGAGGTTTCCAGTTCAATTTGCAAATAATTGTCTTTGGAAAAAGCAAACCCCGGTGCGGCTTTGCGCTTGGCATAGAGTTTTATTAACTCCTTGGCAATGTCGCGAACTTTCTTTTTGACATTCTTCTTTTTGTTTTCCCACTCCGGCGAGCCGAGTTTGCTCAGCGGAGGTGTGGCACCGTCTTTGCCTGTATATTTGGCAATTTTGTGCAGCGAATGAATGGAAATGTATAAAATATCGTCGTCCCGATAGACTAGTCGGATGGATTCCTGCACTTTGCCGTTAGATTCTACTTTTTCTAACCCCGCAAATCGCCCTACCCCATAGTCCACGTGGGTTACGTAGTCGCCTATTTGCAGCGATTTCAGTTCGCGGATGGTCATGGCCTGCGACTTAGAGAATCGCTCTTTGGCTTTGTAGCGGTGGAAACGCTCAAACAACTGATGGTCGGTATAGCAGGCTATTTGCAGGAGTTCATCGCAAAAGCCTTCGCGCAGTGCCAAATGCAGCGTTTGGAAACGCAATTGCGGGTCTATTTCCTCAAAAATAGTACGAAGCCGCTCCAATTGCCGATGCTGTTCTGCTACCAGCACGTTGGTAATGCCGCGCAGTTGATTTTCGTCTAAGTGTTTGGCAATCAGCGTGAAATCTTTGTTAAACGAGGGTTGCGGTTTGCTGCTGAATTCTATGGCTTTGTGCTTGCTTGTAAATCGTTTGCCAAATTCCAACACAGCAAAAGACTGAAGGGCTTCTTTAAAATTCTCTGCGGTTTCAAAAAGGTCAGCAGGTTTGGCAACCAGTTGGATGTCGCTGCCCGATACTATTTCGGCAAAATCTTGTGTGGCTTTGTCAAAATATTTGCGCAAAACCTCCAAGGTAAGAGCCAAGTCTTTCACCCAAATGCGAGTGTTTTTGGGAATAAATTTCAGAAACGGCTCCCGAGTTTCGTGCAGCAGTTTGGTTTGCACGTTGGGGATGATTGCAATGGACTGTACCTGTGCTACCGAAAGTTGCGTAACGGGGTCAAATGTGCGGATGCTTTCCACCTCATCGCCAAACAATTCTATTCGATAGGGCAGGTCGCCGGCATAGCTGAATACGTCTATGATACCACCGCGAACGGCAAACTGCCCGGGTTCATAGACAAAATCCGTGCGCTCAAAATCGTAGCTGTGCAGCAGTTCGGCAACAAATTCGCCGTTGATTTTCTCCCCTATTTTCACCAGAAAGGTATTTTCTACAAGCGAGCGCTTGTTGATTACTTTTTCGGTCATTGCTTCGGGGTAACTCACAATGATTTCCCCTTGCAGGTAGTTTTTGGTCTGGTTGATGCGGTTCAGTACCTCTGCCCGCTGTAAAATATTTGCGTTATCAACTTCCTGAAACTGATAAGGCCGCTTGTAGGACGTAGGAAAAAACAATATTTCCTGCCCGGGGCGCAACTGGTCTTTCAGCAGGTTTTGAAGGTCATTAAAAAAGTAGTAGGCTTCTTCCTTATCGTGCAGCAAAAACAATTGCGGCTGCGGATTGATTTTATAGAGTGTTGCAGCAATAACCGCGTCCTGACTGCCCGTAAGGCCGCGCAGTGGTATAGTTCCCGTACCCGTTCGGTTAATCTGATGGGCGATATTTTGAATAAACGCATCGTTGGCATACAGCCCCAACAACTCTTGTGCAGTCATAGGGCAAAGTTAGGAAAGATTGGGCAGAGAGGAACTCCCAATCTTACAGATGCCGGCAATCAATGTTAAATAATCCAAAATCGGTCGGCAACCACCTGTAAGCGGGTGCTTTTTGCCTATTTTTGATGCTGTCTTAAATTTAATTTTAGCGATGAATCGCAAAACTGTTTTCCTTTTACTGTTCGGAGCAGCACTTGCAGCCTGCCAAAATGCTGCTGAAAATACACATGCGGAAGTAACAGTTATTGAAGGAACAATTGCCAATCCGCAACCCGGTAAAATGGTTTATCTGAGCAGGCAAGGGTTGGAAAAAGCTGTCCCCGTAGATTCGGTCAAGCCCGATGACAACGGTAAGTTTCGCATGGAAGTAAAAGTAGAATCTCCCGGTTTCTATTCGCTGAATGTGTACAATACACAATTCGGAGATTTGGTAATTACGCAACCCGCAATAATAAAGGTGGAAGCGGCCGGGCAAACCAATGGCACATTTAAAGTAAGCGGCTCGCCCGACACCGACTATTTGCTGCGTTTTTACGGGTTGGAGCAATCTTTCCGCAGAAAGGCCGACAGCGTACAGGCTTTGGCAGTAAACGGGCAATTGACGCAAGAGCAACTGATGGAAGCCTATCAGTCACTTTCTGCCGATGCTATCGGCAAAGCCAAGCAAATGATAGAACAAAATCCTTCTTCCATTGTGTCTATTGTGGTGGCAGGTGCGCTCGATGCCGATAAAGAAATAGCTTTTTTGCAGCAAATCCACCAAAAACTTGCACAGGCGCATCCTACTTCGGAGTATGTGGTTGATTTTGGCAAGCGATTAGAACAAATCAGCAAAACCGCCATTGGACAACCCGCCCCCGAAATTGCACTGAACGACCCCGAAGGAAAAGAAATCAGGCTCTCCTCGCTGCGCGGCAAATACGTGCTCATTGACTTCTGGGCTTCGTGGTGTGGCCCCTGCCGCCGCGAAAACCCGAACGTAGTGCGCATGTACAACAGGTTCAAAGGAAAAGATTTTGAAATATTCGGCGTTTCGTTGGACAAGGAAAGAGACCAGTGGCTCAAAGCCATCAAAGACGACGGGCTGACTTGGACTCATGTTTCCGACCTGAAATTCTGGCAATCATCCGTTGTACCGCTTTATCGCATTCAGGGTATCCCCATGACGGTGCTGTTAGACAAAAACGGCATCATCATAGATAAAAACCTCCGCGGGCAGGCATTGGAAGACCGCCTTACCGAATTACTGAAATAAAATCGCTGATGATTATATTTGTGAAGTGCCCCCTGTGTGGCGGCACTTCATTTTTTTTGAATGATTCCATGACAGCATCAAAACCTGCCATCCTCGTAACCGGAGGATGTGGCTACATAGGCTCGCACACAGTTATTGCACTGTTGCAACAAGGCAAATATGAGGTTATCTCATGCGATAACTTCGTAAACTCACGTCCGGAAACACTCAATCGCATTGCAAAAATTACCGGCACACAGGTGCGCAACTATCCCATTGACCTTTGCGATAAAGCCGCAACAGCGACTATTTTTGATGAAAATCCTCATATTCAAGGGGTTATTCATTTTGCTGCACTGAAATCCGTTCCCGAGTCGGTGGAACAACCGCTGCGCTATTACCGCAACAACCTTGTTTCGCTGATTAACCTGTTGGAAATATGTCAGGAAAGAAATGTCAATCATTTTATCTTTTCTTCTTCCTGCTCGGTTTACGGCAATGCCGATGAACTGCCCGTTCACGAGGCTACACCATTCAAAAAAGCGGAATCGCCGTATGCCAATACCAAGCAAATGGGCGAAGAAATTGTACAAAACACGGCTAAAATAAGCTCCGTCAAAGCTATTTCCTTGCGTTATTTCAATCCCGTAGGTGCGCACGAATCGGGGCTGATTGGCGAGGATGCGCTGCAAACAATGCTCAACCTCGTACCGATTATTACACAAACTGCTGCGGGGCTTCGTTCGGAACTCGTTGTGGCGGGCGACACCTACCCCACCCGCGACGGCACTTGCATCCGCGACTATATCCACGTTACCGATATTGCCGAGGCACACATTGCGGCGTTGGAATATCTTTTCCGCCAAGAGGATTCGCCGCATTATTACGATGTTTTCAATCTGGGAACGGGGCAAGGCGTAACCGTATTGGAAGCTGTTCACGCCTTTGAACAAGCAGCGCAAATGAAACTCAATTACCGCATAGGCCCCCCTCGTGCGGGCGATGTGGCAGCCATTTATTCCGACACCCGCAAAACAGCCGCTGTTTTAGGGTGGCAGCCGCGTTTTGGCATCAATGAAATGATGGCCTCGGCGTGGAAATGGCAACAGGAGTTATTGAAAGGGCAATAGCGCAAACCGCGATATGCTAAATCACTCAACCGCTGTACTATAAGCATGTCGGTTGCGTAGCTCACCCCTTCCAAAACCGCAGCAGCAGCACTTCTACCAACAAAAAGGCAAGGGCTGCCATAATGAAGTAGCGCCAAAGCGGCTTGTTCAGGTTCATGGCATTGAATGTGCCTGCAAATTCGCGGGCGCTGACTTCGTCCAGTACTTGCACATTTTTTCGGCCTGCAAATATCCGCTTCAGGTCGTCGGCTTTGTAGGTTTTGAACTGCGACTCCGCTTTGTCATAATTTAGGGCAAGGGCTGTTACCACATTGCCGTTTTTGCGTTGCACTAAGTTGTAGTTGCCCGCGGGCAGTTCTGTTTTAGGCAATTCAATAATCAGTTGGTTATCGGCAAAGCGCTGCACGGGAATCAGCTCGCGGTCGGTGGCGGTATTGTCGGCGGGTACGAGCTTCAGCACATCGTTGCGCGAAAAATTCTGCCCTTCTGCCAAAGGCAGGGCAATCAGCGGCTCGGCAAAAGAATAGGCCAGCCGTTCGGTGCCACGCTTGCCCGCCAATGCAATTTTGTACATAATCGGTACGAAAAGCGCATTTTGCGGCAATCCGGTAAAAGCTGCATCCAGCGGTGCGGCAAAAAGGAAAACCCTGCTGTTCAGCAGTTCAAACGATGAGAGATAGGGTTGCCCGTTACGCAAACTCAAAAGGTCTCTGCCTGCCCCACTCCACGACAGATTTACTTTGGCTTCGGGCATTGCCATGCGGGCAGCTTCGCCTTGTTCGGTCATTTTTTCAAAAATGCCCTTGAAAAAAGGCTCTTGCAAATCGGGGGCATTCATCGGCAGCTTCAAGGTCGCCGCAGAGAGCGCATCGGGAATAAAAACGGTTCGGATACCTAATAAGTCCGAATAGGCTTGCGGGTCAAACACCTGCCCGGGGAATACCGCCAGCGCCCCGCCCCGCACCAAAAAGTTGCGCAAAGCTGTTTGCAAACCTGTATCTATGGTTTTCAAACCTTGCAAAATCACCACGTTGGCGGCATTGATGCGGGCGTAGTCCAAACTGCCGGCGCTTACCGATTCCACTTTGAAAAACGCCTCATTAGCATAAACATCGGGTATATAGGCCGGGCTTTTCCCTTCCACGATGTGTAAAATGTTGATTTCGGGGGCTACGTTCAGCGTAAAGTAGTAATTGTTGTCAAAAACAACGGGCATGTCATCTACCGCCACCCGACAAGGCTTTTGACCGGCAGAAGTTACGGCAAAGTTGAGTTTGAGTTCGCTCGTTTCGCCGGCCTGAAGGCTGACAGTTCCCCCCGATACCTGTTTGCCTTCAATAAACAGGCGCACCAACCGTTCGGTGGCTGCCTCTGTACCAAAATGGCGCATTCGTATGCTGAGCGTGTTGCTTTCGTTTACGCGCACAAAGGGATTTTCCAGCCATACCGAATCAATGTACACGTTGGAAACGTCGTTGGCCTCTTGTGGCAGCAGGTAAAAGCGATTGACACTGTCTAACGCGGCGGCTAATTTTTCCAAATCGCTGCCGGGCATTTGCTGAAAGTCGGTCAGCCAGAAAATATGGTGGCTGCCGCTGCCTGCCACATTGGCAAGGATGTTTTTTTGCCGTTCATACACGCTCTCCAAAGTTCTGCCTGTATTGCTGTAATCGGTTTTTGAAATCAAATCATTGGCTTTGGCAGGCTCAAAAAGAAAATTCAGGTCGCTTTCAAAGCTGTTGTTCAGTACCGAAAACCGCGCGTTTTGCGGAAAGCCTTTGACAATTTGCAAGGCCAAATCTACCGAACGGTCAAGCAGTTTTTTACCGTCGCGCTCATTTTGCATACTGAATGAGTTGTCAATGTAAATAGCTGCCTGATTGCCTGCCACAGGCAGGTTGTCTGCCCGATGATAGGGGATGAAAGGTTGCGCAAAAGCCGCTACCAATGCGGCTACGAATAAACAACGCATCAGCAACACCAGCAGGTGTTTCAGCCGATTGCGCGCATTGGCAACCGATTTGACTTCACGCAAAAACGCCACATTGGTAAAATAAATCACCTTGGGGCGCTGAAAATTGAACAGGTGTATGATAATCGGCACGGACACGAGCGCCAGCGCCCAGAGAAACGACGGATACAAGAAACTCATAGCTGCAAAGTACGATAAAAAACCTACACTTCAAGGTATCAGAAGCGGGGCAGTAAAATGCGGAACGTTGTGCCTTCATTGGGCGCTGATGAGAGTACAAAAATGTTGCCCTTGTGGTAGTCTTTCACAATGCGTTTGGCTAAGGTAAGCCCCAACCCCCAACCGCGTTTTTTGGTGGTATAGCCGGGTTTGAAAATTTGCTTCCAGAGCGATTTGGGGATACCTTTCCCTGTGTCGGAGATGTCAATCTGCACCTGTTTACCGTCGCGGGTGTAGCTGAGCGAAATGTTGATTTTGCCTATGCCGCCCATTGCATCCACCGCATTTTTGCAGATATTTTCAATAACCCATTCAAATAAACCTCGGTTGAGCGGCGCACCCAAAGCCATTCCTTCCAGATTTTTAACAGAAATCTGCACTTTGGTAGAAATGCGCTTTTGCAGGTAGTCTATGTTGTCTTTGACCAACTGTTCTACGTTTTCAAATTTTAGAACCGGCGGCGAGCCGATGCTTGAAAAACGCGCCGTAATCATTTCCAGCCTTAACACGTCTTTTTCCAACTCACCGATGATACTCTCATCCAGCGATTCGTCGGCTTTGAAATACTCCATCCAAGCCATGAGTGAGGAAATGGGGGTTCCTAACTGATGCGCTGTTTCTTTGGCAAGACCTACCCATACTTTGTTCTGTTCGGCTTTGCGCGAAGCATTGAACAGCACATATACAATCCCGAAAAACAGGCTGATAATCAGCAGTTCTACGTAAGGGTAGTACTTCAACTGCACTACCAAATCGGAGTTTTTGTAGTAAATCAGGTTTTTTAGGCCGGGGGCAGGCTCTACCACAATGGGCGGGTGCGCTGCTTTCATTTCGGCAAGTTCGGCGGCCAAGTAGGCCAGCGAGTCTTTTCCTTTGGGAATTCTGATGTTGCGATGTCCCAATACCTTGTCGTTTTCATCGGTCAGAATTACCGGATAGGTATAGTTGGCGTCAATTACTTCTATCAGCGTATTGATATTTTCCCCTGCTTCAACAGTGGCGATGTATTCCTGTACTTTGGCAAAAATGGAGGTCTGCTGCTCTTCCTGTGCCAAAATACGGCTCACCAGCGAGTTAGTGTAGATGATAGAACCGACACCAATCACTACGGCCATCATCAAAATGATAATATTGGAAGTTGTGCGGTTCTCTTGGAGGTTTATCATAGGCGCGACTATTGGCCTTTTTTGTAAAATATTTTTCCGACGTGGTTGATGTGTTCCGGCAAACTGTTGGATTCTAAGGTATGAAAAACGGAAATATCAAACAGGTAGGGAGTATTCAAATTGTCAATATCCAGCCATATATTGGTGTGGGTTCGGTCGTTCACATCTTTTCCTTTCAGGGTGATATCTATATCGCTCGCTGCCTTCGCGATAGTTCCCTTTGGCACGCGAATCGTAGATGACAACCTCTTCTATTTCGGGATATTTGGCAAAAAACGAATTGATTTTGTCAATGGTTTCTTGGTCTAATCCGAAGTTCATAGGTATGTTTTCATTTTTTCGTGAAAGGCCGCCAGTAATGGATAGTAAACTTCTACAATTAATTCGTATTCACGCACTAAAATGTTGGGCAAATAAGTATGAACACTCCTGTTACGGCTTTCAATTATATCCATCCATATTTGCCCCTTCGTGTTAAACCTTTGTTAAGGCCTCTCTTGTTGCACTGCGTGAACCTATAATGCCGGAGATGCCTTCGTATTCCAAGAATTCTTTCATTACTTTCCATGCAAGCTCGTGCGTAAACTCAAATCGCCGGATAGTCTCCTCTTTTTCTAAATCGCTCGGCTTGCTGATATGAATAGCATCTTCCAAATGCTTCAAACCTTTGCTTCCATCGGATGTCTTGTTCCATATTGCCGTAGGATTTGGAAGAATAATTGCGCTATTGGCTCACTTCATCAGCTGCATACATGATTTTGCGGTACGCCTTGCGCAATACAATTTCTACCTGCTCGTCGAAAGTTACGAAGGTGGTATCTATCTCAATAGCGTCTTCGGCTTTGCGCAGCGGACTTTCTGCACGGGTAGTGTCTATCAGGTCGCGCTTTTGAAGGTTTTCTATCACTTCTTTGAGGCTGACCAACTGTTCTTTTGCCAGTAGCTCGGCCTGACGGCGGCGCGCCCGCTCGTTAATGTCGGCCGTGAGGAACAGTTTGAGTTCTGCCTGCGGAAATACGACCGTGCCAATGTCGCGACCGTCCATCACGATGCCTTTCTTTTTACCCATTTTCTGCTGCTGGGCAACCAAAAAGCGCCTTACCTGCGGAATTTTACTCACGTCGCTCACCATATCGGAAACGAACATACTGCGGATTTCTTCTTCCACATTCAGGCCGTTGAGGTATGTTTCGCTGATACCGTCGGTTCTGCCGGGCGGTATGCGGAATTCTATTTCAATATTATTCAGTGCACGGCTGATTTCACGTTCATTGTCAAGGCTGACGTAGTGCTGTATGAAATACAGGGTAACGGCGCGGTACATGGCGCCGCTGTCTATGTAGCTATATCCCAAAGCTGCCGCAACAGCTTTTGCGGTAGAACTTTTTCCGCAGGCAGAATACCCGTCTATGGCTATTATGATTTTGTTCATCCGAATACGGAAAGGAGGGTTAAAAAAATAAAATCAGGCAAAACAAGTTACAATTTTAAGCCACACCAAACAAAATCCTATCAAATTGATTTAATTTTTCGGTACAAAAAAGCAGGCATGAAACAACTCCTACCCTCGGGGCTGATAGCTACTCTATTTTTTTATTGCGTTTTTATCAGTGATTTACAGGCACAATGGCGCACCAATGGCATAGGTGCAAGGGCAGCAGGTATGGCTAATGCAGCCGTTACGTTACAAGACGAGTGGGCAACATTTAACAACATTGGCGGGCTGGCATGGAACACACAGGCATCGCTTCTTTCAGCTTATGACAATCGCTTTCAGGCGGCAGGCTTTCACACGGTAGCCACGGGTATTGCCGCTCCTGTGTACGGCGGTGCATGGGCTTCGGCTACTTTCTCGCGCTTCGGCGATAATTTATTCAACGAAACGATTGGTGCGCTGGGTATCAGCCATAAAATTGCCAACTACAGCCTTGGGCTGCGTGCGAACTATGTACAAATCAACATGGAAGGATTGGGGATGCGCAACCTGTTTGCCTTCGAGTTGGGTGGCGTAGGGCAACTGACGCGGCAACTGTGGATAGGTGCACATATTTTCAATTTTACGCAGGCGCGTTTAGCCGATTTTCAGGATGAACGGCTGCCGACTGTGATGAAGGCCGGGCTTTCGTATCGCCCCAACGAACGGCTGATGATTAATGCAGAAGGAGAAAAAGATGCAGAAATGCCTGCACGGGCAAAGGTTGGCGTAGAGTATCGCCTCATAGAGAAACTGGCAATACGCACAGGTATTGCCACACAGCCTAATACAGGCTCGTTTGGGTTAAGTTTGTATTTCAGGCAATTGGAAGCAGGCTATGCGGTTTCTACACATCCGCAACTGTTGCCTTCGCATCATGTGGCGCTGCGTTATCATCTTTCAAAGCAGAAAACTGCCAAAAAAGCATGGGACGAATGAAAAAAACCTTACTTACAGCGCTGCTGCTTCTGCTTGGTTGGGCTGCATCGGCACAACAAAAACGCTTTCAGTCGGAAGTAGATTTAGATCAGTTTATTCAGTCCCTTTTTGCCGTGCAGGATGAGGACATCAACTACGAAGATGCTTATGAGTCGCTCTACCTGCTATACACCAACCCATTAGACCTGAACAGGGCTAACTACGAACAGTTAGCCGACCTGTATGTACTATCGCAATACCAAATCAGGCAATTTCTGGACTATCGCCAACGCAACGGCGAGTTGCTCAGCATCTACGAACTGCAAGCCATTGAAGGTTTTGATTTGGAAACCATTCAGAAAATTCTGCCTTTTGTAGTGGTAGGCGAAAGCACATTTGCAGCAGACACACGCACGCTTTTGCAGCGCATTTTGAGTGAAGAAAACAACTACCTGCTCATCCGCCACTCGCGGGTGTTGGAAGAGCAGCGCGGATTTCGCCCGTTAGGGGCGGGTGATACGCTGCGCTCCGGACTGCCGCAAATACGCTATGCCGGCTCTCCCGATAAAATTTATATGCGATTTCGCGTCAGCCACCTGCGCGATTTCAGCATTGGCTTTACGGCCGAGAAAGATGCCGGCGAACCCATTGCATGGAATCCTTCACGCCGTCAGTTTGGAATGGATTTCTGGTCGGCTCATGCGGCGGTATATAACCGCGGGCGGCTGAAAGCCATCATGCTGGGCGATTACCTCATTCAGGCCGGGCAGGGAATGCTGCTCGCCGCGGGCTTTACCATTGGCAAAGGTGCTGAAACGGTTGCCACTATTCGCCGCAGCAACACAGGCATTCGGCCTTATACCAGTGTGATTGAAAACGGGTTTTTCCGCGGGGCTGCCGCTACTGTCAATTTCGGGAAGGTAGATGTAACGCCTTTTATTTCTTTTGCCCGCCGTTCGGCCAATGTAAACTTTGCTGCTGCCGATACTGTGAGCGATGTGGATATTATTGGCGAGGCGTTTATCAACAGCATTATTCCGACGGGCTTCCACCGCACCGAGCGCGAACTCAACGGTAAAAATGCCATTCGTGAAGTTACCGGTGGCATTACAGCCACTTATCGCTCGCCCGACGGCAACGTAGAGGCAGGCGGAACGGCTATGATGACCAATTTCAGCGTTCCCATTCGTCCGGTGGACAGAATTTACAACCGATTTGAGTTCAACGGTACTCAGAATCACAACATCGGCGGCTTTTTCAGCTACAACTACCGCAATTTCAACTTCTTTGGCGAAGCCGCACGCTCGGCAAGCGGAGGTATGGGAGCACTGGCAGGTTTTGTGAGCAGCCTTTCGGCAAAGGTAGATATGTCCATGCTTTACCGCCGCTATGACCGCAACTTTCATTCATTCTACGGCCAGTCGTTCAGCGAAGGCACGCGCCCGATTAACGAGTACGGCACTTACTGGGGCATTAAAATTAAGCCGACACTGCGTTGGACAATTGCCGCCTACTACGATATCTTCCGTTTCCCGTGGCTTCGTTTTCTGGTAGATGCTCCCTCTACAGGCAACGAGTGGTTGGTACGCGTAACACATCAGCCGAACCGTAAAGTAGCGATTTACGCGCAGTTCCGTCAGGAAACCAAGGGTCGCAACCTGCGCGACAATACCACCATGATGGACGTGGCAGTGCCATCGGTGCGCCGCAATTTCCAACTCAACGCCGACTTTAAAGCAGAACAACTTGTAACTACGCGCAGCCGTATTCAGTGGAGCAGTTTCCAACAGGAAGGAGGCAAAATGACACAAGGGCTGGCTATCGCACAGGATATTGTACTGGACTTCAAATTAGTGAAAATCAGCAGCCGCTTTGCCTTGTTTGATACCGATGATTTTGAAAACCGCCAATATATTTTTGAAAAAGATGTGCTGTATTCGTTCAGCATTCCGGCATATAACGGGCGCGGCTTTCGCAACTATTACATGGCACAGTTCAATATCGGTCGGAAAACAGACTTGTGGCTGCGCTATGCCTTCACCGAATTGCGGAATCAGAATGTTTTTGGCTCAGGTTTAGACCGTATAGAAGGCAATCGCCGAAGTGAGTTTAAAGTGCAGTTGAGGCGGGTGTTTTAGCGCGTTTAATGTAGAGACACGGTGCGCCGTGCCTCTACACGTTTTACCACATTACGCCCCAACCAGTGCGCCATAGGCTGCTGCATCAATCAGGTGCTCTTTGCCGCCGCCCGTCGGACGAATTTTTACAATCCAGCCGTTGCCGTAGGGGTCGTTGTTTACCTGCTCGGGGTGGCTGTTCAGGCTTTCGTTTACTTCCAGCACTTCGCCATCTACGGGCATAAACAAATCGGAAGTGGTTTTTACGGCTTCTACAGTACCGAATACATCGCCTGCTTTTACTTCTGAACCAACTGTATTGACATCTACATAAACAATGTCGCCTAATTCGCCTTGTGCAAAGTCGGTGATGCCGACAACGGCAATATCGCCCTCATAGCGAATCCATTCGTGGTCTTTGGTGTAGTGGAGGTCTTGTGGGATATTCATGGGAGGCTAAAATAGTTTTTTGATGGCAGCAAAAATATAGATTTATTCCCATCAAAACGCCGCATCGGTATAAAACGCAGGCAGCCGCAATACTTTCCGCTGCAAACCCTAACTTTGCCTTTCTGAAAATTGGATTATACGAATGACAATCACACAGTTAGAAGATTTGAAGGCGCGTATATCGGCCTTGAGGAGGTATCTTTGACTACGACGGCAAACGCAAAGAAATAGCCGAATTGGAGGCTAAAACCACTGCCGCCGACTTTTGGGACGACGCGCAGGCCGCTCAGCAAACCATGAAGGAAATCCAGCAGCGCAAAAACTGGACAAACGACTTTGAGCAGGCACAAAAAGCAGTGGATGACTTAGAGGTACTTTATGAGTTTTACACTGCCGGAGAAGTAGGCGAAAAAGAGATTCTGGCAGAAAGAGATAAAACCGAAAAAATAGTAGCTGAGCTGGAACTGAAAAAAATGCTGGACAAAGAAGAAGACCAGCTCGGTGCAATTGTAGAAATCAATCCCGGCGCGGGCGGCACCGAAAGCCAAGATTGGGCTGAAATGCTGATGCGCATGTACATTATGTGGGGCGAAAAACACGGCTACAGAGTTTCGGAACTCAACTATCAGCCCGGAGAAGGGGCAGGTATTAAGTCTGCCACGCTGGAAATAGACGGCCCCTTTGCTTATGGTTATTTGCAGGCCGAAATAGGCGTACACCGTTTAGTGCGCATTTCGCCTTTTGATTCCAATGCCCGCCGCCACACCTCTTTCGCATCGGTATATGCCTACCCGATTGTTGATGATTCTATTCAGATTGAAATCAACCCGGCGGACATTACTTGGGAGACTTTTCGCTCAGGCGGCAAAGGCGGGCAGAACGTAAACAAGGTAGAAACAGCGGTTCGGTTGCGCCATGCCCCCTCAGGCCTGATTATTGAGTGTCAGCAGGAGCGCTCGCAAATTCAGAACAAAGAGAAAGCACTGAAAATGCTCAAATCGCGCCTCTATCAGTTGGAGCTTGAAAAGCGCAACGAAGCCCGCGCCCAGATAGAAAACACGAAGAAACGCATAGATTTTGGTTCGCAAATCCGCAACTATGTGTTTCATCCTTACAAGTTGGTCAAAGATTTGCGCACCGGTACGGAAACCTCTGATGTACAAAGTGTTATGGATGGCGAAATTGACGAATTTATCAAAGCCTTTCTAATGCAGAACTGATATGATAGAGTCGGTTTTCAAAAGCAAGGCCACCGGTTTTGAGTGGACGAGCCTGATAGACCCTTCGCTGCGCGAGCTTTCACAGGTGGCCGTACAGTACGATTTGCACCCTACTTCGGTGCAGGATTGCTTAGAACCTGAACACTTGCCCAAGTATGAGAAAATTGGCGATGTGTCATTCATCATCGTGCGGATGTTTGACGAAAACTCCACGCCCGAGTGCGATACCGTACGCAAGATGACCAATAAACTTGCCTTTTTCATCGGCGATAACTTTCTGGTCTCTATCCATCGCCACGACCACGAAAACCTGAAAGTCATTCGCAACAAATGGCGCGTTTATCATAAAAATGAAACCGACCTGAGTTTTTTGATTATGCTGGATGTGTACGCCTCGGTAGTGCATACCTATGAGCCGCCGCTTAATGCAGCAGCCGAAGAATTAGACCGATACGAAGAGCTCATTTTCAGCGACAATGCTCCTACGTCCATTATTGAAAAACTGTATTTGCTCCGCCGCCGTGCATCGGTGATGAAGAATATGCTCATGTCGGTTAATGAGATTTTGAACAAAACAGGCCTGACATATGCAGACAAATCACCCTATTTGCAGGACGTAATAGACAATGCCTCGCGGCTGCACTATCAGGCAAGCCAACTCTACGAAGATGCCAACAACCTGTTGAGCATTCACCTCTCGCTGGCATCGCACCGCACCAATGAGGTAATGCGCATCCTGACCATTTTTTCGGTGTTTTTCATGCCGCTTACCTTCATCGTAGGGGTTTACGGCATGAACTTTAAATACATGCCCGAATTAGAAATGGAATGGGGCTACGGGCTGACTTGGCTTTTTATGATTGGCGTAGTAATATTGATTTACTTCTGGTTCAGGCGCAAAGGCTGGCTGCGCGACTGACCGATAGAGTATTTCGAATTGCGGAAGGCGAATTTCGGATTCCGCAATCTCAAATTTCCAAATCAGCACTGTTCCGATTTTGTAAGCCAAATTTGAAAATCCGTAATCCCAAATCCGAAATCCGCAAGTCCATAGCTTTGTTGAACAATGAAAAAACTGACTGCACTCTTCTGTTGCCTGCTGCTGATAGGATATGCACAGGCGCAAAACCTGAGCAATTCGCCTTGGCACATTCAGGCGCGGCAAATTGACCCTAACCGCTATTTCGGCATTACCGTAGCCAACGGTATGATTGGCATTGTTTCCTCGCCCAACCCGATGAAGGTGAGCGAAGTAGTACTAAACGGCGCATTCGATACCTACGGACGCGGGCGCGTGAGCAACATTATGAAGGTTTTTGAGTTTGCCAATATGGATTTGGACATAGACGGCAAACGCTTAGGGCGCAACAACATCAGCAACTACGCCCAAACGCTCGATATGAAGCGGGCAGCCTTCACCACCACGTTTGACCATGCCGATAAGGCAAGCGTTACCCACACAGTTATGGCGCTGCGCCATTTGCCTCATACGGCACTCATAGAAGTTACCGTGCAGGCAAAAAAAGACCTTTCGTTTACCGCGCACAGCGTCATGCAAGCCCCCGACGTGCTGCGCGATGTTAAAAACAGCTATCATCTCATCGACCGCCCTCATGCCTTAATTCCGCTGATGACTTCCGTAGCCAAAAGCCCGACGGGCAAGCACACCGTAGCGGCAAGCAACAGTTTTTTGTTTGAAGAACACCGCGGCGAAGAACCGCAACTCATCCACGAAGAATGGGACTACGGGATGCATCGCCTCAAATTCACCAAGCAGTTGAAGGCAGGCGAAAGTTATCGGTTTGCCGTAGTCGGTTCGGTGATTGCCACCGAACACGTAGCCGACCCGCATAACGAAGCCGAACGCCTGACCATTTTTGCCGCTTTGGAAAAGCGCGAACGCCTTATCAAACGCCATACCGAATCATGGGAAAAACTCTGGCAAAGCGATATTGAAATAGAAGGCGACCTTGCCGTGCAACGGGCGGTGCGTTCGGCGCTCTACCATTTGTACAGTTTTGCCCGCGAAGGCACGGCGTACAGCCTCTCACCGATGGGGCTTTCGGGCTTGGGCTACAACGGACATGTGTTTTGGGATACCGAGCTGTGGATGTTCCCGCCGCTGCTGATTTTGCAGCCCGAAATTGCCAAGTCATTGCTGGAATATCGTTTCCAACGATTGGAAGCTGCCAAACAAAACGCCCGCAATCACGGCTATCAAGGGGCGATGTTCCCTTGGGAATCGGACGATACGGGGCAGGAATCCACGCCCGTCTGGGCTTTAACAGGTCCTTTTCAGCACCACATTACGGGCTGCGTGGGTTTTGCTTTCTGGAAATACTATCAGGTAACGCAAGATAAGGCTTGGCTGAGCCAGCGCGGCTACCCCGTGCTGAAAGAAGTAGCCGACTTTTGGATAAGCCGCGCCGAAAAAGGCAACGACGGCAAGTACCACATTATCAACGTGGTATGTGCCGACGAATGGGCAGAAAACGTAGATGACAACGCCTTTACCAACGGCATGGCAAAAGAAGTTCTGGGCTATGCCAATGCAGCGGCGCGCACGCTGGGGCTACCCGAAAATCCGAAGTGGAAAGAAGTGGCAGAGGGTTTGGTCATCCTCAAATTCCCCGATGGTACTACCCGCGAACACGCCACCTACAACGGAGAACCCATCAAGCAAGCCGACGTGAATTTGCTGGCTTATCCGCTCAAACAAATCACCGACCCGGCAACCATTCGCAAAGATTTGGATTACTACTGGAAAGTGCTGGGCGACAACATCCCCGGCAGAAAAGGCGACAGCCCCGCCATGGCACATGCCATTTTCAGCATCCTCAATACCCGCACGGGCGACCCGCAAAAAGGCTATGAGCAGTTTTTGGACAGTTTCCAACCCAACGAAGCGCCGCCCTTTGGCGTACTTGCGGAAACCGCAGGCGGAACGAATCCCTACTTTGCCACGGGTGCGGGCGGTATGTTGCAAGCCGTGCTGAACGGCTTCGGCGGCTTAGACATCACCGACCAAGGCATCATCCAACTGAAAACTCGGTTGCCTTCGCAAATCAAATCGCTGACCATCAAAGGCGTAGGTAAAGACCGTCGGACGTTTTCGGTGAAACAATAGCAGGCAATGTTTAAAACGCCTTACGCAAGTTCGTGGATTGGGGCTAATAACTCGGATGAACATCCTCATCGCGGGGGTGTTCATCCGAACAAATCGGTGTAAACCCGCCCGATGTGCTTTACAGGCGAACGCAAAAATTTGCCTGCTTACTTATACACATCAACCAAAAAAGCGCTTGGACTTGTGTAACTTTGACGCGATTTAGGGCGTAAGGAAAATTGGTTGCGCCAAAAGGCTTCATTTCTTTTGCCTACAATTACTTGATACTCGTACCGGCTTTTCATATTGGCTTCTTAGAAATCAAATGGGCAGACATTTTTGATATAGCCCTTGTCAGCGTTTTGCTTTTCAGCGTTTACAAGCTGGTAAAAGGAACGGTGGCATTGCGGGTTTTGCTCGGCCTGTTGATATTGTACCTGCTGTTTTTGGTGGTTCAAGCCACCCAAATGGAGATTTTGACGCTCATTTTAGACAAGTTTATGAGCGTAGGTATCATTGCCGCACTGATTATATTCCAGCAGGAAATCCGCAAGTTTTTGCTCATCCTTGGCAAATCGGCCGATATACAGGGGCTGCAACTGCCCGCCATTTTCAAACGGAGGGGGCGCAGCGAAAACGATTTTGACATTCACGACTTGCTGGAAGCAATGAAAGTCATGGGCAGCACACATACAGGTGCATTAATTGTGCTTTCCCGCAACGATGAACTGGATGCTTACTGCGAAACGGGCGATATGATTGACGCTATGATTTCCAAGCGCCTGATTATCTCCATTTTTTCTAAAAACAGCCCGCTGCACGATGGTGCAATGATTATCGTAAGCGGTCGCATCAAGTCTGCCCGCTGCATCCTGCCTGTAACCGACAATAGGAACGTTCCGCCTAATATGGGGTTGCGCCATAGGGCAGCTATTGGCATGAGTGAGGCAACCGATACACTTGTGTTGGTTGTCTCCGAAGAAACAGGACATGCTTCTGCCGTGCGCAACGGCAAAATACTGCCTGCGCTGAATTTAGTAGAACTGCGGCAGCAAATACAACGCTACCTTTATCCGAACGAGGAAGAAGATTGACAAAAAACGGCTGCTTTTTAAGCGGGTTGTCAATAAAAAATAACTACCTTTAACGTAAAAGTTTTCCTTATCGTCAATAATATGCGCATTATCTTGTTGCTTCTGCTTGTTTGCGCCGCTTTTTTAATAAGCTGGCGCAATGACCCGCCTTTGGAATCGCTTGCCAAAGCCCTGAAAAACTATACTGACACCCGCGTAGAGGAAAAAGTATGGCTACATACTGATAAGCCTTATTATGCCTCCGGTGAAGTTGTATGGCTTTCTGCGTATGTCAATGAGGCCAATTCTTGGGCTTTTTCTCCTTTGAGTCGCATTTTATATGTAGAACTTATCAGTCCGGAGGCAGCAGTGCTGAAGCGACTCACTTTACAGGTAATCAACGGACGCAGCAAGGGAGATTTAACACTTCCCGATACACTCAAAGCGGGAACGTATCGCCTGCGAGCCTATACCAACTGGCAACGCAACTTTGGCGAAGAAACTTTTTACGACCGTCCGCTGACCATCCTGAGCGGAAGCGAGGTAGAGGCCGGAACGAATCAGAAACCCGCCTTAAAGGTGAATTTTTTTCCTGAAAGTGGTCAAATGGTCAATGGATTTCGCAATCGCGTAGCCTTTAAAATCACGGATTTATACGGCGAGCCTTTGAATTTGGGCGGTATTATTGTCAATCAGGACAATAAATTGGCAGCGCGAATGAATGCCGTGCATGACGGCTTGGGAAGTTTCCGCTTAGTGCCGCAGGCCGGCGACAACTACCTTGCCCGCGTATATTTTCCCGACAGCACTTATCAGGAGTTCCCCTTGCCTGCTGCTCAGCAGAGCGGTATTATGATGAACGTATTGCACACGCCCGCCGACACAGCCTATCGCGTGCAGGTGTATGCAAGCGAGCCGTATGTAGCTGCTAAAACAGGTATATTACTGGTCGTTCAGGGGCGCGGCGAAATGGTTTTTGCCGTTCAGGGAAAAATAGACAATGCATTGACCAATATCCGCATCCCCAGGCGCGGGTTGCCCGAAGGGATTCTACAAATCACACTTTTCACTAACGAATTGGAGCCACTGGCAGAGCGATTAGTGTTCAATCGCACGCCGCAGAGCGATTTGCAGGTGAAAATTACACCTTCTGCCAATACCGTTGGCAAGCGCTCTTTGGTTTCGTTAGATGTAGAGACTACGCTGAATGGCAAGCCTACTGCTGCTTCCCTGTCGCTGGCAGTGCTGGATGCCGACCGTTTGCCCGAAACGCAGCCTTTTCCGGAAGATTTGATGAGCTACATGATGCTTACTTCCGAGCTGCCGGGTTTGATTCGTAATCCGTCATTTTATTTACAAAACAATGAAAAAGCCTATGAGGCACTGGACTTGCTGATGATGACGCACGGCTGGCGCAGGTTTGTATGGAAAAAAATTCTGAATCCCGATTCTTTGCGCTACGTGCATAAGATTGAGCAAACTTTTGCTATCAGCGGGCAGGTGCGCGACCGCAAAGGCGCAGGCATACCCGATGCCAAAATGATGGTACTCCTCCAAAAACCGATTGGCAGAACCATTCAACTTACCGCCAATGAGTATGGGAATTTTCTTATTACCGATTTGGACTTTACCGATTCGCTGCAATTCTCCATTCAGGCAAGCACAGCCAAGGGCAACCGCGAAAATGTACAAGTGGTATTGGATAAGCGCAGTTACCCTGCCGTCAGTCCGATGAATTATATTACGCAACCTGCCTCTTCGCTGATGTCTTACATTGAAAACTGGCAGAAACAGGCACAGGCTAACCGTACCTACGACGGGCTTGCCGACCGCTATTTACAGGAAGTGGTCATAAAAGACACGAAAATTAAGCCGGAAGATGAAATCACACAGGGGCGTATGCTGGTTGCTCCCGATGCCATCCTGACGTATAAAGACATTAATTTTACTACGGCTGCTCCTTCCGGCAACGTATTACAGGCATTGCAAGGGCGTATTGCAGGGGTTATCGTAGGTGTAGACCAATACGGCAATGCAACAGTACAGATTCGCGGAGTCAATTCATTCAATAGTGGTACAGCCCCCTTACTGTTGATAGACGGGATGCCTATGAGCGATATTTCGGCAGCCCGCAGCATTCCGCCAAGTGATGTGGCCGCTGTGGAAGTACTGAAAGGAGCAGGCGCTGCTGCCTATGGTGCAAATGGTGCCAACGGAGTGATTAACATTATTACCAAGCGGGGGAACAACATTACAGACACAACGCCTTTGCCGGGTATTTTCCATTTCAAAGAGGCCGCCTACTACAAAGCCCGTGAGTTTTATGTACCGGACTATGCCAAAGAGCCTAATTCGCCTAAGCCTGATTTGCGAAGCACGCTGTACTGGCAGCCTGTTATCCAAACCGACAGCACAACAGGCAAAGCCAGAGTAACATTTTATACAGCCGATAACGCTGCCCGTTACCGCTACGTTGTGCAAGGCACAAACGGCATGGGTAATTTTGGTATTGGTAAGGGACATTTGCTGGAAGTGAGGCAATAAGTCCAAAATAATCGGTTAGATGTTGTAACATTGAATGGTGTTATGCGTACACTCACATATACCCCTTTTTTCACTCAACAAATACCTTAATTACCTTTTATGTAACCCATATGGCAAATCTTGCTAATCAAGCAACATTTACTGCTACGCCTACTGTTCATGCTCCTGTTTCACCGGCAATCCGCTGGTCTCAACTGATAGCTCTTACTTTATTGAGTGCTTCTATTGCTATTAGCTGGGTAGCTTATCATAACTTTCAGGAACCCCTACTTGCGCAATTTGGCTTTGAGTACCTTGGCAGGTTTGTGTTGGTAGCACAGACAGTTATTTTATTGGTTGTTCCGCCATTGGCCGGACGGCTGGGCGACCGCTATCGTGCCAAAGGCGGTAACAGTCTGCCCGTTGTGATGGCCGGTATCGGTATTGTAGCCATGATTTTTATGAGTGTGGCAACAACTATTGCGATTTCGCCCGATGGTATTTTCCGCTGGCTGTTTCCTGTATTGGTAACACTCTGGCTGATTGCAATGAATATTTTCCATGCGCCTGCACTGGCAGGTCTGGAAGACATGGTTTCGGCAGAGAAAATGCCTGTGGCCGTTGGTTTACTCACCCTTGTTACCGATTTGGCTTACTCACTTGAACCCGTTATCGTACCGATTGCACAGGCTATCGGTGCACCTGTTACATTTGCCGCAGGTGGCATTTTGATTCTCTTGAGTGGTATTCTATACCGCAACGAAATGAGGAACGTTCGTACAGGCAGTATGCAGAGCAGCCGACAAATAAAAGAGATAAGCCGCTCAGGTTTTGTCATGGTATTCATAAACGGGCTTTTGTTAGGTATTTGTATGGCATTTATTCAAGAAATTCTGCCAAATATGGAGATAGTACGTCAAGCTGTGATTGGTGGCGAGCAGTTAGCCGCCGCCATACTGGCAATGGCGGCAATATTAGCATTTTTTGCAGGCCGTATAGTTGTACAATTAGGTTGGCAGAACGTTTTTATACCCATTGCTTGTTTGACTTTATTATTGATAGCTGCCTTTTGGCTTCCGCTGCCTTCGTGGCTGTTTGCCTTAGTATTGGGTGCATTTGTTATATCAATGGCTTTTGCAAGTGTAACAGCATTACCATCAAGTTTTGCAAGATTGCGACCGGAACACAAAGCGCTGGGCATTGGCTTATTTTTGGCAGGTACTGAGTTGATGGCCGGTATGATTCGTTTGGGACTATTTTAAACGCATTCTTTTTATAATATCACCAACTATTTTTGAACAATAGTTTCAGCCCCCTTTGCATTAATTTGCAAAGGGGCTTTTTCTATGTTGCCTGTTATCCGAACAATACTCTATCTGCGGGCAGTAGCTTTGGTGCGCAGTCTGCGCGATTTAGGCCTGTGGCGTTTGCTGCTGTTGCTATCCTTTGTGCTGTGGGCAGCATTTCGGTTGGTAGCCTTGCAAAGTCCACTGGCTTTATTACTGACGGCGGTAGTCATTATTGTCGGGCTGCATTTCAGCCGAAGCGACCGTTTTTTCCTCCAAACACTTACCCCACAGTGGGCATGGCTGATGCGTACCGAATATGCTTTGCTTGCTTTGCCGTTTTTTATCGGAATGATTACTTGGGCATACTGGCAAGGGATGCTTGTCTGGCTGGTGGTGTGGTGGCTGTTGCCCGATGCACGAATGCCTGCCATGCGCAACACAGGAAGTTTGCATCTGTTCAACCGTTTGCCTGCCGATATGTACGAGTGGAAAGCAGGCCTGCGCAAAAATGGGTGGATTTTACTGGCTGTATGGGTACTGGCGATTTTTTTCTATTGGGCAATGGTGGCACAGGTCGCTTTGCTGCTGTTGTACTTGCTGATAATAGGTTCATTCTATATTTTTTGTGAACCGCGAGTGTGGTTAGATATGCAGGGCGCGGCGCAATCGCAGGTTTTTTTATGGCACAAAGTTCAAAAGGCTTGTTTGGCTGCTGCTATCGGGGCACTGCCTTTTTATTTGCTGATTGCCATTTTCCACTGGCAGCAGGCATGGCTGACATTGCTACTCTTACTTGTTGCCTATGCCTATATCAGCTATGCCATTTTTTTGAAATATGCGCTATATGCCGAAGGAAGGTCTTTGGAGCCGTTTATGTTGCATCATCTTATCTTTGTCGGCAGTTGTGTAGTGCCTGTATTCGTACCCGTGGCGGCTTTCTTCTGGTGGAGCAACTACCGCAAAGCCCGCCAAAACTTATCTGACTTGTTCAACCATGCGTAAAGTAGTTTTATTTCTAATATTTGTTGCCTGCCTGCTGTACTTGGGTTGGTACTATATCGGGCAAAAAATAGGCAACCTGCCGCCAATGAGTTTGGTGCCTGCCGATGCAGTATTTGTCATAGAAACCGACGAACCGATAGAAAGCTGGCGCGAAATCAGCCGCAGTGCTATTTGGCAGCACTTGCGCAAGCAGCCCTACTTCGGTGCGCTGACCGAAGGCACCAATGCGCTGGACTCTGTGATTGAGCAAAACAGCGAGTTGTTCAAACTGCTGGGTTCAAGAAATGTACTGGTTTCGGCACATGTTTATAAACCTTCGGACTACGACTTTCTGTTTGTTGTAGACCTCGAAAGCGCCGCAAGGCTCACCTTTTTGCAGGAATATCTGGTAGCATTGCCTTTTTCGGGGTTCAACCTTGCCAAACGCGACTTTGATGGCACGGTCATCTACGAATTTCGGAACAGAAAATCGGGAGCACTCATTTCGGCGGCCTTTGTAGAAAACCTGATGGTTTGTTCTTTTCAGGGCAAATTGGTAGAAAATGCACTTTTGCAGCGAACCAATCCGCAGTTGGTACAAAACCCCAAATTTGTACAGGTAAGCAAAAAAACGTCAAATAGCGGATTGTTCAAGTTGTTTTTCAATTATGCGTACTTAGACGATTACTTTCGCTGCTATATGCCTCCCAATGATTTTATTGACGGCATCAGCAAAGAATTGGCATTTACGGGCGGCAATTTTTACACAGAGGATGACCGATGGCTGCGCATCAGCGGGCTGACCAATTTGCCCGATTCGGTACATTCCTACTACCGCGCCCTGTTGCAGGCCGGGCAAGGGCGCATGTCTGTACACGAAGTACTGCCACAACGCACCGCCAACTATCTCACGCTCACCTGTAAAGATTTTTCCGTTTTCTACAATTCGTTTGAAGAAAAATACAAAGAAGACGCTGCCGCATGGAGTGATTATCAGCGCAACGTGCAGCAGATAGAGCGCTTTTTGAAATTGGATTTCCGCGAAAGTTTCATCAACTGGATTGGCGAGGAGGTAGCCATTGTGCAGTTACAGCCCGAAAGCAGCCGCGGCGAAAAAGACTATGCCGTATTCATCAAAGCCAAAGACAAAACCATCGGGCGCGAGAAATTGGACTTTGTAGGCGAGCAAATCCGCAAGCGAACCCCCATGAAATTCATTGAAACCGAACACAAGGGCTATCCCATCAAGTACCTGACCATCAAGTTTTTTTTTCGTTTGTTTCTGGAAAAGTTGTTTAAAAAATTGGAGCGCCCCTACTTCACCTATATCGGCGATTATGTGGTTTTCAGCAACCATCCGCAAACCCTGAAAAACATCATAGACGACTACGAGGCAGGCCGTACACTGGCAGCACAACAGGGCTTCAGCGAACTGATAGAGCAGACATCGCGTGCAGGCAGCATTTTTATGTACATGCAAATGCCTGTCATGTTCCCCACGATGCGCTCCATGGTTTCTCCTGCTACTTGGGCAAGCATGAACGCAAACAAGGCGTATATTAACTGCTTTGAACATGTGAGTTTGCAACTGATTGGCGACGATGAAGTATTTGATACGCAGTTGCTGGTGCGGTTTGATGCTGAGGCAAGAGAGAGTACTCCCGTTGTCGTTCCGGCAAACCCGGAGCAAGACTCGGCAGCCGTTACCGAATCAACAGACGAAATAATCATCGGCGACATCAACGCCAAAGTGCAGACCGAATACTACGCTGACGGCACAAAGAAACGCGAAGTAGAAACCCGCGACGGTTTTAAACACGGAGACTACCGCGAATATCACCCTAACGGCAGAATCAAGGTGCGTGGACGCTACCGCAACGACAAAGCCGACGGCACTTGGCGCTACTACGACACCGACGGCCGCGAAATTGACAAAAAGCGATTTGACAAGGGAGTTGAAGTGAATTAAAGACAGTTTTTGGGATTTATTGAGGTTTTTGCGGAGAATAAGGCGTATATTCACCGCATATTTTACGGAGAATAGATATTCAGTACCTGACAGAAAAGCAAATCCTCCGCAAAACAGCCGCAGGCGGCAGAAGTACGGCTTATGAATTGGCAGAGTGAAGCAATAGGAAGCAAAAAAAAACCGACACAAGTTGTTTGTGTATAGTGTCGGGAGGGTTTCAATAAGCCGTTTTAAAACGTCTGTAATTGGGTCAGTTTGCTGTACATGCCTTCAAGTGCAATCAGCTCGCGGTGCGTGCCTTGTTCAACAATGCGCCCTTCCTGAATGACGGCAATTTCATCGGCATTTTGCACCGTACTCAGGCGGTGTGCAATAATCAATGTAGCACGGCCTTGCATCACATTTTCTAATGCTTCCTGCACAGCCTTTTCCGATTCGGAATCGAGCGCAGAGGTTGCCTCATCCAAAATCAGGATAGGTGGGTTTTTCATAACGGCACGGGCAATGCTGATGCGCTGCCGCTGACCGCCGGAAAGTCTGCCGCCACGGTCGCCCAACAACGTATCGTAACCATTTTCCAACTGCATAATAAACTCATGCGCATTGGCAATGCGGGCAGCCTTTTCCACTTCCTCCATGGTTGCATGAGGCATACCAAAGGCAATGTTGTTGAAAACCGTATCGTTAAACAGGATAGGCTCTTGCGTAACAATGCCGAAAAGATTGCGGAGTGACTGCAACTCAATCCGACGAATATCTACGCCGTCAATGCTGATGTAGCCTTGCACGGGGTCATAGAAACGGGGTAGCAAGTCGGCCAGCGTAGATTTTCCGCCTCCCGAAGGGCCAACCAACGCCAGCGATTTTCCTTTTTCCAATCGCAGGTTGATGTTTTGCAGCACCATTCGCTCGCCGTATGCAAACGATACATTGTGCCATTCAATTACTTTTTCCAAACCTTTAATGGTTTGTGCATCGGGTGCGGACTGGATGGCAGGCTGAGTATCCAGCACCTGTAAAACGCGCTCCATGGAAGCCACACCCCGTTGCAGGGTGCTGACAGCCGTTGAAACCGACTTTGCAGGGGTGAGTATCTGTGTAAAAAAAGCAATATAAGTCAGAAAAGAAGAGGCTGCCAGCTCGCCGCCGAATACCATTTTGCCGCCGTAGAGTAAAATTCCCCCCACTACCACTGTACCCAATACCTGTGAAAGGGGCGAGGCTAAATCGCGCTTGTTTTCAATGCTGATGGTCAGGCGGCGATAAATTTCGTTGCGTTCGGCAAATTTTCTGTTTACATACCCCACTGCATTAAAGGCCTTCACTACTTTAATGCCGCCGAGCACTTCGTCGGCAATATTGACAATTTTGCCGAGCATATCTTGTCGGTCGCGGCCTTCCCTGCGCAGTCGCTTGCTGATTTCTGCAATAATGGCACCGCTTACAGGCAGAAAAAGCAAAGTGAAAACCGTGAGTTCTACGGACAGATACAGCAATGCACCAAAAAATATGATGATGGTAACAGGCTCTTTGATGATGGATTTGAGCACGGTGATAACCGTAACCTCTACTTCCTGCACGTCATTGGTCAAGCGCGAAAGCAAATCGCCTTTTTTTTCTCCTTTGAAATAGCCCAAATGCAGGTCGGTAAAACGCTCGAAAAGAGCCACCCGAATGTCGCGAATCAGCGTATAACACAACTGATTCATGCTGTACTGAGCCAAATAAACAAACAAATTGGAAAGCACCACCGACACAACCAACACCGCACACACCATTTGCAACGATTGCATAGGCCCGTATTCTGCCACAGATAGGCGAAGACGGTAATTGAAGTAGGCAGTAGCATACGCAATAATGTTGCCGTCGAACATCGGTTCTTTCAGCGATGTGGCGGTGGCAGGCACTTTTTCAAACAGAACATCGAACAGCGGAATAAGCAGCGAAAAATTGAGTGCACCAAATACAACCGACAGCAGCAGCACCAACATGTAGAAGGGCAAAAAACGCCCCCATGCATCAGTAAACGACAGGATACGCCAAAAAACTTTCATTGTGCAATGTTAGACGGAAAGCATGGAAAAAGAAAATAACGGCAAAAAACAGGTGTAGTATTTGCTTATTAGGTGTATAACCCGTATTATTGCGCAGTTATTCCTTTTTTTGCTTCTCTCCACAGAAGCTTTTTAGTGCGTTCCATTTCTGATTCAATTTAAAAATTTCTTGTCCTTCCTGCTGCTGACCGCGTCGCAGCAATAACTTATTTTCCGCATTTGTATGTACAGTATTGAAGAGTTGAACATTAAACTCTTGTCAGAGGTCAGGCAACTGGCTGAGGAATTGGGTGTGAAAGTTGTGGGCAAACCCACCAAAAAAGATTTGATTGCCAAAATTTTAGAGCATCAGGCCTCCGCGCCCTCTCCTGCCGCAGATACAGTTACTGAAACTGAAAAGAAACCCGAAACAAATACCCCTACGCTGAAACTCCGCAGAGAGCGTCAGAACGTAGCGCCACGTGTAGAAATATCGGTACTTGAACAGCCTCCCGCCACACAGGAGCCTGTTCGGGAAAAGAAAAGAACAAGGGTAAATAAACGTGAACAGCAGCCGTTGGAGCCGGTTCATAATGACG
Organism: Rhodoflexus caldus; assembly: GCF_021206925.1. NCBI lineage: Bacteria > Pseudomonadati > Bacteroidota > Cytophagia > Cytophagales > Thermoflexibacteraceae > Rhodoflexus > Rhodoflexus caldus. The sequence continues at coordinate 37,994 of NZ_JAJPRF010000003.1, read as the reverse complement.
TATTTGAACAAGAGAACCTGCCGATAATGCCTTTGGAAGAAGATTTTACGGCAGATTTTATGATAGATGCCACTGCTTTGCCACCCGTGGCCGATATGGAAATGGCAGAACCGATAGTTGCACCGATAGTTGCACCGGAAACAGATACACCGCCAACTTCCGAACAATCCGTTATTGCCGAACAGCGCCCGCAGCGCCGCCCCGAAAACGAACGTCAGGGGGGCAACAGCGGTCAGTCGTTTCAAAAAGGAGCGCAGCGCCCGCAGCAGCAACCGCAACCTAAATACACCGTGCGAGACTTTGACGGCGTTATTGAAAACGAAGGCGTGCTGGAAATTATGCAGGACGGTTACGGCTTTTTGCGTTCTTCCGACTACAACTACTTGGCCAGCCCCGATGATATCTATGTTTCTCCTTCACAAATCAAACTGTTCGGCCTGAAAACAGGCGATACCGTGCGTGGAACCATTCGTCCGCCCAAAGAAGGCGAAAAATACTTTGCCCTGTTGCGGGTAATTACCGTAAACGGCAAAACAACCGAGCAAGTGCGCGACCGCGTTCCGTTTGAATATCTCACGCCGCTGTTCCCCAACGAGCGCCTGAAACTGAGCCATAAATCAAGCGAATATTCCACCCGTTTGTTAGACCTTTTTGCGCCTATCGGCAAAGGCCAACGCGGAATGATTGTGGCACAGCCCAAAACAGGTAAAACCGTATTGCTCAAAGAAATTGCCAACGCAATTGCCAAAAACCATCCCGAAGTATATCTCATTGTATTGCTGATTGACGAGCGTCCGGAAGAAGTAACCGATATGGCACGCAGCGTCAATGCAGAGGTAATAGCATCTACTTTTGACGAACAGGCTGAACGCCACGTCAAAGTATCCAGCATTGTATTGGAAAAAGCCAAACGAATGGTAGAGTGCGGCCACGATGTGGTAATTCTGTTAGATTCCATTACCCGCTTGGCACGAGCTTACAACACGGTTGTACCTTCCTCCGGTAAAATTTTGTCGGGTGGTGTAGATGCCAACGCACTCCACAAGCCTAAGCGATTCTTTGGTGCAGCCCGCAATGTAGAGAACGGCGGCTCGCTAACCATTATCGCTACTGCACTGATTGACACAGGCTCCAAAATGGACGAAGTGATTTTTGAAGAGTTTAAAGGTACCGGCAATATGGAATTGCAGTTAGACCGCAAACTGGCCAACAAACGAGTATTCCCTGCCATAGACATTCCGGCATCGGGTACACGACGCGAAGACCTTTTGCTCGACAAAGATACCATGCAACGCGTGTGGATTCTGCGCAAGTACATGTCCGATATGAATTCCAGCGAGGCTATGGAATTCCTGCTGAACAACATGAAAGGAACCAAAGACAACGAGGAGTTCCTGCTCAGCATGAACAATTAATCTACTGATTCATCATTTGTCCTACTCATAACAAACAAGATGTTGCTCGATTTTGAAAAACCTATCGCCGAGTTGGAAGAAAAACTTGCTGAAATGAAGCGGTTGGCAACCGAAAACGGCGTAGATGTTTCCGAACCCGTAAAAACGCTGGAACGCCGCATCAACGATTTGAAGATAGAAACCTATCGCAATTTAACCCGTTGGCAGCGCGTACAACTTTCCAGACATGTGGACAGACCCTATACGCTGGACTATATCTACAACCTCACTACCGACTTTATCGAACTTTTCGGCGACCGCAACATAGCCGACGACAAAGCAATGGTAGGCGGTTTTGGCACCATCGATGGGCAAACTTTTATGCTCATAGGTCAGCAGAAAGGCCGCAATACCAAAGAGCGCCAATTCCGCAACTTCGGTATGGCCAACCCCGAAGGCTACCGCAAAGCGCTGCGCCTGATGAAACTGGCCGAGAAGTTCAATAAACCCATTGTTACTTTTATTGATACGCCCGGCGCTTTCCCGGGTATAGAGGCCGAAGAACGCGGGCAGGCAGAAGCAATTGCTCACAACCTGCGCGAAATGTTCATGCTGAAAGTACCTGTCATTTGTATCATTATCGGCGAAGGTGCATCAGGCGGAGCTTTGGGCATTGCCATTGGCGACCGCGTTTTGATGCTGGAAAACACTTGGTATTCCGTGATTTCGCCCGAGTCATGTTCTTCTATTCTGTGGCGAAGCTGGAACTACAAAGAGCAGGCAGCCGAAGCGCTCAAACTCACCGCAACCGATATGCTGGCATTTAAACTGATTGACGGCATTATTGACGAGCCGCTGGGAGGCGCACACAAAGACAAAGCCGCCATCATTCAGACCGTAAAAGAGGCCATCCTGAATAACTTCCGCGAACTGAACGCCCTCTCTCCGCGCGAGCGCATCAATCAACGCATCGAGAAATTTGCCGCTATGGGTGTTTATGCGCAATAAGTATCGGGAAATACTTGTTTTTCAGATGTTTTGGTCTAACTTTGCCCCCTCAAAATTAATCTTAAACGTTTGTAGCTAAATTTTATGAAGCCAAACCACTATGAGACTGTATTCATTTTAACTCCCGTTTTGTCTGATGCTCAGATGAAGGATGCAGTCGAGAAATTCAAACAAGTGCTGACTTCGCTCGGTGCGGATGTGTATCACCACGAAGACTGGGGGCTTAGAAAGCTCGCCTATCCCATTCAGCACAAGAGCACAGGTTTTTACACATTGTTCGAGTTCTCTGGCCAGCCGGATGTTATCAAAACACTGGAAACCGAGTTTAAGCGCGATGAGCGCGTAATGCGCTTTTTGACTACCAAGTTAGACAAACACGCCTTGGAGTACAACGAAAAACGCCGCAAAGGCGCATTCAACAAAAAGTCAGAAACTGCTAAAACCGAAACCGAAGCCTAATAGCCATGACACTCGTAAACGAATCAGTTGTTAGAAACAACGAAAACAAGAAAAAGTACTGCCGTTTCAAGAAGAGCGGAATTAAGTACATCGACTACAAAGACGCGAACTTTCTGTTGAAATTCGTAAACGAACAAGGTAAAATTTTACCTCGTCGCCTGACAGGAACCAGCCTGAAATTTCAACGCCGCGTAGCACAAGCCGTGAAGCGTGCCCGTCATCTGGCGCTGTTACCATACGTAACCGATTCGCTCAAATAGTCTTAGTTAACCACCAACAATTATCGAATTGCTGTCATGGAAATTATTCTCAAAGAAGATATCGCAGGTTTGGGCTATAAGAACGACATCGTTGATGTAAAGCCCGGCTACGGCCGCAACTACCTCATCCCTCGCGGGCTGGCTATTGCTGCCACCGAGTCCAATAAAAAAATTATTGCCGAAAACGTGCGTCAGGCTGCTCACAAAGCCGAAAAAATTAAGCGCGAAGCACAAGAACTGGCCGACCGTATTGGCGATTTGGTGATTCAAATCGTAACCAAAGCCGGTGAAAGCGGCAAAATCTTTGGTGCGGTTACTACTACTCAATTGTCTGAAGCTCTGAAAGAAAAGGGCTTTGACATTGACCGCAAAAAAATTGTTTTCAAGAGTGAAATTAAAATGCTTGGCCAATACACTGCCGTGCTCGACCTTCACAAAGAAGTGAAGAAAGAAGTGGCAGTAGAAGTAGTTGCCGGCTAATCACTTATTGACCAAAAGTAGAACTGCATGAGTTGCGGGTTAAAGCCAAAAGCTGATAACCTGCAACTCTTTTTTTGTGATACCATCATCCCTGTCAGTTGCTTATGCAAACTTTTCCTTACGAATCGCTCTACCGGTTTGTTTACCAAGTATTTACTGCCATTGGCTGCTCTGAGGCCGATGCGATTACTGCCGCCGAGGGTTTATTGATAGCCGATTTGCGCGGTATAGATTCGCACGGAGTCGCCCGACTTTCAGGATATGTGCGTCTGTGGGAAGCGGGGCGGATTAACCCAAAACCCAACATCCGCATTGTACACCAAACCCCCTCTACCGCTACCATTGACGGTGATGCAGGACTGGGGTTGGTGGTAGCGCCTTGGGCAATGAAAGTTGCTATCAAGAAAGCCCAACAGGCAGGGACGGGATGGGTAAGTGTGCGAAACTCTAACCACTTTGGTATTGCAGGCCATCATGCCATGCAGGCACTTGCCTACGATATGATTGGCATGGCGATGACAAACGCCAGCCCACTGGTTGCGCCCACTTTTTCCTTAGAGCGCATGTTGGGCACAAACCCGATTGCTGTGGCTATTCCCGCACAGGAGCAGCCGCCTTTTGTGGCAGATTTTGCCACTACTACAGCCGCCAACGGCAAGTTGGAAATTTTACAGCGCAAAAATGCCGATGCTCCGCTGGGATGGGTGCAAGACAAGGCAGGCCAACCAACCACCGATGCCAATGCGTTGAAAAAAGGCGGCGCATTGCTGCCGCTTGGCTCCGACCGCGAACATGGCAGCCACAAGGGTTACTGCCTCGGTTCTATCGTAGATATTTTTTCAGCAGTACTTTCCGGTGCAGGCTATGGCCCTTGGGCACCGCCCTTTGTTAGCTTTTTGCCACTGCCTGCCGACCCTGTGGGCGAAGGTTTAGGCCACTTTTTGGGTGCTATGCGCGTAGATGCATTCCGCCCTGCCGAAGAGTTTAAACACCACATGGATAACTGGATTGGCCGATTTCGCAATGCAAAACCTGCTGAAGGTTACGAGCGCGTGCTGATTCCCGGCGACCCTGAGCGTGAGGCCGAAGCCGAACGCCGCCGTTCAGGTATTCCCTTGGTAGCTCCGGTAGTAGAAGATTTACAGCAATTGGCACAGAAATTTGCCATTGAATGGCTTTGAGTCCCATTGGTTGTTACAACAATCATTGTCATTTTAGCGTTTAAAAGCTGAAGATGTTTGTAGCCTTATGTTGTCTGCGCCGCACGTTGGCATTGCCGCCCCTGTCAGTTTAGCAACGGAAATCAGTCACCTGATTGCTTATATCAGTGCCGAAAACCGCCCGTTTGCTGTTTGGAAACTGCCCGAAAGCAACCTCATTCATTTGATTGCAGGCTTTGCGCCGCAGGCACAGCATCACCTGCAAACAGACTTGGAGGCGCTGCCTGCCGGTTTTGTTGCAGCACCGTTTCACGCCGAAAAGGGGGTGTATTTTATACCAGCCGATGAACATTGGATATGGGAAACTGCACCCGAGGGAATTGTAAAACGCATCAAGGGAGCGGAGCTATCGGCACAAATGCCTGCGGAGAAGTTTTCGGTGCAGCATTTGAAAAATTATGTAAAAACAACTGCCGTAAGCGGTAATTCATCGGAAAGTTTTCGGGCAGCGGTAGCGCAGGCCGTAGCAGCAATCAAGAGGCACGAATTTCAAAAAGTGGTGCTTTCTAAGCAAAAGGAGGCCGCCATGCCTGAGGGATTTAATCCTGCAGAAGTATTTGTTGAACTTGTCAAGAGTTATCCCAATGCTTTTGTATCCTTTTTTGCAATTCCGCAAGTCGGAGTTTGGATGGGTGCTACGCCTGAAATATTAGTGAGCGTGGACAGGTATCAGATTTTCCGCACCATGGCGCTGGCAGGTACACAAGCCAAAGGTACGCTGACCAATTTGCAGCAGGCAACATGGACACAAAAAGAAATAGCCGAGCAGGCAATGGTAAGCCGCTATATCATCAATTGCTTCAAAAAAATCCGTCTGCGCGAGTTTGAAGAAAACGGCCCTCGAACAGTGGCAGCAGGCAAGCTCATTCACCTGCGAACCGATTTTGAAGTGGATATGCGCGCAACCAATTTCCCTCAGTTAGGGACGGTTATGCTTGAATTGCTGCACCCTACATCGGCAGTTTGCGGAATGCCCAAACCTGCTGCAATGGAGTTCATAGCTGCCCATGAACACTACGACAGGGCGTTGTACAGCGGCTACATCGGCAGCGTAAATATTTCAGGCGAAAGTCATTTGTTTGTAAACCTGCGTTGCATGCAGCTACAAGCAAACAGCCTGATTTTATACGCAGGAGCCGGCATTACGGAAGATTCCATCCCCGAAAAAGAATGGAACGAAACCGAGATGAAGTGTGAAACCATGCTGCAATTGATTCAACCTACCGATATACAATGATAAATTCAGTACGGCGGTTGGCACGACGCTGTTCGGGGGTGCAGTTTTTGCGCACACAGTCGTTGCGTTGGCGTTCAGCACCAAAACTTCTGATGGCCACCACTCGCTCGCGCCACAACCCGTTTTTGAACAGATAGGCTGCGGCTGCATTGGCGCGTTTCAGTGCTATTTCATATACATTTCGCGAAGATTCGTGCAAACCTGCATGGGCTTCTATGGCAATTTTTACCCCGGGGTATTCTGTTAGCAGTTGCAGGATGCGGTTTAGCTCGGCTTTTACCTCATCGTTAAGAATTTCGCGGTCGGAAGAATAATAAATCGTCGGCACGGAAACATCCAACGGAATGGGGTTGTAATTAACGGGCTTTAACGGCAGCAGAACCTCCTGAGTTTTTCCCAATTCCACATCGCTGCCTTCGGCAATCATGTAATCTTCCATCTGATAGCCGAGTATCTGCGCTTCTAATTTATAAACAAGTCCCGAGTCTGCCTTGAAGGTAGCAGTGCCGTCTTTGGCGGTGTACAGAAAGCGAGTTTCGCCTGTTTTCGGATTGGTTAAATATACGGTTGCGTTTTCCAGCGGTCGGTTGGTTTCCTGATTGACCACAATGGCCTTTATGTAGCGGTTAGTAGCATTATTAACTACTTCCTCGCGAGGCAAATCTACGGTCATCTCAATAAACTGCCCCATGTACTTAGGATTGGTAGTAATCCGATAGGGCAGACTTTTTTGGTAGCCTGTTGCTTCCGCAAACAGTTTGTAGGTGCGCCCTTGTTCTATGATAAACAAGCATGAGCCGTCGGGGTCGCTGCGCTTCTCGTACTTTTCGCCACTTGCCACATCTTCCAGTACAAGATGCGCATCAACCACCGGAATGTTTCCCGATGATTGTTTGGTGTTGCTGACGGCCTCCCGCACTTGTACTTTCAATGACTGCCTGTACAACGGCAAGCTCATCAGTAAGTTGATATTCAGCGGAATAGGTTCGGTAATGCCGATGGTTGAAAACTCTGTATCCTCTGTGCTTTGATAACCTACTTTGGAAACGCCTATTTGGTACTTATGGTCATTCTGAACGGTGAACAGATACCTTCCTTCGTTGTCGGTAAAGGTAATTCGGATATCGTCGGTGTAAATGTCCCGCAGTTTGACCAGTGCGCCTCTGACCGGCTGACGGTTGGCTGTATCTATAACACTGCCGGAAACCTCCATTTCAAACTGTTCATACAGGTTTTCTCCGCTTTCGGTTAGGTTGCGCGTATGATGCAATTTTATAACGCTGACGGCGTAAATGTCATAATTTCCCCGTCGGTCGGAACTGAAGTAACCGATTCGCTGCGCTTCGTTCATAATCAGCGCAAAGTCATTATCGGTTGAGTTGAAAGGAGGAGGCATTAAACGACATTCTTGCAGTTGGCCTGCTATGGAAGGTACTTCATAAATATCAAATCCGCCATAGCCGTTGTTGCGGTTAGAAGCAAAGTACAGGTTGCCTTCGGGATGAATGAAAGGGGTTATCTCATCTTGCGGCGAGTTAATGCCTGCCCCTGCATTAACAGGTGCTGACCACTTGCCCGTGCTGTCTTTTCTTACGACATAAATATCCATTCCGCCCCGACTGTCGGGAAGATTGGCAGCAAAGTACAGCGTGTTGCCGTCCTCCGATACCGATGGATGGCAAACCGTAACACTGTCGGGCAGATTCCGCAGCACAGGCAATGCGCTGTACCATACGTTACTCGATACAAGGGCTTCGTATATGCGCGATGTTTGCGGGTTGCGACCAGATTTTGACAAATGGCGACTGTAAAACATGCGATTTTTGCTTGTCGCATAGGATGCGCCGGAGAGAATACCCTGTTCTTCTCTTTTTTGCGCAATGAATACGCGCCTTCTGGCCGAATAGCTGCTGTCCGGATGTGGTAACAGGTAATAGTTTGCGCCGCTGTTGCTGAGGTTGACGGGCGATTTCAGTTTTCCCGCAGCCAAGTAATAGAACTGATTACCGTAGAACACGGGGAAAGCCTCATCGCGTTGCGTATTGAGGCGCAATAATTTTATCCGAAACCGTTCATCATTATTCTGCCCGTATACATGTGTCATACAGGCAGTCCATAGTAAACCAATCAACAAAAATACCCGCATACACAAAATCAGTTAGTCCGGCGACGTGAGCGCAGATTCACGTTGGGCTTCTTTTTAGGATTTTTCTTCAAATGTATGTTGTTGGGGCGATAAACAGGGCCGGGTTTGGAAGGATGCTCTACCTTGCGTCTTATGTTAGTGTTGGAGCGACCTTTTGGTGCACCGTAAGTCTTGGTTTTCAGGTGATTAAATTTGTAGCCCAGCATAATTTCGTTGGTGCTGCCTACTGCTCCCTGCAACTCGGAAACGCCAAAGTCGCGGGAGAATCCGAAACGGAAGTTCTTCACGTTTACGCCAAGAGCAGCCACGGCACTGTAGCTGGTGCGGAATGCCGCATTGAACCAAAGGGTATTGTTCCATGTGTACTGTGCACCTACATCAAATTGCAGCGGCACGTTACCCACCTTGCGCAACATCAGCATCGGCTCTATCCGATGGATTTCATCGTAGGTTTTCAGCGTACACTTGGCTGCAAGCAAAAAGTGTGGTTGTAAATCAATATCATTAGTGCCGTTGTCAATGGTGCGGATACCTGTTGTAAGAAATTGAGGCATAGTAAAGCCTATCTGAAACTTGTCTTGAAAGATATAGTTCAAGCCGAAGGTAAATTCTACGCCTTGGTAGTTGCCTGTATTGTTGAGCAACTGCGGGTCGTTAGGATTCAGGATATAGGCATTGTTGAAGTCTATGCGATTGGTAACAAGCCCGCCGGTAAGTCCGAATGAGAAAACGGAACTGTTTTCATACAGCTCGAAAAGGTGGTAAGCATAGCTGAACTGTACTTTGTTTTGCTGAAATAACCCGATTCTGTCTTGGTACACATTAATGCCAAACCCTGCCTTGTTTTCATAGAAAGGCAGGTCTAAGGTGGCAAGTATGGTTTGTGGTGCACCTTCTAAGCCTTCCCACTGGCGGCGGTAGGTCAGGTTCATGGAAGCAAACTTATCCAGCCCTGCCCATGCGGGGTTGTAGATAAACGGGTTATGAAAATACTGGCTGTACAGTGGCACTTGCTGGGCGTATGCGAAAGAGACGCATCCAATAACGCATACCCATATCAGTAAAAATTTTTTCATAGTTTTAGTTGAGTAACGTGAATGAACCCGTCTTTGGTCGCGAGGTGCCTTCTATCCTGAAAATGTAGAAATACACACCCGTGGGTAGTGCTTTGCCGTCTATGGTGCCGTCCCAATCGTTGGTATAGTTGCGTTTTTGGAGAATTTCCTGCCCCCAGCGATTGAAGATTATCAGCGTATTTTGAGGGTACAGTTCTATATTCTTCACGTGCAAAAAGTCGTTCAGCCCATCGCCGTTGGGTGTAATCACATCCACAATATCAACCAGTAGTTCGGGGTCGGTGGCTACTCGCACTTCTATGGTATCCTGTCCGACGCAACCTGCCGCATCTATACCGCGCACAATGTACCGAGTAGTTACGCGCGGGCTTGCAAGCGGTGTAGCAATAGAATCGTTGTCTAACCCTTCTTTGGGTGTCCATACGTATCTGCTTGCGCCTGTTGCCCGCAGCCGAACGCTTCTGCCAAATATAACCGTTGTATCAGGCCCCGCATTGACGCGTGGCAAAGGCAGTACGCGTATGGGTACCGATAAGCTGGTATCGCTGAAGCATTTGTTTTTCACAATGCGGCGATAAAAACTTGTACTATCCGGTGTTGGGGGTACTAAAAACGGCCCTACTTCGCGCGGGATATCGCGCCATGTGGTGCGGTTGGTAGAAATTTGCCATTGATACTCAAATACGCCTGTGCCGTCTTGCGGAATAGAAGCCTTAATGGTATCAGGCTGTGCCCCTTTGCAAATGGTCAGGTTGGTTGTCAGAATGATATTGTTGCGGATGGGACGAGTAACAAACACATTGACAACCTGACTTGTATCGGTAAAGCATTGGGTAGAAACAATGCGGCGGAATCGGGTAGTTTGTACCACATCGGGGAAGTGGTCGCGCTCTGCTCCAACGGATATCCAAACGTTGGGGCTTACTTCGCGCTGCCAAATGTAGTCATAGCGTCCGTCGCCGCCCACGGGCACGCTGCCGCGCAGCGTATCGGGTTTTTGCCCGAAGCATATTTCCTGATTGTCGCGGATGCGGTTGTTTTCCAAGCGGTTGATGATGCGTATTTGCACCATATTGCTCGTGTCGGGGCTGCAATGGGCGGCTTGCACAATGCGACGGATGAGCGTGGTGCGTACCAGTCCCTGCGGTTGGAATACGGCAGAGGTATCGGCCAATGCCCAACGCACACTGTCGGTGGAAACCTCCCAACGATAGCGATAGTTGCCGCCGCCGCCGGTCAGTTGTTGCCCGCGCAGTGCCTGAATAGGATTGCCCTCGCAAACTTCCTGCGTAACAGGTGCTATGCGGTTGCCGGCCAGTCGCGGAACAACCCGAAGCGAAACAGCATTGCTTGTATCGGTGCGGCAGCCGTTGTTAAGCAGCCTTCGGAAATATTGCAGCGAAAGGCGCAAGGTATCGGGCGTATAATCTACCCCCTTGCCTAAGTCGCGGCGGCTGAGGGTGGAATCTACATTCGCCCAATTGACCGAATCGGGCGAAATTTGCCACTGAATATTGAATCTGCCGCGCTCTTGCGGACGTGTTGCCTGAATGGTCGGCGGTTTGTCGGTCAGGCAAATAGTCAAATTGCCGCTTGTAACCTTGTTTTCTCCAAAGTCAAACGCACGGTTGATTTGAACAATGTTACTTGTATCGGTAAAACAGCGACTCCGTACAATGCGGCGGATGAGGGTAGTATCGGATACGTTGCGGATGAACAAATCGAGCGTGTCGGAGGTAGCCCGATTGTTCCAGTCGCGCCCGTTTAACGAGCTTTGCCAGATGTAGCTGTACTGTCCGCCTCCGCCTTTGGGCTCGGGGATGATGCCGCGCAGCTTGATAGGCAATGTATCATTGTCGCAAAGGGTTTCTCGGTCTGCTTCAATAAAATTTCCTTCAATAGGCGGCGCAATGGAGAGGGTAACTATGTTGCTTGTATCGGTAACGCAAGGGCCGATTACTAAGCGGCGGAAATAGGTGGTTGCTGCCAGTACGCGCGGCTGAAATACGGAAAAAGTATCGGCGCGGGTGAGCGAATCGGCACGTACCCATGCGCGACGGTCTAAGGAACGTTGCCAAAGGAATCGGAAGTTTACTGTATCGCGAACGGTGGTAGAGTCTAAGCGGACGGTATCGCGCAGGGCTCGCGGTCGCTGCCCCGGGCAAAGGATTTGGTCAAACCCGACTAAGTTGGGGCCAAACTCAGGGGCTACTACCACTCGGATAACATTACTTGTATCTACGGCACAGGAGCGGTCGGAAACTATGCGGCGGAAATAGGTCGTATCTTGCAGTGCCTGTGGTCGGAAGTTGGCAGTTGCGTCCTCGTCTGACCAATCTATGCGATTCTTAGAACTTTGCCACTGGTAGCGGTAGTTGCCGTCTCCTCCTGTTACGGGGCGTGTTCCTCTGAATGTGCGGATGCTGTCGCCGGGGCAATAGATATAAGAAGATTCCACCACATTGTTGCGGATACGCGGCACAAACAGCACGCGTATGACGTTGCTCGTATCGGTTACGCAGCGGTCGTCGAGTGCCAATCGGCGCAGATAGATACTTTGACCGATTACAGTTGGCCTGTAATCTTTGCTGTTAGGCCCTACATCTGTCCATGTGAGGCTGTCGGTAGAGCGTTGCCACTGATAGCGCAGCGTGCCCACAGCCCCCGATGCCTGTTCGCCCGTGAAGGTGGGCACGGGTGCTCCTTCGCAATAAACGGTTTGGTTGGGGCCGATGCGTGAACCGGTAATAAAACAGGGTGTAACAATAATGCGGACAGTGCGTCGGAATAATGTAACCCCCGAAACCAACCGATTGGTTACGCGCAGCACAAAGCGCCCTTGATGCAGGTTGCGTGCAACATCGGGAAAATCCAGAATTCCTGCATTAGGGCTGGCTGAGCCGAAAGGCTGCCCGTCTTTCAGCCATTGGTAAACGTTGGCTGTGCCTCCGATTTCACCATTGAAGCGAAAAGCATCTTTTTCGTTGAGCACAATCACCGTGTCGCGCCCGATGCTGTCTTGCGGTGTCAGCGTAAAACCTCTGCCTATGTTGGGCTCAAAACTGTCAAATGCCAAGTTGTTATTCGCAACATTAAGCGTTCGCAGGGAAGTAACCGTAGCAAAACTCGGAATGCCGGTAATGCGGTTTTTACTCAGATTGATAGAGGTAATTTTAGTGAGAGTGGCAAGTTCCCGTGGTATGGTGCCTGTAATCGCATTATCGGAAAGGTCTAATTCGGTCAGTTCGGTTAGTTTGTTGATATCAGCAGGTAGCCTGCCTGTGAGCTTCCTGCCCGGTAAGTTGATTTTAACGATGCGCCCCGTACTGTCGTTGGGTTCGCAGGTAATGCCTGCCCATGTATGAAAAGTGGAAACCGCATTGTTAGCATTTACAGGCCAAGGCATACCGGCACCTGTCCAGCTTGCGCCCCCCATTTGTTCAAAAATAGCTTTCAGTACGTTGAGTTCTTCCTGTCGCCTTTGTTGCATGGGGTTTGGAGTTTGCGCAACAAGCAAGGCAGGAACAGCTACGAACAAAGCAAAAAACAGCAGTAAATATCGTACGATGCGATGAGTCATTGGGATGGTACAAATCAGACTTTCAAAGATATCTAAATTTACGGTACAGCATGAATACCATAAAAATTGTACCTAAAAGTACGGCAGATTCACCGAAAGCTGAAAAAATTACACACAGAGCGACTATACAGGCTTTGCTGCAAAGTTGCTGCGTGCTTCCGATGATTTCAGCACGCTTTGTACCATCATAAACTCGGCGATGTTTTCTACATCTAACACGCCCAACAGGTGCTGCTGGTGCATAACCGGCGCAAACTCTATGCGGTGTTGCTGCATTTTCTGCCAAGCAATTTCCAGAGGCATTTCAGCCTGTAAAAATACCAGCTCGGGGTTCATTACCTGACTTACAGGCACTTCGGCTCCGTATTGTGAAAGTGCCCGTACAATTTCATCGCGGCTGAGCGTACCTACGGGGCGGTCTTGGTCTAAAATGAGGAAATTGCGCGATTGCCCGTTGAGCAGTAAATCTACCGCTGCCTGCAATGGCTGATAAGTTTGCAAAGTCATGAAGTCGTGCATCACTGCATCAGCTACCCGATAGCCCTGCAAAGCAGACTTGGTCTGTGCAAGTTCGGCTTCTCCCTGTGCACCAAGGAATATGAAAAAGCCGATAAAAATCAGGAAGGGATTGCCAAGGAAACCCAAAATAACAAAACCAATGGCAAGAAATTGCCCGATAGCAGCAGCTACACGGGTTGCCGCTGCTCGCTCCATGCGGAACGACAGCAATGCACGCAGTACGCGCCCCCCGTCCATCGGGAAAGCAGGAATCATGTTGAACAGTGCCAGCCATAAATTGACGGCCATCAGACTCAGCAAAAAAGTATCGCCATCAACAGCGCGCAGGTTGAGGGAAATTTCCGTTCCTTCGGATATATGCAGAAATGGATAGATGAGCGCAGAGATGACAATATTCACTGCCGGGCCTGCCAGTGCAACAACCAGTTCTTCCATCGGTTTTTCGGGCATGGAAGCCAGCCGTGCCAAGCCTCCGATAGGCAAAAGGGTGATATCTTGTGTTTCAATGCCGTAGCGACGTGCCGCCAGTGCATGACCAAATTCGTGCAGCGTTACACAGGCAAAAATGGTAAGCACAAAAAGGACTGCCCAAAGCGTTTGTTCGGTGCTGTTGCCTGCGCTCAGGTTGCTTATTACAATCCAGCCGATGAGGATGAGGAATGTCCAGTGAATTTGTACATGGATGCCCAGAATTTTGCCCAAAGAGAGAGAATACTTCATGTGTTTAATGAGTTATTAGTCTGTCAAATCGTTTGGCGAACGTCCGTGCTGCTCCCATGCGTCCAAGTTTTCAATGGTAGTATCTGCAATATTGCGCAAGGCCTCTACCGTTAAAAAACCCTGATGACCTGTTATCAGCACATTTTTAAAACTGCGCAGGCGGATAAACTCTTCATCCTGCATAATGGTATGCCTGTGGTCAAAAAAGAACAAGCCTTTTTCGCGTTCATACACATCTAAACAGGCTCCGCCTACTTTGCCCGCCGACAGGTGGCGGATAAGTGCAGATGTGCGCACAATGCCGCCGCGTGCCGTATTGACAATATACACACCTTCTTTCATCAGTGCAAATTGCGGCTCATCAATCATGTATTGGGTGTGCTCGTTCAGCGGGCAGTGAATGGAAATAATATCGCTTTCGCACAGCAGTTGCTCCAACGAAACATAGGTTAGGCCGATAGCGGCTGCCTCGGGGTTTTGTTGCGGGTCAAAGCCAAGCAGCCGAACGCCGAAGCCGTTCATAATTTTGGCAAAAGCCATCCCTATTTGCCCCGTGCCGATAATACCAACGGTCTTGCCGTGAATATTGAAGCCTGTAAGTGTATCTAAGCGAAAATCCTGCATTTGCATGAGCCACTGGCTTTCTACGATTCGCCTGTTGAGTGCCATCAGCAGTGCTACGCCTTGCTCTGCCACGGCATTGGGCGAATAGGCCGGCACATTGGCAATGCGAATGCCCAATCGGCGTGCCGTTGTTAAGTCTACGTGGTTATACCCTGCCGAGCGCAAGGCTATGTACCCTACGCCGAGTCTGTGAAGTGCTTTCAGCACATCTCCCGAAGCATCATCGTTAGTAAAAATAGAAACGGCTTCGCAGCCTTCGGCAAGTGCTGCCGATTCCAAAGAAAGGCTTTGTTCGTTGAAAATCAGTTCGTGTTTGCGATGGTTGGCCTGCACCATGCCCGGGCGTTCAAACGGTTTAAGAGAGTAACAGAGCGTTTTCATAATGGGCTCATTTGGGCGTTTTGGCTGCAAATTTCGCTGTATTGGTCAATGGAAAAGATGACCTGTATCATTCAACCCGTCGGAAACTCGTACTTTTGCTTATGGAACAACCCTTAGACCGTACAATTGCGCCTCAGGCGTTTGCCTTAGAAGATTTTCCTTTGGTACGCCCGCAAACTTTTATATTGCCCAATGGCATCCGACTGCGACTGATTAATGCAGGCGTTCAGCCAACCGTTAATGTACAACTCAATTTCAATACGGGCAGGTTGGCAGGCAAGCAGCGCGCCGTTGCCTATCTGACCAATAAAATGTTGGCAGAAGGTACAAAGCATCGTTCTGCTGCATCGCTCATGGCTGCCATAGACCAAATGGGTGCGTTTTTGGAACTCAGCCCCGGGCTCGACCACAGCGAAGTAGAGTTTTACTGCCTGCACAAACACTTGCGCCCGATGCTTGGATTGGTGCAGGAAATGCTTGCAGAATCTGTTTTCCCCGAACGTCAGTTAGAAAAACTGAAAAACGTTACTGCTCAGGGCATCCGCATCAATTTAGAAAAAACGGCTACCGTAGCCACTAACTTGTTCAGGGAGAGCATTTTTGGTGCAACGCATCCCTACGGCAGCGTTATCACCGAGCAGCAGTTGCTCGACAGTTCGCAAGAAGAGGTGCAGCAATTCTATGAACAGTACTATTCAGGAAAATCCTTTGAGATAATTGCGGCAGGGCAGTTTGAGCCCGACGATGTGCAACTGTTTGCCGAAACGCTGGGTACATTGCCCGTGAGTCATGTTACGGCACCAACCCTAAGCGGCCATGCACCGGCCATTGAACCTGTTACCCTCTATCAGCCGAAGGAAAACGCTGTGCAAAGTTCTATTCGCATTGGCAAAATCATTGTGTTGGAACAGGGCAAAAACAGCAGGGACTACCTTACGCTTTCCTTGCTTGTAGAAGCCTTAGGCGGCTATTTCGGCTCGCGCTTGATGCAAAACATTCGCGAAGAAAAAGGACTTACCTATGGCATCTATGCCAATCTGGTTACGCTGCAACAGGCATCTTATCTGGTAATTGGCGCAGATGTAAAGAAGGATTTGCGCGAGCTGGCCATCAGTGAAATCCACAAGGAAATAGCGGGGATGATTGAGCAGCCCATAGATACCGATGAGTTGAATTTGGTGCGAAACTATATGCAAGGGTCGTTTATTGGTTCGCTGAATACGGCTTTTGCCATAGCCAATCGCTACAAAGGCATTTATCACCACGGGCTACCCGAAGACTTCTACCATCACTATGTTTCATCGCTGAATAAAATTACAACCGATGACCTGTTGCAGGCTGCCGAAAACCACTTGAAAGGCGGTTTTTCGGTTATTTCGGCGGGGTAAGCGGTGCAGATTTGAGGAGCAGAACACTCATTTAACGTTACTGTTAATAACCATGAAAACTCTCTTTTTGATTACCATCTTTACGTTTGTGGGTATAGCTGCTCATGCACAACAACCCAAGGTGGTAGAATTTATCAATCCTTCGGAGTGGCCTAAGCCGCCCGGCTATACACATGTGGTCAAAGTAAGCGGCGGAACAACCATTTACCTTTCGGGGCAAGTGCCCACCGATGCACAGGGGCAGATAGTGGGCAAAAATGACTTTGATGCACAAGCGAGGCAGGTGTTTGAAAATCTGCAAACAGCCCTGAAA
This sequence comes from Rhodoflexus caldus, assembly GCF_021206925.1. NCBI lineage: Bacteria > Pseudomonadati > Bacteroidota > Cytophagia > Cytophagales > Thermoflexibacteraceae > Rhodoflexus > Rhodoflexus caldus. The sequence continues at coordinate 21,189 of NZ_JAJPRF010000003.1, read as the reverse complement.
GCCGCCGGTGCAACCTTTGCCGATGTGGTAAAAATGAATACCTACGTAGTGGGGCTGACCATTGAGCGCCGCAACCGCATCCGCGAAATTCGCCGCAACTACCTAAATATGGAGCAGCCGCCTGCAAGTACGCTCGCAGGCGTAGAAGCACTCTACGACCCCGAAGTGCTGATTGAAATTGAGGCGATAGCCGTTATCAAATAAAGGTTCTGCTAATTGCCAATCACCTGCAAACAGCCCATAGAAAACTATGGGAAAAGGTGTACATTTGCACTTCTTTATTTTTAGCCTTCGCATGAGCGACTTTATCCGCCATGAATGTGGCATTGCGCTGATTCGGCTTCGCAAGCCCCTTTCCTATTATATTGAGCGATACGGCACACCTGCTTACGCCATTAATCGCCTGTACCTTCTGATGGAAAAGCAACACAACCGCGGGCAGGACGGTGCCGGTGTGGCAAACATCGTCATCAATCCGCGCCCCGGCAATCCGTACATGCATCGGGTGCGTTCCGTGAAAGCTCAGCCCATCGCACACATTTTCAAAAAAGTGGGTAAAGTGCTTCGGAAAATACAGAAAAAGTATCCTGACAAATACCTGAACGCCAACTGGTTAAAAAATAACGTGCCTTATACCGGCGAGTTATGGCTGGGGCATTTGCGCTACGGAACGTTTGGCGGCAATGGCATTGAGAGTGTGCACCCGTTCATCCGCCGCAGCAACTGGCGAAGCCGCAATCTGATTGTGGCAGGCAATTTCAACATGACCAACGTAGATGAACAGTTTGAAAAACTCATCAGTTTAGGTCAGCACCCCGAAGCCAAAGCCGACACAGTTACCGTACTGGAAAAAATAGGACATTTTCTGGATACCGAAAACCAACGCCTGTTCGACCACTACAATCAGCAGGGCTTTGACAATCAAGAGATTACAACGCTGCTGGAAAAACACATTGACTTGCAGCGCGTATTGCAGCGTGCCTGCAAAGACTTTGACGGCGGCTATGCCATGGCCGGTTTGACAGGCTACGGCGCAGCATTTGTCGCACGCGACCCTGCCGGCATTCGTCCGGCCTACTATTACGCCGATGATGAGGTAGTAGTTGTTGCTTCCGAAAAACCCGCCATCAAAACGGCTTTTGGTTGCCAATACAACCAGATTCAGGAAATTACGCCCGGCCACGCGCTGATTATAGACAAAGAAGGCGACTATCGGATGTTGCCGTTTACCGAGTCGCTGCCCAAGCGTTCGTGCAGTTTTGAGCGCATTTATTTTTCACGCGGCAACGACCCCGAAATCTATCAGGAACGGAAGGCCTTGGGCTATTTGCTCCGCGACCAAATTCTGAAAGCCATTGACTACGACCTGAATAATACCGTTTTTTCCTACATCCCCAACACGGCCGAAACAGCCTTTCTGGGCTTGATGCAGGGCATAGAGGAGTTTCTGATTGAGCAGCGAAAGAAAGCCATTGCCGAGAGAAAACTCAGTGCCAAAGACTTGGAATCGGTGCTTTCGTTCCGTCCGCGAGTGGAAAAATTGGTGATTAAAGATGCCAAGTTGCGCACCTTCATTACCGATGATGCGCATCGCGACGATTTGGTAGGGCACGTGTACGACACCACCTACGAGGTTATCAAAAAGCGGCAGGATACCATTGTTGTAATAGATGACTCCATTGTGCGCGGCACCACCTTAGAGAAAAGCATCATCAATATGCTGGAAAAATTAGAGCCCAAGCGTATTGTGATAGTTTCTTCCGCGCCACAGATTCGCTTTCCCGATTGTTACGGCATTGATATGTCGCGTATGCAAGAGTTTGTTGCTTTCCGTGCCGCACGCGAGCTGTTGAAGGAACACAAAAAACTTTATTTGCTGGAAGAGGTTTATCAGAAATGTTTGGATGCCGTTAAGCTGGAAAGCCACAAAATAGTGAATCATGTGAAGGAAATTTATGCGCCGTTCACCTACGAGCAAATTTCCGATAAAGTGGCGCAGATAGTAAAGCAGCCACACATTCAGGCAGAAGTGAAGGTGGTGTACCAAACCGTAGAGAATCTGCATCGTGCCTGCCCCAATCATATCGGCGACTGGTACTTTACGGGTGATTATCCTACGCCGGGCGGTAATTACATTGTTAATAAGGCGTTTATCAAGTTTATGGAAGGTTCGCATGAGCGGGCTTATTGAGTTGAGGCAAACCTGACGGGTTTCCAAAACCTGTCGGGTTTGCGCGCAGACATACTGTTAAAGATATTTTGAGAGAATGAAGCTGACATTTTGGGGGGCTGCCCGGCAGGTTACGGGCAGCATGTATTTATTGGAATTGGAAGACGATTATCGCATCCTGATAGATTGCGGTTTTGATATGGACAGAGAACGCGGCAAAGAAGAAGAGTTGCCGCAGGCATTTCCGGGGTCAGTTTTTCCGTTTGATGCAAGTACGCTCAATCTGGTATTATTAACCCACGCCCACATAGACCATTCGGGAAATATTCCCAATCTGTATCGCGAAGGTTACGAAGGGCAAGTGCTGTGTACTTCTCCTACCATAGACCTCACCCACCTGTTATTGACCGATTCGGCTGCATTGCACCGCCGCCGGCTGCAAAATCTTTCCAAAAAGAAAAAGAAGAAGCAGTTGCCGCCGCCCAACGTAGTGAACGAGTGGTACATTGAAAAACAAGTGGATGCAGCGATGGATAGTTTTGTCGGTATCGCTTTCAATCAGCGCTTTCAGGTTAAAAAAGGATTGCACATCACATTTATACCTGCCGGCCATTTGCTTGGCGCTGCCAATATTCTCATAGAAGTAAATGAGGGCGGCAAACAGCGCAGCATTCTGTTTTCGGGAGATATAGGGCGCTATAACTACCCGCTGCTGCCCGACCCTTCGCCTGTTCCGCAAGTAGATTACCTGATTTGCGAAAGTACCTATGGCGGACGCAATCATACGCCCAACGTAGAAGTGGAGGCAGAGCTGGAAAAAGCCATCATAGAAACCTGTGTGGAGAAGCCCGGCAGGCTGATTATCCCGTCGTTTAGTGTAGGCCGCACGCAGTCATTGCTCTATACGTTCAACAAGTTGGCTACGCAAAGGCGGTTGCCACCTATCAAGGTGTTTTCCGACAGCCCGATGGCACTGCAAAGCACGAAAATCTACGCGCGCTACAGCAAAATGCTCAACAAAGATGCCCGCGATTTTCTGGCAACCCACGATACCCTTTTTGATTTTGACAATCTGGTGATTGTGGAAGACCTGAAAAACAGCAAGGCCATCAGCAACTACCGCGAGCCCTGTATCATCATTTCTTCTTCGGGTATGCTGGAAGGCGGGCGCATTCAGCACCACATTCGCCACAACCTGTCTAACCCCTACTGTACCATTCTGATGATTGGTTACAGCGCCGAAAATACACTTGGCAGACAACTGCTGGACGGTATTCCCTCGCTCCGCGTGGGCGACCAAGAAATCCCTGTACTTGCCAAAGTGAAGTACACCGATGCTTTCAGCGGGCACGGCGACCAAGACGACCTGATAAAGTTTGTTAAACAACAGGCACCCGACCGTTTGAAACAGCTATTTTTGGTGCATGGCGAAACCGATTCAATGGAAGCATTCCGTACCCTGCTTTCAACCGAAGGCTACCAACAAGTGGCCATGCCCGAAAAAGGACAAACTTTTGTGTTGGACTAAACTGCCATGCGCCTCAAACTGATAGATGCCTATATCCTGAAAAAGTTCCTCAGCACGTTTGTGTATGTGGTCATCATGCTCAATGCTATTATCTGCGTGATTGATTACAGCGAAAAAAGTCAGGATTTTTATCGCAATAAGTTATCGTTAGGGTTTATTGTTGAACACTACTACATCAACTACATTCCCTACATGACCAATTTGCTCAGCCCAATTATTGTATTCTTGGCAACGGTTTTTGTAACCGTGCGGTTGGCCAATCGCACGGAAATTATTGCGATGCTGGCCTCCGGGGTGAGTTTTATGCGCCTGTTGGTGCCCTATATGCTGGGTGCGGCATTGTTGGCAGCCATCAGCATTGCAGGCACCACCTATCTGGTGCCTATTACCAACAAGTCGCGGGTGGCATTTGAGCGCGCCTTCATCAAAGAGCGCTACTTCTACGATGCCACCAACGTGCATTTCCGCGTAGCCCCCGATGCTTACGCCTACATGCAGAACTACAATAACTTTACTCAAACCGGCTATCAGTTTACGCTGGAACGCATCATAGGCAATCAGCTCATGGAGAAGCTCAGTGCCGAGCGCATCCGTTGGGACAGCACAAGCGGCAAATGGTCTATTGAAAACTATCGCCTCCATCAGTTCAACGGCGAACGCGAAGTGCTGAAATACGGTGAAAAAATGGATACGCTGTTGCGCCTTTCGCCCAAAGACTTTGAAAGCACGCACCTGCTGCACGAAGAACTGACCATACCTGAACTCAACGCGTATGTGGAAGAACAATTGATGCGGGGCAATACAGCGGTTGGTATTTTTCTGGTACAAAAAAATATGGCATTTGCCTATCCTTTTGCCATTATCATCCTGACGTTCATGGGGGTGATTGTATCTGCCCGCAAGTCGCGGCAAGGGTCAGGCGTGCAAATTGCCATTGGTTTTCTGATAGCCTTTCTGTTCATCATTTTGGCGCGGATGTTTATGAGTTTGGGGCAGGCGGGTTCCGTTTCACCTTTTATGGCGGCTTGGGCACCGCCGCTGCTGTTTGGTGTGCTGGCAATTATTATGTACAAGACTGTTCCGCGATAAGACTCTTCCGTTATGTTCAAAGACTATTTGCAACTGCATTTCATCGTATTGCTGTGGGGCTTCACCGCTATTCTGGGGCTGCTTATCAGCATTCCGGCGTTGGAACTGGTTTTTTACCGCACACTGCTGGCAATAGCGGGTTTGGGTGCCATCCTGCTCATCCGTAAACAATCGGTGAAATTGGACGGTGCAGCCATCATTCGCCTGATATTTACCGGCACCATTGTTGGGATGCACTGGGTGTTGTTTTTTGCCTCTGCAAGGGTGGCCAATGCTTCCATTTGTTTGGCAGGCATGGCAACCTGCTCCCTTTGGACATCTGTATTGGAGCCTTTTGTGAACAAAAAAGCCGTGAAGTGGTACGAAGTAGTCAGCGGGCTGGTCATCATGGCCGGCTTATATGTCATTTTCCGATTTGAGTTCAATCAGATGCTGGGGCTTACCTTAGCACTGGCTTCCGCCTTTTTAGCCTCTGTTTTTACGGTCATCAATAGCCGATTTACCAAAAAATACCACCACCAAACCATCACTTTCTACGAAATGATAGGCGCGTGGTTGGTTTCACTCATCAGTTTACCGATTTATCAGCATTTTCTCAACAATGGCGAACCCCTGCAACTGATTCCGCAGGCAACGGACTGGGTTTGGATTATGGTTTTGGCATGGGCTTGTACGGTATATGCCTATGCGGCGTCGGTAGAACTCATGAAACGACTGACGGCATTTGCGGTCAATCTGACCGTTAATCTGGAACCTGTATACGGTATTTTGCTGGCCGCAGTATTTTTTAACGAGCACGAACAACTGACCGGCGGCTTCTACATGGGTGCAGCAATTATTCTGGTGGCCGTTCTTACGTATCCCTTGCTCAAACGATGGGATGATGCAAGAAGTCGGCTTTCGGGGGTGTGAGTTAAAATTCACCTATGTATCTATATCTCACCTCACCTGCACGTATCCCGATTTCTTCCATTAAATTTGTCGGAATGAATTAAACCCGTTTCACCGATGAATTACCGCATAGAACGTGACACAATGGGCGAGGTACAAGTACCTGCCGATAAGTACTGGGGTGCGCAAACCGAGCGCTCACGCAATAACTTCAAAATCGGGCCGGAAGGCAGTATGCCCAAAGAGGTGATTTATGCCTTTGCTTACCTGAAAAAAGCTGCTGCACTCGCCAATTACGAATTGGGTGTTCTCTCCAAAGAAAAGAGCGATTTGATTGGCAAGGTATGCGATGAAATATTGGCCGGAAAATTAGACGGCGAGTTCCCGCTGGTTATCTGGCAAACCGGCTCGGGTACGCAAAGCAACATGAACGTTAATGAAGTGATTGCCTATCGTGCACACGTTATCAGCGGCGGTCAGCTCACCGACGAGAAAAAGGTACTGCACCCTAACGACGACGTCAATAAATCACAGTCTTCCAATGACACCTACCCTACGGCGATGCACATTGCCGCCTACAAGCAGGTAGTAGAAATTACACTGCCCGGTTTGCAACGCCTACGCGACAGTCTGGCTGCCAAGGCTCAGGCCTTCATGCCGATTGTGAAAACAGGCCGTACACACTTTATGGATGCCACACCGCTCACGTTGGGGCAGGAATTCAGCGGCTATGTTCAGCAAATAGATATGAGCATCCGCGCCATTAAAAACGCGCTGGAAGCAGTGCGCGAACTAGCGCTCGGCGGAACTGCCGTAGGTACGGGACTCAACACGCCCAAAGGCTACGATGTGCTGGTGGCCAAAAAAATTGCTGAACTGACGGGCTATCCGTTTGTAACAGCTCCCAATAAGTTTGAAGCGCTGGCTGCCCACGATGCAATGGTAGAACTGAGCGGTGCACTGAAACGCACGGCAGTAGCCCTCATGAAAGTTGCCAACGATATCCGTATGCTTTCATCCGGCCCACGCTGCGGCATTGGCGAAATCATCATCCCCGACAATGAACCCGGCTCCTCTATCATGCCCGGCAAAGTGAACCCGACACAGCCCGAAGCCTTAACAATGGTTTGTGCGCAAGTAATGGGCAACGACGTAGCCGTAAGCGTAGGCGGTTCTATGGGGCATTTCGAGCTCAACGTATTTAAACCGCTGATTGCAGCCAACGTATTGCAGTCTGCCCGCCTGCTGGGCGATGCCTGCGTATCGTTTGCCGAAAAATGCGCTGACGGTATTGAACCTAACCATGAAGTCATTGCCCGCCATCTGGAAAACTCTTTGATGCTGGTAACTGCGCTGAATCCGCACATTGGCTATGACAATGCCGCTAAAATTGCCAAAAAAGCACACAAAGAGGGCACATCGTTGCGTGAAGCTGCTCTTGCGCTGGGCTTGCTGACCAACGAGCAATATGACCAGTGGGTGGTTCCCGCCGATATGGTTGGCAGCCTCAAATAAATTTTGTTTTTGGCTTAATATATGCTATCAAATTGGTGTTAAAGTATTGATTCACACAACCAAAGCTAATAAAGTTATGAAACCGGTTTACGCCTTTTTTCTGTTCGCGTTTTTAAGTTCGGCAGCGGTGCTTCCTGTTGTGGCGCAGAAAAAAAATGATGACAAAAAAAACAAGGAAGAAATCAAAAAGTGGAAAAAGAAAAAGAACGAGTTAGACCCGTTGGCATATCGCGACTTGGTGAACAGTAAAGCCGAATTGGTAGGCGAAGCCGAAGGTATGAAACGCCAATTGGTCAATATGGGTAAGATTATTGCCGATAAAGACGCTGAAATAGAAGCCTTGCGCAACGAACTGGCAGCCGCAAGAGGCGGAGGCAGCGGTAACTCCGCAAGGGTAAGCCGCGACGAAAACGAGGTGGAAGGTTCTTATTCCGAATACACCAAAGGCGTATGGTTCCGCGTGCAGGTAGGCGTTTACAGTAAAATAGACGCAAGCATGTTCAAGGATAACAACAAAAATTTTTCCGTTGAACAGGATTCCGATGGTGCTTACAAATACACCTTAGGACACTTCCGCGACTATTGGGAAGCCGATAACTTTAAAAAGTACCTGCGCAAAATGGGTGTGAAAGATGCTTGGATTGTTGCCTACAAAGACAACCAGCGCATGAACATCAAAGATGTACTGGAAGCCAAAGACATTGAAAAAGTACAAAACGCCAACAAACAATAGCTGCATCCATGCCTGTTATAGAAACCATAGGCATCAGTAAGGTTTTTAACGGCGGAGAAAGCAACGAAGTAAAAGCCCTGACAGACATCAGTTTGACGATTGAAGCGGGTGAATGTGTGCTCTTATCAGGCCCTTCGGGTTCGGGTAAGAGCACATTGCTTTCCATCCTTGCTTGTCTTGCTAAGCCAACCGAAGGAGCTTACTACTGCCTCGGCGAGCAGGTATCGCGCTGGCCGGAAAAATTTTTGACACGCTTCCGCCGCCAACATATTGGCATGGTGTTTCAACAGTTTCATCTCATCAGAGGGCTTACGGTACGTGCCAATATTGCCGTTCCGCTCATTCCTTACGGGCTTTCGCATAACAGCTTGAAAAAAGCCGTGGAAAAAGCTGCCGAAAGTGCGGGTATTATACATAAAATAGAATCGCCCATAGAAAAATTGTCGGGAGGAGAACAGCAACGCGTCGCTATTGCAAGAGCCTTGGCAGCCAATCCTACCATTGTTTTTGCCGACGAGCCTACCGCGCATCTGGACAGCCACACGGCAGCGGCAATTCTGGACGTATTTACCTCACTGAAAAAAGGAGGCAAAACCATTATTGTTACCTCCCACGACCCTTTGGTGCAACAGCACAGTATCATTGATAACAAACTGACACTTAAAGACGGGCAGTTGCTTAGTCATACATAAAAGAGAATCAGGCAGTTTCGTACTTTTGTGAACTATCAAAAAAAACGACATCAAGACAGAATGAAGGTTGTGCCGATACGCTACTGTTTTTTGGGGTTGCTATGGTGGCTTCCAATGCTTGCTGCGGCAGATATGCCTCATTCTAAAAAAATGGCGCAAGAGTCCCTTGCGTTATACGACAAAGACCCGGGGCGCGCTTATCGCCTTGCCATTACGAGCCTGCATGAGGCGCGTCGGCAGCGCGACAACATTAGCGAAGCATGGGCGCTGCTTGCTTTGGGAACTTCTTACAGGCAAAAAGGGAGTTTTGATTCCGCATTTATCGTATCACAAACCTCGGCAAAGCTGTTTCGTGATAATCAGCTACCAAAAGAGGCTGCATGGGCACTTACGGAAGCCGGAAGTGCACGCAGTCAATATTCCTACTACTCCGAAGCACATGAAATATTGCAATCGGCCATTGCCGTATTACGCGAGCATGCGCCCGCAAGCACGCAGATGGCAGAGGCACACAGAGAGTCAGGATTGAACTATCTGCGATGGCAACAGTTTGGAAAAAGCCTGTCGCACTTAGATTCTGCCCGTCTGATATATGAAAAACTGCAAGATGATTATGGTCTTGCCCGCACGTTGAACAACATCGGGCTTTGCCACCGCAACATGGGCGAACTGGAAATCGCCTTGAAGTTTTATTTGAACGCTCTTGGGACTTTTGAAAAGCTAAAAGAGCCTACCCGGTCTATGACCGCACTGTTTATCAATATTGCGAATTTGAACAGGCAATTGGGTGATACAACCGCACAGGCAGTGGATAGCCTTTATGCAAAAGCCTACCGAATGGCGGCGTATCTGCGCGATACCTTGCAAATGGTAGGAATGTCGTACAGCAAAACGGATTTTTTGATTTCAGCCGGAAGATACCAAGAAGCCTCTTTGCATTTGGAAGAATCTCTCAAACTGAGCAGGCTGGCACATATGTACATAGAAGAGGCCAACCTGACCACACAGCAGGGGCTATTATTAGGTAGGCAGCAACAATTAGATTCAGCCATTGCAGCCCTGCAAAAGGCTGTAATACTCTATGAAAAAGCAGGCAATGCCAAGCGGGCTATCACCCCCTTAGACGAAATGGCACGCCTTTTCTTTATGCAGAAGAATTACGAACAGGCAATTAATGTAGGGCTAACTGCACTGGCAATTAAAAACAATCACCCCGACCTTCGCTATTTGTTGCCTCGCATACGCGAAACCCTGAGCCAAAGCTATTTTTACACCGCACAATACGAAAAGGCAAGGGCTGTGGCGATGGATTTATTGAAAGAAGGGCAGCAGTCTAACAGAAAGTCCACCTCTCTGGGGGCATATAAACTGTTGTACATGCTGGATTCGGTTAAAGGAGATGCCCGTAGTGAAATAGCTTGGCTGAAAAAGTACTACGTGCTGAAAGACAGCATCATGAACAGCGAAAAAGCCAATGCGATAAAAGCAGCAAAAGCCAGTTTCTCACTGATACAAGCGCGTAATGAGAATCGCCTGCAAGCTATTGAACTTGCCCAACGCAATACCTATCTGTGGGCGGCAGGTGTTGTAATTGCCTTAACAGTCATATTGTTAGGCGTGCTTGTGCATCAGGCCAACCAAAGGCGGGCAACCAATCTGATGCTGCTGCAAAAAAACAGCGAGATAACCAAGCAAAACGAACAATTGGCAGCCCGCAATGCGGAATTGGCAGCATTGAACAACGAAAAAACCAATCTGATTCGCATTATTACACACGACCTGCGCACACCGCTGGGTAACATCAGTTCGCTGTCGGAAATAGCCCTTTATGATACTCAGCCGAATAGGGAGGCTATTGAGATGATAGGACAGGTAGCCACTGATGCCTTAGACACAGTCGGGCAGTTGTTGAGCTGGCAAAGCATGAGTCGCGGCGAGCTTTCATTGAACAAAGAAGCCCTTGACATCGCCTATTTGTTTCAGATACTTGCCGACAGGTTTGCCACCGAGGCGGCGCGCAAACAAATCACCATACACATTGCATCGGCAACAGAGCCGTCAGCTACTGCTTTTGGTGACAAGAATTTCACCCGCAATATTTTGGAAAACCTCATTTCAAATGCGCTCAAGTTTTCGCCAAAGGAGAAAAATATTTATCTCACTACCGAACTAAGGGGCCAGATGCTTGCCATACAAGTCAGGGATGAGGGGCCGGGTATTAAACCTGAGGAAATGCCTCGTCTGTTCGGGCAGTTTCAGCAACTCAGCGCCCGACCAACTGCCGGCGAACCTTCATCGGGTTTGGGGCTATACATCGCCCGACGCTATGCGCTTGCTATGTCCGGCGATTTGATTTGTGAAAGTGAATACGGTAAAGGAGCAACGTTCAGCTTGCTGTTACCGACAGCATAAGGCGGTATATCCTCGCCCAAAATTAAAACAGGGGTGTAGATTTGGTACTGAGGATGCTACACATCAACCTTATGGGTCTTTTAGGCATGTAATATTCTGTTTTTCAAGAAGTTACATAAAAAATTTCCCAAAAACACTTGCCGTTTGGTATAACAAAATCAGCGAAAACCATGTCATCTGCAAAAAGTTGCATGTTTATGTAATCCGTTGCGGATTGTTTTGAGGCACAATAAACCGCATACATTCGTAATTTGGTAGCATGAACAACGGCTGGCATTTATGGGCTGACACAGGCGGTACTTTTACCGACTGCGTAGCACTTTCTCCCACAGGCGAATGGCTCACCTGCAAAGTATTGAGCAGCGGCGTGCTGCGCGGAACCGTTCGGAAAACGCAAGGCAACATTTGGCACGTGCAGTTTCCTTTTCGGCAAGATATTTTTGAGGGCTACACCCTGCGCCTGCTGCCCGATGGCGGCACATATCAGGTTATGGGCAGTCGTCTTGCCGAAGGGCTGCTATTTCTGCAAAATGCCGCCTCGGCTGTTGCTGCCGACACCCTTTTTGAACTCACGGCAGGCGAAGAGGCGCCCCTGCTCGCAGCACGCTTGCTGACGCATACGCCGCTGCATCAGCCTTTGCCGCCTATTGCCATGCGGCTGGGTACTACCAAAGGAACAAACGCACTGCTGGAAGCCAAAACTCCCAAAGCCGCCTTGGTAGTAACCAAAGGTTTTGCCGATGTGCTGCGTATCGGCAGCCAGCAGCGCCCCGATATTTTTGCTTTGCAAATCCGAAAGCCTGCCTTGCCGCCGCATGTGGTCGTAGAGGTACATGAGCGAACAGATGCCGAAGGGCAAATCGTGCAGCCGCTCAACGAAAGCGAAATCAGGAGAATAATTGAAGAAGTGAAAAGTGCAGAAGTTCAATCCGTTGCCGTTTCGCTCATGCACGCCTACCTGAACCCGCAACACGAACTGCAGTTGGTCAAGGCACTGACAGAGGCGGGCTTTGCTTATGTTTCCTCAGGTACGGCGCTTTTACCGTTGATTAAATACGAATGGCGCACCCAAACCGCCCTTGCCAATGCGGCACTTGCACCCGTGTTGATGTCGTACCTTCAACCAATCAGCGAAAAGGCAGCCGATTTGCGGCTGATGAGCAGCAACGGAAATCTGGCCGATTATTGGGAATTTCACCCCAAAGACAGTTTGCTGAGCGGCCCCGCGGGAGGAGTTATTGGTGCATGGAAGCATACGCAGGGCAGCCCCTTTGCCAAACATATCACCTTTGACATGGGCGGCACCAGCACCGACGTTGCCCGCGTGGACGGTGCACCCGATTGGGCAAACGAGGTACAGGTCAGCGGGCTGTCGCTCATGAGCCGCGCCGTTGCCATGGAGACCGTGGCGGCAGGCGGAGGCTCAATTTGCTTTTTCGACGGACACAGGCTCGCTGTCGGTCCGCACAGTGCGGGGGCATTTCCCGGTCCGGCTTGCTACGGCAACGGAGGTCCGCTCACCGTAACGGATGTCAATTTACTTGCGGGCAGACTGATGCCGCAAAATTTTTCCATCCCTATCAGCGAAGCCGCTGCCGAACAGGCCTTAGCTCATCTTCAAAGAAAGATAGCCGAAGCAACAGGTGAGACAATCGGTCGGGAAAAACTGCTGGCTACGCTCTTGCAACTTGCCAACGAAAAAATGGCGGAAGCGATTCGCCTGATTACCACGCGCAAAGGCGAAAATCCTGCCGACTATGCGCTGCTTGCCTTCGGAGGTGCAGGCGGGCAGCACATTTGCGAAGTGGCGGACTTGCTCGGTATTCAGCGAATTTTAGTGCCTCGCTATGCAGGCTTATTTTGTGCTTACGGCATCGGGCAAACGGATATTGCCCATACGCAGGCACGGCAAATCATGCAGCCTTTGCCTCGTTTTTTTGATAGTTGGCAACAAATCCTTGCCGAGCTTAAAAATGCGGCAATGCAGCCCTTGCTTGCCCAAAACTTTGCTTCTGAACAAATTATCATCCGACAAATCAGTGCCGAGTTGCGGCTCAAAGGACAGGAAAGTACCGTTTCTGTTGATTTTGAGGAAGATGAAACGCAACTTTCGGCAGCGCAAAAGTTCCGACAGGCATATGCCAAACTCTATGGCTATTTTCCCGAGCAAACAAGCGACGAACAAACCGAAGTGGTAGCCTTGTGGTTGACGGCTGCCGTTCCGCAAAGCCGCACTTTGCCCCCGCCTTTGCCCAATGAGCAAAAACATGAGGTAACGACATCGGAGCGCTACGGCGATGCCGCCGTTTTTCGCCTTGAAGACCTGCCCGCAGGCGCTGCTCTGAAAGGCAAGGCTATCCTTTTGAGTGATTATCACACGGTTTTTATGCCGCCGCATTGGCAGGCGGAAATACTTGCCAACGGCGATGTGGCATTGTATTGCACCGATAATCAGCCGCTTCAACAAGGGCAAGCCCCCGAAGCGGCCGAGTTGGAACTGTTTTCCAACCGATTTACGGCAGTTGCCAACCAAATGGGCGCATTGCTGCAACGGACAGCCTTTTCGGTGAACGTAAAAGAACGTCTGGATTTTTCCTGCGCCCTGCTGGATGCCGACGGCGAATTGGTAGTCAATGCGCCGCACGTTCCCGTGCATTTGGGCAGTTTGGGCGTATGCGTGCGCGAAGTGCGCAAGGTTTTGCCTATGCAAAAAGGCGATGTGGTTGTTACCAATCATCCCGCGTTCGGCGGCTCGCACCTGCCCGATGTTACGCTCATTGCGCCCGTTTTTTTTGATGATGAATTGGTTGGCTATGTTGCCAACCGTGCGCACCATGCTGAAATCGGCGGCTCGCGTCCGGGTTCGATGCCGCCCGATGCCCGCTCGCTTGCAGAAGAAGGAGTCGTAATTGTACCTGCCTACCTGATGCGCGGCGGCGTGCCGCAATGGGAGGCGGTCGCACAACTCTTTACCGATGCGCCGTATCCTACCCGTGCGCTGAACGAAAACATCGCCGATTTGCAGGCGGCACTGGCATCGGTTCAGGCAGGCATTGGCGGGCTGCAAAATCTTTGCCGTACCTACGGCATCGGTCAGGTGCGCCGCTACATGCAGGCATTGAAACGCTATGCGCATGATTGCCTGATGCGCAGCCTGCGGCAATTGCCCGCGCAATCGTTTGCCGCCACGGAGCGTTTGGACGACGGCAGCCCGCTGTGCGCCCGCATCCAAATCAGCAACGACAAAGTAACGATTGATTTCAGCGGCACGGCAGCCACATATGCGGGCAACCTCAACGCCACGCCTGCCATTGTGAACAGCGTTGTGATTTACGTCTTGCGCTTGTTGATTGCCGCCAAGTTGTCGCACGAATACGTACCGCTCAATGAGGGGCTGATGCAATCCGTAGAACTGCATTTGCCCGAAGGTTCGCTGCTCAATCCCCGATTTTCCGATAATCCTGCCCTTTGCCCTGCCGTGGTGGGCGGCAATACCGAAGTCAGCCAGCGGCTGACCGATACGCTGCTCAAAGCCTTAGAACTTGCCGCGTGCAGCCAAGGCACAATGAACAACCTAATTTTCGGAAATGAATCGTTCGGCTACTACGAAACCATTGGCGGAGGCAGCGGCGCAACGGAAGGTTTCCAAGGTGCGGATGCCGTCCATTGCCACATGACCAACACGCGCATTACCGATGCGGAAATCATGGAAAAACGCTATCCCGTGCGCGTAGAGCGGTTTGCCGTTCGCCCCGATTCGGGCGGCAAGGGCAAGTGGCGCGGTGGCAACGGTATTGAGCGGCACATCCGCTTTCTTGCCCCCGTTGCGTTGAGCCTCATTACCCAGCACCGCAAGGAAGCCCCCTACGGCATGGCAGGCGGCGAGCCGGGCAAAACAGGGCAACAGTGGCTTGTGCGCGCTACGGGCGAACTTGTGGCACTGCAAGGCATCGACCGCGCCGACCTGCAAGCAGGTGATTTGCTCTGCCTGCATACACCCGGCGGCGGCGGCTTCGGCAAGCCGTCGGATGGATGAAAATTGTGTATATTTGACTATGCAACCCGTTACCAGCCTTTCCCAATTAGACCCCAACGGCGTATATACCTACGCCGACTATCTGCAATGGCAGTTGGAGGAAACCGTTGAGTTGATTAAAGGCAAAATTTTCCCGATGTCGCCCGCGCCCGGGGCTACCCATCAGCGGATTTCGCGCAAGTTGATGCACTTTATCTCCAACTGTTTTTGGGAAAAATCCTGTGAAGTTTTTTCTGCGCCTTTTGATGTGCGGCTGTTAGACGGTAAGAAGTCTGCCGCAGCCAATCGCGATATTTTCACGGTCGTGCAGCCCGATATTTCCATTATTTGCGATGCAGCAAAAATTGACGAAGCAGGCTGCCTCGGCGCACCGGATTTGATTGTGGAAATTCTTTCCAAAGGCAATTCCAAGAAGGAAATGAAGCACAAATTCAGCCTCTATGAAGAAAACGGCGTGCGCGAATACTGGATTGTGGTTCCCTACGAACAGTTTTTGCAACAGTTTATTTTAGATGAAAACAACCGCTACCGACTGCACGACATCTATACCGCAGAAGACCTGATTACCTCATTCATTTTCAGCGATTTACAGATTCCTTTGCAGGAGGTTTTTGGATAACAGCCACGTTTTTCCTGTATTCGAATGCTGATTTTGGGCAGATAACGCGGCTGTACAAAGTAATAGTTGATTTGTAAAGGAAAATTTGCATAAATCATTAAAAATGAACGACTTAAACCTGATAGGTTTCGAAGACCTGTCGGTTTCGTACATCAAACTATCCAATCATTAAGCTATGCTGTTGCTCGACTCACTTGTAACGCTCAACTTAGCGCGGCTCAACCTCAACCAGCAGGGAATGATGCTGTTGGGCACATGGGCATTTTTCAACATTATTATCGGCTTTTGGAAAGCCCGAAAAAGCGAAGGAGCAAGCCGCTATTTCTGGCAAATGAATGCCTATTGGAACATTGTCAATATCGTACTTGCCGCAGGTGGCTATTGGAATGCCCTGCAAACAGGTGTTAGCCTGATGAACCTTCGGGAATCGGTTGCTGCACAGTATGGCATTGAGAAAATCTATCTGTTCAATGCCGCCTTGGACGTGGCGTACATCATGGGCGGCTTTTATCTGATAGAACGCGCTCGCCGCAACGACAGCAACAGCCTTCGGTGGGAAGGTTTCGGCAAAGCCATCATCCTGCAAGGCGCATGGCTGATGGTTTTTGATTGGGTAATGTGGTGGCTGCAAACCGATATTACTACTAAAATTCTTTCAAAAATAGAAGTCGCCTTCTGATGTTTTTGCACGGCTGCCCTTTTTTGCGTACCTTCATTTGGCGGCATGATGTATGCACTTTTTTAGCCATGGAAAGCATAGACCGGGTTTTGGCGCAAATGGATGAAATTATTGAGGAAAGCCTCGATAACGCCAGCCGTGCAGGCATTTTTGCCTGTATCTATCGCCGTACAACGGCTGCCATCAAAGCTGCAATTGAGCGAAAGACGTTTGATGACAACCATCGTATGACCGTCTTTGATGTTAATTTCGCTGATTTGTATCTGTCTGCCTATCAGGGGTTTAAGCAAAATCAGGAAATCAGCTGCTCATGGGCGGTATCATTTGAAAGCAGTCAGGAAGAGTTGGCCGTCATTCAGCATCTGATTATGGGGATGCACGCACATATCAGTTTAGACTTAGGAATTGCAGCGGCGGAAACCATGCAATCGGAGCATATCAACAAATTGTCAAATGACTATGCCAAAATCAACAATATTCTGGCAGCACTTACCGATAGTATGCAGGCAAGCATTAACCGCATTTCTCCCGTAATGTCGGTGATAGACGTAATAGGCGGCAAGATGGATGAGCGGCTGGCCAATATGGGCATTGTTTATGCGCGCAATCGTTCATGGCTGATTGCCAGAGAGTTATGGCTGTTGAAAGACCATGAGGAACGCCAACAGCGCATCCGTGAAATAGATGAAGAAATGGCTGTATGGAGCGAATACATCCGCAAACCGCCTTCCCGTTTCCTGCGTGCCTGCCTGAAAGGCATCAAAACCTTTGAGCCCAAAGATGTGCGCAAAGTGATTACCGTTTTGCGCAAAGGCGATTAATTCTCAAAACCCGTTGCCAATTGCAAAGCGGTGCGCAGTGCGCGCAGTTTGTTGTTTACTTCTTCCAGCTCGCTGCGGTCGTCGGACTTGAACACCACGCCAGCCCCTGCCTGATAGTGCAGCGTATTGCCGATGCTCAAAAACGAACGAATCATAATTGCCTGATTGAAGTCGCCGTTGAAGCCCATAAAGCCTATGCAACCGCCATAGTAGCCGCGGCTGATGGTTTCGTATTGGTTGATGAGCTGCATGGCGCGGTATTTGGGCGCGCCCGAAAGGGTTCCGGCAGGGAAGGTATCCGCCACAATCTGGATGGCTTTTTCCGGGTCGGTGAGTTTGCCTTCTACCGTAGAAACCAAGTGAATCACGTGTGAGAAATATTGCACCTCTTTGAAAGTGGCAACCGTTACCTCTTCGCAGTGCTTGCTCAAATCGTTGCGCGCCAAGTCCACCAGCATGATATGCTCGGCGTTTTCTTTGGGGTCTTCCATGAGCCGTTGCGCGGCGGCGGCATCCTGCAAGTCGTTGCCCGTGCGGCGGAATGTGCCCGCAATGGGGTGGATAACGGCTTTCCCGCCTTTGATGACCAATTGCGCTTCGGGCGAAGAACCGAAAATTTTAAAATTGCCGTAGTCAAAATAGAACAGGTAAGGCGAAGGATTGATAGCCCGGAGCGCGCGATATACATTAAACTCATCGCCTCTGAAACCTTGCGCAAAGCGTCGCGAAAGTACAATTTGGAACACATCGCCCGCTTGGCAATGCTGCTTGCCTTTGGCAATAATTTGCAGAAATTCCTCGTCGGTAAAGTTAGAACGCTCGCTGCCGACGGGTTCAAACTGATAGGCAACAAAGTTCTTATTGCGGATGATGCCTTCAATTTGTGCAATGCCGTCTTCGGTCAGTTGTTCATCGCCGTATTGGTGCTCAAAAATGTACAACTCTTCGTTGAAGTGGTTGATGGCGATGATATAGCGGAATACCTGATAGTAAATGTCGGGGATGCGTTGGTCAAAGCCTTCTTTGGATTTGACTGGCAGCGAAATATCTTCAAAGTATTGCACTGCATCGTATGCCATATAGCCAAAAATGCCGTTGCTGATGAACTTGTCGGGCAGCGGCGAAACGGGCTGAAACGACTTGGCAAAACGGTTCAAATAGTCCACCACCCGATTTTCGGCATTTACCTGATACGTTTCCGTTTGTCCGTCGGGCATACTGATGTGCATTTGCCCCTCGGCAACCTTAAACGCCGCTACGGGTTCGCAGCAGATGTAGGTAAAAGCATTTTCGTTGCCGTGATAATCGGAACTTTCCAGCAGCAGAGTGTTCACGAACTTATCGCGCAGACGGAAGTAGATGCTCACGGGAGTAACCGTATCGGCAAGCAGTTTTTTATAGCGGGTTTGAACGGTAAAATTTTTCATAACAAATCGCGCCGTATCTTTGGCAATGCGTCCGCTAATTTAGCCTCTGACGCGGAGCAATAAAAATGAGTGAAGCAATGCAATGGAAAATATGCGGGTTGAAAGACCCTGCCAACATAGCGGCAATTCTTTCGGACATACGCCCAGACTATGCGGGCTTGATATTCTATCGCGACTCATCGCGGTATGCGGGCAATCTGCCGCCCGAGCAATTGCCTGTTTTCCCTGCGGAAACCAAAAAAGTGGGCGTTTTTGTCAATCAGTCGGCAGAGGAAATCGTGCAGGCAACGGCAGACTACGGCTTGCAACTCTTGCAACTGCACGGCAGCGAATCGGCGGAATTTTGTCGCAGCATACGCCAAACAACGGGCTTGCCTGTAATCAAGGCATTTTCCGTCGGTGAAACCTTTGATTTTGCAAAACTGACCGACTATGAACCAACCGTAGATTTTTTCCTTTTTGATACACAAGGGAAAAATCACGGCGGCAACGGCGTAACCTTCAATTGGGACTTGCTCAAAAACTATCCTTTCGGCAAGCCCTTTTTCCTTAGCGGAGGCATCGGCACGGAACATGCCGAAGCACTCAAAACCCTGCTGCTGCCCGCTTTGCACGCCATAGACGTAAACAGCCGCTTTGAAGCTGCCCCGGGCATGAAAAACACGGACTTGCTGCGCGATTTCAAAACCAAACTCGGGCTATAGAAAAAGCCGTTCCGAAAAATCCGAAACGGCTTTCCATACATCTATTCAACTAATTATTGACGCGCCAATTGTACGTTGGCAATCAATTTTACTTCTTCGCCTACCAGTACGCCGCCTGTTTCCAATGCTGCGTTCCAGTTCAAGCCGAAATCTTTGCGGTTGATTTTGCCGCTCAGTTCAAAACCTGCTTTGGTGTTGCCCCAAGGGTCTTTGTTGATGCCCAAAAACTCTGCGTTCAGCGTAATTTCTTTGCTCACGCCGTGCATAGAAAGGGTGCCGGTCAGTTCAAAATTGCTGCCGCCTGTATTCTTCATGGAAGAAGAAGTAAAAGTTACTTCGGGATATTTTTCGGCATCAAAGAAGTCGGCAGAGCGCAGGTGGTTATCGCGGTCGGCTTGTCCGGTGTTGATGGAAGCCGTAGCAGCCGTGAAAGAGATTTGTGCATCGGTGAAGTCATCGTCGGTTGCAGTAACGGCGCTGCCCGAAAAAGTACCGAAAGAACCTGTTACGGTTGAAATCATCAGGTGTTTTACCTTGAATTGTATTTCGCTGTGTGCAGCGTCAATTACCCATTGTGCCATAATTGTAATGCAATTTAGATGTTATAACATGTAATTCTTGTGCAAACATACGAACAATATTTGTATATACAATAGTTTTCATGACTTTAATTAGCTAATTTACAATTGGCTGATTATTACTACTTTTGCAGGTTGTTTTTACAAACCTTAATTACCTGATAAACAATGAGCGAAATTTTGTATGATGAGGTTCCTTCATTAGACTTGGCGGACTTCACCAGCGGAGACCCTGAGCGCAAAGCCCGCTTCGTAAAAAATCTGGGAGATGCATGGACAAACATCGGCTTTGTGGCAGTAAAAAATCACGGCCTTAGCGATGAGCTGACTGAAAAGCTGTATGATGCAGTAAAGAAGTTTTTCTTTTTGCCCGATGAAGTAAAGAAAAAATACGAAATCCCCGAAATAGCCGGCCAACGCGGCTATATAGGCAAGGGCAAAGAGCAGGCAAAAGGCCATGCCGTGCCGGATTTGAAGGAGTTTTACCATGTAGGTCAGGAAGTAACCGACCCTAACGACCCTGTTAAGGCGGAATATCCCGAAAACGTATTCCCTGATGCAGAAGTACCTGAGTTCAAACCCTTAGCCTTAGAGGCCTATCGCACGTTGGAAAAAGCGGGCGTGCAACTGTTGCGTGCCGCTGCTCTTTATCTGGGGCTGGACGAACACTACTTTGACGATAAAGTAAAATTCGGCAATAGCATCCTGCGTGCCATTCACTATTTCCCGATTGAAAACCCTGATGCGCTGGCTCCTGATGCGGTGCGTGCCGCTGCTCACGGCGACATCAACCTGATTACCCTGCTGATGGGTGCAAGTGCGGAAGGCTTACAGGTGCTCCGCCGCGACGGCAAGTGGATTCCGATTACGGCGCTGCCTGAACAGGTAGTAGTAAACGTGGGCGACATGTTGGAGCGTCATACGAACAATCGACTCAAATCAACCATTCACCGCGTAGTGAACCCGCCGCGCGAGAAAATGGGTACTTCCCGCTTCTCCATTCCGTTCTTCATGCACCCTCGCTCTGAAATGAATCTGGCTTGTTTGCCAAACTGCATTGACGAGGCTCATCCAAAGGCGTATCCCGATATTACAGCGGGTGAATTCCTCAATGAGCGTCTGCGCGAAATCGGTTTGAAAAAATAGGTGAACGCAAGCAGTGTAGCGATTTAACAAAGAGGCCGTCCGAAAAGGGGCGGCCTTTTTCATTAAGTACTAGCCAATAACAGAGTTTGGTTGTGCTTTATGGGCAAGCATGGCTTGTAAAACAGGGTTGTTAGCCTCCGCAAGGCGCG